>CAYYWA010000142.1:0-13705 GCA_964475255.1 uncultured Sorangium sp.
CGGCAGGGGGTGCGTGCGGCGCTCGGGGAGGGCTCGCCGGAGAGCACGCCGCGAGCACGGCGCACCCGAGGGCGAGCGCGCCCACCACCTCGCTTCGCGCGGCCACGGACCCTCGCCTCAGGGCGCGTCGTGCCGGATCGAGTGCTCCTTGCCGTCGAAGCGGAGCAGGACCGGCTTGCCATCGGCGCGCGTCGCGACGCACACCGGCCGCCGCCAGACGCGGACGAGCGCGCTCAAGGTTTCACGGGCGTAGTCGGGCCGGAGGTCGATGCCGCGATGATCGTGGTGGAGCAAGAGCTCCCCGCGGTTCTCGAAGTTCGCGTCCTCGACGTAGATGATGGGGTTTCCGAAATTCGTGAGCTGCGCGAGCAGCTTCTCCTTCACCGCGCGGAACTCGCGCGACTCGATCTCGTAGCGCTCGCTCCGGCTCGACCAGTTGTACGTGAAGAGCTTGTGCTCGATCGCGAACTCCTCGGTCAGGAACTCGTCGATGAACGTGACGTCGGTGTAGAGCGCGCGCACCTCGAAGATCTTGTCCCGGCCGAGACCGAGCCGGAGATCCCAGTTCTTCTTCACGTCGAGGTCGGTGCACTCCTCCCACTCGCGGCCGAACTGCCCCTTGTTCCAGCGCTCCTCGATGCTGCGGAACAGCTCGACGCCGAGCTTGTAGGGGTTCAGGCGCCCGCCGGAGGTGGCCATCACGCCCGCGTTGTTCTCGGAGTAGTCGACGATCTCGCTCCAGTCGCAGACGTCGTTCGTCATCATCTTCGAGTGCCAGTACGAGGCCCAGCCCTCGTTCATGATCTTCGTCTGCATCTGCGGCACGAAGTAGTAGGCCTCTTCGCGGATGATGCCGAGGATCGCGCGCTCCCAGCGCTCGAGCGGCGCGTTCTCGAGCAAGAACAAGAGCACGTCCTGCTCGCGCGTCCTCGGGTGCTTGCCCTTCGCCTTCTCGCGCTCGGCCGTGAGCTTCTTCTTCTGCTCCTCGATGTACTCCGAGGGGTTGATGAACTCCTCCATGTAGTCCTTGGCGCGCAGGCGCGGCACCTCGACCTCTCCCGGATGTTCCTCTTCCTCGTCCTCCTTGTGCCGGCGCACGACGAAGCGGGACCAGGGATCGATCAAGTTCTCGAGCGAGAGACAGATGTCGATGAACTCTTCGACGCGCTGGATCCCGTAGCGATCGACCATGCGCCGCACCGCGGCGCCGTGGTTCGCCATCTTGTCGATCCACTTGCGGTTCGGGGCGTAGCTGGGCCCGCCGCGCGAGGTGGGATCCACCACCCGATCGGCGGCGTCCAGGTCGGTGGAGCGGAACGCGAAGTTGTTCTTGAAGAAGTCCACGTGCCCGAACACGTGGCACATCACGAGCTTCTGATCGGTGAGGCTGTTGCCCTCGAGCAAGTACGCGTACGAGGGGTTGTTGTTGATGACCATCTCGTAGATCTTCGAGAGGCCGTATTCGTAGCTCTTGCTCAGGCGCTCGTATTCCATGCCGAAGCGCCAGTGCGGGTAGCGGTTCGGGAAGCCGCCGTAGGCCGCGATCTCGTTCATCTGGTCGTAGCTCAGCATCTCGAAGATCACGGGGAAGAAATCGAGCCCGTAGGAGCGGGCGATCTTCTCGATGCGTTCTTGCTCGAGGCGCAGATACCGGGGCAGGCTGGGATTGGCGAGCGTCATTTGCCTTTGCCGAGGAAGTCCTTGATGCTGTTCACGATCGCGTCGCGGTCCCGAATTTCACTGGTGACGACGCGCTCGTCCGACGTGAAGTGTTCTCGGAGGTCCTTGATGAACTGTCCGGAGCCGTAGGGGCTCTCCACCTGGCCGTACGCGAACATGTTCACGCGCGGCAGGATCTCGCGCTTCACGATGTCCACGCAGGTGAGGGTGTCCTCCATCGACCAGTTGTCGCCGTCCGAGAAATGGAACGGATAGACGTTCCACTCTTCGCTCGGGTAGTGCTGGTCGATGAGCTGGGCACAGAGCCGGTAGGCGCTCGAGATCATGGTGCCACCCGACTCGCGGGTGCGGAAGAAGGTCTCCCGATCCACCTCGCGGGCCACGGCGTCGTGGATCACGTACCGGCTTTCGAGGCCGCGGTACTGGCGGCGGAGCCAGGTGTCGATCCAGAAGCTCTCGATGCGGACGATCTCCTTCTGTTCGTCTCCCATCGAGCCCGAGACGTCCATCATGTAGATGATGACGGCGTTGGCGACCGGCTCGAGGTCTTCCTTCCACGAGCGGTAGCGCCGATCTTCGTGCTGCGGCACCACGAAGGGCACCGCCGGGTCGTACACGCCGCTCGCGATCGAGCGCTTGAGCGCCTCGCGGTAGGTGCGCTTGAAGTGGCGCAGCGACTCGGGCCCGACCCTGCGGATGCCGGTGTAGCGATCCTTGGCGGCGATGATGCGGCTCTTGCCCTTGTTCTCGATGGCGGGGAGCTCGAGCTCCTCCCCGAGAATGTCGGCGAGCTCGTCGAGCGTCACGTCCACCTCGAGCAGGTGCTCGCCCGGATCCTTGCCGGCTTGTCCCGCCCCGTCTTCGCCCTCGCCCGCTTCACCGCCCACCGGGTCGCCGGGGTTGCCGTCCCCTTGTCCCACGCCGCCCTTCTGGCGATCGCCGAACACGAAGCGGGGCACGTCGATGTGCGGCACCGGGATGCTGACGAGATCCTTGCCTTTGCGCCCCAGCAGTTCCCCCTGGGAAATGTAGCGTCGCAGGTTTTGCCGGATCTTGCCGCGCACGATGTTCCGGAAGCGCGAGTGGTCCTGGTCGATCTTCAGCGACATCCCTGACGAGTCTCGCATATTTCGAGCGTGCGGGCCGCTCGCGTCGCGCTTCGTCTCGAGCAGAGGTGCGGCACGGCGAGGAAGCGAGGCGAGATGGCGCGAGGAGCGGGCGCGCACGTCTGGGCTGAAGTACGACACGCGCGAGCGGGGCGGCAGGGCGGCGCCGACGACGCGGACGAACCACAGCGCCGCGCCGTCCGAAAAGTGACCGGGGCCAAATGGCGGCCCTTTACGGAGCAGAGCCGGCTCGACTAGGCTTCGCCCTTGCCGGGAGCAGAGCTCCCGAAACCGTGCCAAGCCCGACCGAGCTGCTCAAGTTCCGCTGCACTGGATGCGGCAACTGCTGCAAGGAGCCGCTCCTGCCGCTCACGGACGCGGACGTGCGGCGGATCAGCGAGCGCACGGGGGAGAGCCCGACGGATTTCGTCCGTTTCATCGCTCCGGACGACATCGATCTCGACGACGAGCCCGAGGCGTTCGCCTTGCTCGACAACGGCCGGCGCGTGATGGTGCTGCGTCATCAGCGGGGGCGCTGCCGTTACCTCGACGCGAACGATCGTTGTGGGATATACGGCGCCCGCCCGCTCGGGTGCCGCATCTTCCCGTTCGATCCGCGGTTCGACCACCGGGGCAAGCTGCGGCGGCTCAAGCTCATCCAGGCCGCGGACTGCCGCTACGAGCTCGACGGCGACAACGACGTGGACCGCCTGCGGAGGCTGCACGAGCGCTACGAGCAGGCGACGGCTTCCTACCAGGAGCGGGTCGCGGCCTGGAACGCGCTGCAACGACAGCGCCGCCGCGCCGGCAAGCGGGTCGAGAGCGCGCGCGCCTTCCTCCGCTTCCTCGCGCTGCTCCCACCGCTGCCCGCGCGGGGGACTAAACGCCCAACGCCGCGCGGTAAGCCCGCCGCACGCTCGTCGTGACGAGCTCGTAGCTCGCGAGCAGCTGGTCGGCCGCGGGGTGCCCCGGCTCGTCGGAGAGGCCCATGCGCCGGGCGAGCTCCGGGAGCCCCGGCGCCCGCACGTCGATCACGGACGCGCTCTGCCCGGTGAGCACGTGGATGCGCTGCTCGAGCCGCCGGAGGAACGCGTAGCCGTCGCGGAGCGTCTCGAAATGCTTGCGCTCGAGGTACCCCGCCGCCGCGAGCGCTTCGAGGGCCAGGGCGGTGTCCGGGGTGCGAACGCGAGGGTCGGCGCCGTTCTTCATTTGCAGCCACTGCACGCAGAACTCGACGTCGAGCAACCCGCCGCGGCCCGTCTTCAGGTCGTACCGGCCGGGGCGCTCGCGCGCGAGCTCCTGCTCCATGCGCTCACGCAGCCGGTGCATCTCCGCGGCGGGCGGCGCGCCCCCTTCGTAGGCCGCGGCCTCTGCCACCGCGACCACCCGTTCGCCGAGCGCGGCGTCCCCTGCACACGCGCGCGCGCGGAGCAGCGCTTGGCGCTCCCAGGCCGCGCCGGAGGAGGTCGGGCTTTGCTCGAGCCCCCGCGTCTCCGGGATCGCGATGCCGTGATAGCGCGCGAACGCGCCGAGCGAGGTCACGAGCAGCCCCTTCGAGCCGGACGGGCGGAGGCGCGTGTCGAGCTCGTATCCCGGCCCGGCCGCGCTCGGCTCCGAGATCAGCCGGATGATGCGCTGCGCCGCTCTCGCGAAGTAGCTCGAGGCCTCGTCGGGGCTCGGCGCCGCGCTCGGGTCGTACACGAAGATGACGTCGAGGTCCGAGCCGTACCCGATGTCGCGCCCGCCGAGCTTCCCGAGGGCGATCAGCGCGAGGCCGCGCGCGCCGTCGCCGAGGACGTGCTCGGCCGTGCGCGCCAAGATCGCGTCCGCGAGGTCGGAGAGCCGCCGCGTGGTCTCGCGCGTTCCGATGCTGCCCGCGAGATCGGCCACGGCGACCTCCACGACGACCCGGCGCTTCGCCGTGCGGAGCGCATCGACGAACGCCTCCTGGACCTCCGCGGGGTCCGCGTCGGGGGCGAGCGCCCGCTGCTTCGTCTCGAGCTCGAGCGCGACGGCCGCGACGGGATCGCTGACCGCGCCGCGCCCGAACAGCACCACGTCCGCGAGCTCCGGCCGGGCCACGACCGCGTCGCCCACGAACGCGCTCGAGCCGAGCACCGTCACCATCCGTCCGAGCGCGTACGCGTCCTCCGCGAGCGCGTTCACGTACGGCGCCGGCGTCGAGAACCGGCCGAAGAAGGCGCGCAGCAGGCGCGCGGCCTGCTCCGGATCGGGGCACCCGACCAGGGCGTCGAGCAGCGCGTCCGCGAGCTTCGGATGCCGCTCGCGCGTGAGCTCGCCGAGCAGGGCGTCCGGGCGCCGCGCGAGCGCCGAGAGGTGCTCCCCGACCTCCGGCGTCGCGAACAGCGCCTCGCTCGCCGCGGCGGCGCGCTCCGGATCCCCGAGCGCGCTCGACAGCTCGGCGAACCGGGCCGGCGGCGCCGAGCGGCGCTCGGGCAGCACGGACTCGAACAGCTCCGACACCTCGGCGCGCACGCGCGCGAGCTCGGCGAGCAGCGGCCGCTCGTCGGCGTACCCGAGCGAGCGCGAAAGGCGCGCCAGCTCGTCCTGCCCGTCCGGCACGAGGTGCGTCTGCACGCCCGTGGTCCACTGCACTCGGTGCTCGAGGCGCCGGAGGAACGCGTACGCCGCCGACAGCGTGCGGGTCTCGCGATCGGTGACGAGCCCGCGACTCTTCAGGCGCGAAAGCGCCGCGACGGTGCCGCGCGCGCGCACGACCGGCTCTTTCCCGCCCCACACGAGCTGCAGCGTCTGGACGAAGAACTCCGCTTCCCGAATGCCGCCGGGCCCGAGCTTGAGATCGCGCTCGGGCGCCTTCGAGAGCTCGCGCCGCGAGCGCTCGAGCAGATCGGCGAGGCCGAAGGCGAGGCCGGGCTCGACCGCGTGGCGGTAGACGAAGGGCGTGAAGATCTCGCGCTCGACGAGCGCGCCGAGCGCGCGGTCGCCGGCG
Organism: uncultured Sorangium sp.; assembly: GCA_964475255.1. GTDB lineage: Bacteria > Myxococcota_A > Polyangia > Polyangiales > Polyangiaceae > PMG-095. The sequence goes on from CAYYWA010000142.1 coordinate 5,758, forward strand.
ATGGGGCGGGCGCGCAGCAGCGCGGCGCGTTCCCAGAGGCGTCCCCAGGTCTCGTAGTAGCGCTCCGTCGCCGCCACCGAGTTCACGAGCGGCCCGCGCGAGCCCTCCGGGCGCAGCCGCAGGTCGACGCGCCACACGAAGCCTTCCTCCGTGGGCGTGTCGATCGTCGCGACCGCGCGCCGCACCACGCGCGTCCAGTGCTCGTGCAGGGGGACGGTGCTCGCGCCCTCGTCCGTGTCGTAGACGAACACGAGATCCACGTCGGAGCCGGCGTTGAGCTCCTTGCCCCCGAGCTTGCCCATTCCGAACGCGACGAGCGTCGAGGGCGCTCCGTCGGCTCGCAGCGGCGGTCCCGTCCGCTTGGCGACATACAGCTCGGCCTCGGTGAGCGCGAGCGACAGGCTGACCTCGGCCAGCGCGGAGAGCTCGCGCGCGGTGACGGCGATCGGCGCGCCGCCGAGCTCGAGGGGCAAGAGCTCCCGGAGCGCGATCCGAGCGCGCTCTGCCCAGACGAAGCGGCGGAGCGCCGCGCCGAACGTGGGGTCCTCGCCGGGCGCGGCGCGCGGCTGCGGCGCTTTCCGCAGCAGGTCCTCGCCCCGTCGCTCGCTCTGCAACCCCTCGGAAACCAGGCGTGCGAACGCGTCCACGCGCGGTCCGGTGAGCGTGCACAGGGGAGGGAACGCCGTGCCGAGCAGCACCAGGGCCGCGCGCTCGGGAGCCGTGCCGAGCTCGCGGCCGAGCTCGCGGGATCGATCGCAGTCGATCGCATCGGCGAGGGAGAGCCAGCGGGCCGGATCCTCCATGCACGGAGAGTGGCGTTTGTCGCAATTGCGTGCCAAGAGGGTCCTCTGCCCTCCGACCCGGGCTCGCCCTTGTTCCCCGCCGGTCTTGGGCGTACGACGACGCGGGTCTCCCCCGGGGCAGGCTGGACGCCGCATGCGATTTCTGTGTGTTTCGGACATTCATGGCCATGCCCGCGCTTTCGATGCGGTGATCGAGGAAGCGCGGGCGTACGGCTTCGATCAGATCATCGCCTGCGGTGACCTCGTCTTCCCCGGCCCTGAGCCGCTCGAGGTCTGGAAGACCCTCGTCAAGCACCGGGCCCTGTGCGTGCAGGGCACGAGCGATCGCGCGCTCGCGCAGATCGACCCGTCCCGTCTCTCGGCGACGACCGAGTACGAGCGCGAGCGCATCGAGCGCTTCCGGTCCGTTCAGAACGAGCTCGGCGAGCTCATCGTCGCGCGGCTCGGCAAGCTGCCGACGCTCGCGCGGCTGCCGCTCGAGTCGGGCGACACACTCCTCGCGGTTCACGGCTCGCCCGCGGACGTCTCCGAGCCGTTCACGATCGACATGACCGACGACGAGCTCATCGCGCTCCTCGGCGACGAGCCCGGGGACCTCATCGTGTGCGGCGGCAGCCACGTGCCGTTCGATCGGCAGGTGGCCGACGTGCGGATCGTCAACGTCGGCTCGGTCGGCGAAGCCCCGGGCGGCGGCCACGCGCACGCCACGATCGTGACGAGCACCGCGAGCGGCGTGCTCGTCCAGCAGCTCGTCGTGACCCTGTGAACGCGCCCAGCGAGCGGGCGCGGCTCGGCTAAATCTCGGGTTTTACGCCCTGGCGCCCGCCGTGACGACCAGGGGCGGCGCCCCGCGCCGAACGATCATCGTGTGCTCGAACTGAGCGCCCCGGCTTCCGTCCGGCGTGCGCAAGGTCCAGCCGTCGTCGTCCTCGACGAAGGTCGTCGCGCTCGTCGTCAAGAACGGCTCGATGGTCATCACCAAGCCCTCCCAGAGCCGAGTGGCGTGCCCTCTCACGGCAACGCTCGGAATGCTGGGGTCCTCGTGGATGTGACGGCCGACACCGTGGCCACACAGACTGCGAATCACCTTCAGGCGTGAGCGCCGTGCCCGGCGCTCCACCGCGCGACCGATCGCGTCCACCGGTCGCCCCGCCCAGGCCTCCGCCATCGCATCGTGGAGCGCTTGTCGGGTCGCGAAGAGCAACGAGCGCGCGCGGGCGTCCACCTGACCAACGGGAAAGCTCGCGCCCGTGTCCGCCCAGTACCCGCCGAGCTCCGCCGAGACGTCGATGTTGACGAGATCGCCCTCCCGGAGCACGCGGCTCGGCGACGGGATCCCGTGGGCCACCTCGTCGTTGACGCTGATGCACGTCGTGCCGGGAAATCCGTAGGCGAGCTGGGGCGCCGAGCGCGCTCCGTGCTTGTCGAGAACCCTGCGACCAATCCGGTCCAGCTCCGCCGTCGTGATGCCCGGCGCGACGTGGTCGCCCATTTCGTCCCGCGCTTCCGCGACCACCGCACCGATGCGCATCAGACCTTCGATGTCCGCCTTTCCGGAAACCGTCATGGCCCCACGCTTAGCACGCCTCGGAGCTCGGGCTCCGGCGTCAGTCCGAAGTCCAGGCTTCGCGCCGAGTCGATGCGGCACGGGCGCCGACCTCGGCCGTTTCCGCGACACCGTCGGCTCCGTTTGCCTCGAGTGCTCGGTTTCCCCACGGCAGCCGACCTCCGGCGACCGGCAGCGAGAAAACGACGCTCGTCGCTCCGCACCCACTTGGCGCCCGGCGCAGTGCGCCCCAGATCTCGCCCACGGCAACGCTCCGGCATCGAGCTTGCTCCGCTCTGCGTGCGGAGTCGCGCTCACCGGAGCGCGAAAGGCGGTTTGTTCATGGAGAACGTTCGAGAGTTCCTTCCGGCGGCAGGGCGTGACGAGCTTTTACCGTTTTACGATCCTCTGGTGCGGCTGATCGGCGGCGATCGGCGCCGAAGGCGATTGATCGAGCAGGCAGCGCTCCGCCCGGGCCTGCGCGTCCTCGACGTCGGGTGCGGCACGGGAACGTTGCTCGTCGACATTCAACGGCGGGAGTCGGGCATCACCGCCACGGGGCTCGATCCCGATCCCAAGGCGCTCTCCCGAGCCCGCCGCAAGGCAGAGCGGGCCGGGGTCTCGGTCCGCTTCGATCAGGGGTTTTCGGACCAGCTCCCATACGCGGACGCCTCGTTCGATCGCGTCTTCTCGTCGTTCATGCTCCATCACCTGAAGGCCGACGAGCAGGAACGAACGCTGCGCGAGGTGCGACGCGTCCTCGTTCCGGGCGGCTCGCTGCATCTGCTCGACTTCGTGCAACCGCTCGGCGGTCACCAAAGCGTCTTCGCGCGGCTCGTGCACGCTCACGAGTCGATGGACCAGAACACGCGTGAGCGGCTCCTCGCGCTCCTCGAGCAGGCGGGGTTCTCCGAGGCGAAGGAGCTGGCTCGTCGGAGAATGGCCCTGCAACCGATCGCGTACTTCCGGGCGGTGGCCGCGGCCTCGAGCTGACGGGCGACCGGCGCGCTTCGACGGCGCACGGCCCGCCCTGGGGCGGGCCGCGGCGTTCAGCCGTCGAGCGCCGCTCGCAGCCCGGACACCAGCTCCGAGACGGCGCGCACGCGGCCCGCGGTGTCGCTCGCGCTGGCGATCGCGCGCACGATCTCGGTGCCCACCGCGATGCCGTCCACGCCGGCGCGCGCGAGGGGGCGCGCAGCGTCCGGCGTGCGCACCCCGAACCCGACGATCACCGGGAGCCCCGCGCGCTTCGCGAGCGCGGCCGCGTCGCGGCCCGCGTCGGCGAGCGGTGCGCGCGTCGTGCCCGTGATGCCCGTCACCGACACGTAGTAAAGGAAGCCCCGCGCGCCCGCGTAGATCTTGCGTTCGCGCTCGGGGCCGGTCGTCGGCGTGAGCAGCGGGACGATCGCGAGCTCCGCGTCACGCGCCCCCGCGCGGAGCAGCGCTCCTTCTTCCGGCGGCAGGTCGACGACGAGCAAGCCGTCCGCGCCCGCTTCGGCGGCCGCGCGCGGCAGCGCCGCCTCCCCGAACATCACGAGGGGGTTGTAGTAGCTGAACAGGACGAGCGGCGCGTCGCTCGTCTTGCGCAGCTCGCGCGCCACCGTCAGGGCCGCGCGCAACGAGCCACCGCGCGCGATCGCGCGTTGCCCGGCCGCCGCGATCACCGGTCCATCCGCCGTCGGGTCGCTGAAGGGGACGCCGAGCTCGAGCGCGTCCGCGCCCGCTTCGAGCGCTGCCCGCGCGCAGGCCAGGCTCTCCTCGACGCTCGGATCGCCGACGACGAGGAACGCGACCAGCGCCGGCCGGCCTTGCTCGCGGAGCCGCGCGAAGGTGCGGTCGATGCGTTCCGCCGTCACGACCGACCTCCGAGGCGTTGCTGCAGCGTGCCCAGATCCTTGTCGCCGCGCCCGGAGACGCACACGAGCAGCCGCGCCGGGCGGCCGAGCCGCGCGCGCTCGCGCTCGGCGATCTCCCCGAGCCGTGCGAACGCGTGCGCCGTCTCGAGCGCGATCAGGATGCCCTCGCGGCGCGCCACCTCCGCCGTCGCGGCGAGCGCTTCCTCGTCCGTCGCCGTGAGGTACGTCGCGCGCCCGCTCCGGGAGAGCTCCGCGTGCTCCGGTCCCACGCCCGGGTAGTCGAGGCCCGCGCTCACCGAGTGCGCCTCGAGGATCTGCCCATCGTCGTCGGAGAGCACGAGCGTGCGCGCGCCGTGCAGCACCCCGGCGCGCCCGGCGGTGATCGTCGCCGCGTGCCGCCCCGTGGCCACGCCTTCGCCTTCGGCTTCCACGCCGTAGAGCGCGACCGCGTCGTTCATGAACCCGCGGAACGTCCCGATCGCGTTCGAGCCGCCGCCCACGCACGCGATCACCGCGTCCGGCAGCGCGCCGGCCTGCGCGAGGCTCTGCTCGCGCGCTTCGCTCCCGATCACGCTCTGCAGCTCCGCGACGAGCGCGGGGAACGGATGCGGGCCCGCCGCGGAGCCCACGCAGTAGTGCGTCGTGCGCACGTTCGTCACCCAGTCGCGCAGCGCCTCGTTCATCGAGTCCTTCAGCGTGCGCGACCCCGAGCTCACGGGCACCACGCGCGCGCCGAGCAGGTGCATGCGCGCGACGTTCGGCGCCTGCCGCTCCACGTCGATCTCGCCCATGTACACCTCGCACGGCAGCCCGAGCACCGCGCACGCCGTCGCCGTCGCCACGCCGTGCTGCCCCGCGCCCGTCTCGGCGATGATCCGCGACTTGCCGAGCTTCTTCGCGAGCAGCACCTGCCCGAGCGCGTTGTTGATCTTGTGCGCGCCCGTGTGACACAGATCCTCGCGCTTCAGGAGCAGCTCGCCGATCGTCGCCCCCGAGGGGTCGAGGGCGCGGGCGAGGCGGTCGGCGCGATACAGCGGTGTGGGCCGCCCGACGTACTCGGCGAGCCACGTCCGCCACTCGGCCTGAAACGCCGGGGTTCGGACGACCGACTCGAGCGCACGCTCGAGCTCTTCGAGGGCGGGGACGAGCGTCTCGGCCACGAAGCGGCCGCCGAACTCGCCATAATAGCCAGGGCGGAGCTCTTGCATCTCGGAACGCCGGCTCTTAGCCCGCCGTCCGCGCACTGTCGAGGCGCGCCGACACGAAGGGCCGAAGGGGGCTGCCTCGAGGCAGCTCGCGTGCACCAGTTCCGTGCCGCAGCGGGCAGGGAAGGGCGGCGGTTCGGCGGGGCCAGCGACGCGTGTCGGCCCATTCCCGGACTCGAGCTTCCACCACGGCCGTCGACTCGAGGAGCGGGCTCGGTCCCCCTGTCCCGCTCCTTTGTCCCACATGGAGCACGCGCTGGTCGGACTCGCGGCCTCGGGAACTCTGAGCGGCCGACGGTGTCCGTCGGGGGTAATGCTTGCCACAAGGGCCCTTTGGGTGGTGCCGATCCTCCTCTCGATGGGATGCGGGGGCAGCGGCCTTCGCTCTGCGGAGGCGCCCGGCCGGGTGCTTCCGTTGCGCACCGTTCGGCTGTACGAGACCGGCGTTGGCTACTTCGAGCGCTCGGGGCCGGTCTCGAGGGACGGGGAGTCGCTGCCGTTGCCCACCGCGCACATCGACGATGCCTTGAAGACGCTCGTCGTGCTCTCCCAGGGGGGCGCGCGCGTCGCGGGCGTCGAGTTCGAGAGCGTGGTGAGCCGCGGGCTCGCGCGGGCGCTCGCCGGGCTGCCGGACGACCCGGAGCAGGCCGTGGGCTACCTCGAGGTCCTCGAGAGTCTGCGCGGCCTCGCCGTCACCATCGAGACGGCAGAGGGCGAGCTCCGCGGGACGCTCGTGGAGGTGAGCGAGGCGCGGCGCGACGAGGCGGACGAGCCCCGCGACGACGCGGAGCTCGAAGGGCACGAGAAACCGCGCGCCCCCTGGCCGTCGATTCGCTTGACGCTGCTCGACGAGGCGGGCGGCGTGCGTCGACTCTCCGCCGGGGACATCGAAGCCGTGCGCCCCACCGATCCGCATGCGGCCGAGCGACTCGGCTCGGCCGTGACCGCGCTCTCCGATCGCTCGGCGCGCGTGCGCCACCATCTGCGCGTGCTCGCGCAGAGCGCCGAGCCGGTACGGCTCGGGTACATCGCCGAGACGCCGGTGTGGCGCGCGACGTATCGCTTGCTGCTCGATCCCACGGGGAATCGCGGTCGCCTCCAGGGATGGGCGCTCGTTCACAACGACACCGACGAAGCCTGGTCGAACATCACCGTCGAGCTCGTCAACGGGCGCCCCGACTCGTTCCTCTTTCCGCTCGCCGCGCCCCGGTATTCACGGCGACCGCTCGCAGAGCCCGCGGACTACCTGTCGACGGTGCCCCAGCTCGCCGAGACGACCGCCGACGATATGTGGAGTGGCTTCGGCATCGAAGGCGGCGTCGAAGGAGGAGTGGTGGGAGGATTCGGTGCCGGACACGGCCGCCTCGGCGGATCGCACGCCTCGGAGGGCGGCGGCGCGGACGCGAGCACCCGCGAGAGCGATTCGATCAGCATCGGCAACCTCGCCGAGATCGCGCAAGCCAGCGGCGTCGAGCAAGGCGCGCTGTTCAGCTATCGGCTCGCCGATCGCGTCGATTTGCGGGCGCACGGCTCGGCGCTCTTGCCCTTCACCGATCAAGCGCTCGAGACCGTTCGGCTCACCTGGTTCGACGGCGCCGAGAGCGCGGGCCGGAGCGCCGCGCGCGTGCGCAACACCACCGCGCAGACGCTCCCCGCGGGACCCGTTGCGATCTACGAGTCGAGCGGCTTCGCCGGCGAGACGGCGTTGCCTCGCCTCAAGCCGGGCCAAGCGGGCTTCGTGCGCTTCGGCGTGGATCTCGACGTCGAGCTCGAGCTCGAGCGGAGCGAGCCCACGGAGCGGCTCCAGGCCCTGGAGTTCCACAACGGACGTCTGCGCGAGCACTTCGTGCGCGCGCACCAGCGTCGCTATCGGTTCCTCAATCGCAGCGCGACCAGCCGTTTCGTTTGCCTCGCGCTCGACGTCGTCAACAACGCGCGCGTCGAAGGCGCCGACTCCCTCGACTACGACGAAGCCGAAAAGCGCCCCCTCGCCGTCGTTCGCGTCCCCGGGAAGGGCCGCCTCGAGCGCACCCTCACCATCGACGAGGCCCTCGAGCGCTCGACCCGCGTCGACAAGCTCTCCCTCGAGCGCCTCAAGACCCTCGCCACCGCCGACATCCTCACGCCCGCTCAGCGCACCGCCCTCGCCGCCGCGACCTCCGCGCTCGCCTCCGCCCACGACCTCGCGCGCCAAAAAGAGGCTGCCGCAGCCGAAACCAAGCGCATCGAGGCCGATCTCGAGCGCCTGCGCCAGCACCTCGCCGCCCTCGGCGAGGGAGGCGGCGCTTCCGCCGCGGCCGCGCCCCTCGTCCACCGCGTCCTCACCCTCGAAGACGCCCTCGCCCGTGCGCGCCAGAAAGCCGACGACGCCGAGGCGCAGCGAACGGCGGCGATCGAGGCGGCGAGCCTCGAGCTCGCGAAGCTCACAGTCCGCGAAGAGAAAGCACCTTAGTCCAAGGGTGCGAGCTTGGCTGTTGCCGCTTCACCTGGTCGAGGCGTCTGAGGACGAGCTCGCGCCGGCTATATGAGGGAAGTGGG
>CAYYWA010000143.1:0-13626 GCA_964475255.1 uncultured Sorangium sp.
GCCCCCGATGAGAAAGGCGAGTTGCGAACGCAACTCTCGAGACGCGGCACTAGAGCATCTTGGTCATCATGTCGACGCACCGGGACGAGAACGCCCACTCGTTGTCGTACCAGGCGAGCACCTTGAGGAAATGGCCCCCGATCACTTGGGTGTCACGGCTGGTGACGGTGGCGCTCAGCTCCGATTGAATGACGTCGCTCGAGACGAGCGGAGCGTCTTCGACCGCGAGGACGCCTTTCATCGGGCCCGCCGCCCACTTGCGGAACGCGGCGTTCACCTGCTCTGCCGTGACTTCTTTCTCGACCGTGCACGTGAGGTCGAGCAGCGAGCCGCATTTTACCGGAGCGCGCACGGACAAGCCGTGCAGACGTCCGTCGAGCTCGGGGATGAGTCGACCGATCATCTTCGCGGCCCCCGTGGTCGTGGGAACCAGATTCTCCGCGGCGGCACGCCCGCGGCGGATGTCCTTGTTCGGGCCATCGACGAGGTTCTGCGACGACGTGTAGGCGTGGACGGTGTTGATGAGCCCATACTGGATTCGAAACTCCTCGTGGAGGACCTTGGCGATCGGGACGAGGCAGTTCGTCGTGCAGCTCCCGATCGAAATGACGTGATGGCGCGCTCGATCGTACTGGTCGTCGTTGACGCCGATCACGAAGTCGCCATCCAGCGTGTCCTTTCCTGGCGCCGAGACGAGCACCTTCTTGGCGCCGGCAGCGAGGTGCTTCGCGGCGTCTTCCTTCTTCCGGAACTTGCCCGTCGAGTCGATCACCACGTCGACGCCCTTGTCGCGCCAGGGCAGCTTGTCCGGCTCCCTCTCCGCGCTCACCGAGATCGTCGTCCCGTCGATGTGCAGCGACTGGCCCTCCGCGCGCACGCGCTTTTTCCAGCGCCCGTACGTCGTGTCGAGCTCGAGCAGGGTGGCGAGCGTCTCCGCCTCCGTGATGTCGTTGATGTGGGCGACCTCGATGCCCGGGCGCTCGAACGCGATCCGGAAAACCTGGCGCCCGATGCGCCCGAAACCGTTGATGCCGATCCTCATGATGCGCTCCTCCCTCGACTGTTCGCTCCCTCATCGCGGTTGCAAGAACGAGGCGAGCCCTGCGGAGGGGTCCGCGGGTGCGCACGGAAGCCGCCCGCCTTCATTTCTCTCCGATCTCGGGAGCGAAGCCGAGCCCGAGGGCACAGCGTGGCGAGATGGCGCGCGCTCGCCGAGCATCCCGCGAGGGCTCGGCGCGCGTTTGCGGCGCGCGCTCTTTCGCTCCGAGTCGAAGCCGAGCCCAGGACGTGCCAGAGCTCGGTGAATCTGTCGGCGTGCCGGGCGCTATTTCGTTCCGAGACTGAACCCCGCGGACGCCTTCGCGCTCCCTCCGGCCTTGGCGCCGCCGGTCACGCTCTTCTTCACGCTCACGTCCACCTTCGGTGCCTGGACCTGGATCTTGGGGGCCGTCACCTCGAGCTTCGCTCCCGCCGTGGCGCCGGCGGCCGCTTTGGTCGCGGCCCCCGCCTTGGCCAGCGCCCCCGCCGAAACCTTGGGCGCCGCGACGTCGACCTTGGCGCCGAGCGCCGGCGCCTTCACCTCTGCCTTTGCTCCGACCTTCGCCGAGGCCGTGGCGTCGAGGCTCGCGGCTCGCTTCGCCGAGAGATCCATCGCGGCGCGGAGCGACGCCAGCCCCGCGACGAACCGCTTCCCGCCGTGAGCGAGCGTCACGAAGAGCGGCTCTGCGGAGAGATCCGCGCCCACGTCCGCCCGGTAGCTCGCGCTGTTCGCATCCCACACGAGCGCGAGGCCAGGCCCGCCTTGTGTGCTCGCGTGGAGCTTCAAATCCAGGTTCGCGTCCGCGACCGCTTTCCCGTTCGCATCGAGCACGAAAGCGCTGAGCTCTTTGCCCTTCGACACGAGCTCGACGGAGTGGTTGCCCAGCGCGAGAACGTGTCCGCCGAAGCGCGGCGGCTCGAGCGCGACCACGAAGTCGGCCCGTGCCTCGGCCTTCCTCCCGTCGAGCTCGAGCGAGAGATCGACGGGCCCAGAGGCGAGCTCGACCCCCGCCGAGGCCTTCCCTTCCAGGCAGGCGTGTGCCGGGAGGAACCCGAGCGTGATGCTCTCGCGCCCTCCACTCTTCGTCGAAGCCGTGACGCCGAGCTTCGCCTTCGGCGACAAATCAACGTCTTTTTCGCCGTGAACGACGGCTTCGACGAGCCCCGAGCGGTGCACCACCACCTCGACGGCGGCGTCGCCGACGAGCGTCACGGTTCCGCCGATGCGGGGCGCGGGCAGCGTCGCCTTTGCGTCCAGGGTCGCCGAAGCCTCGCCTCGGGGCGCCTCGGCCTCGGCCTTTTCGGCGAGCTTCGCGTCCGCGCTCTTCTCTCCGGTGTCTTCGCTCTTCGCGCAGGCCACGACGGTCGCCGCGACGATGCTCACCAGCACGATGCACGTTCTCATGCGTCCTCCTCGGCAGAACGGCGAGTATGCCCGCGCGAGCGAGGCGCGTCCATGGCCGGGTCCGCGACGGCTCGGTGTGCATTCGCACGCATCGAGTCCCGGTGTGGGTGCGCAGAGCCGCCCAACACGGGCGCCCGTGCAGGACACACGAACCGTCTCAAAAGATTCCAAAAAGTCGCTTTGCGCCGGCCCAACCCGCGGTACAAGCGAGGAGACCCCCGACGACGTTGGCCAGGACGTTCCCGAGGGCGAGCCCGAAGGCTCCGGTCTGGATGGAGCGCATGGTCTCGTAGCTGAACGTCGAAAAGGTGGTGAAGCCTCCCAGAACCCCCGTGGTCAGCGCCAGGCGGACCACGGGCGACAACACCGTCGTCTGGAGGGCGGTCGCCATCAGCACGCCCATCAGCAAGGAGCCGACGAGATTCACGGCGAGCGTGCCGTACGGGAACGCCAACCCGAAGGTCCGAAGCGCCCAGTCGGAGACGAGGTACCGCACACCGCCGCCGACGGCGCTGCCCACGCAAACCCAGAAAAGCTTCTCCATTTCGAATTTCCGCTACTCGTTCGGTTCGTGCAACAAGCGGCGGATCTCCGTCAAGAGCTCGAACGGGCTGAACGGCTTTCGAAAGAACGGGAGGTCGAGGTCTCGCTGAACGGCGGATATCGCGATGACCGGAACGTTCCGCAGAGCGGGGACCGCGCGCAGGCTGTCGATCAACTCGAGGCCGTCCATCTTCGGCATCATCATGTCCGTCACGATCAAGTCGGGTGGGTTCTCGATGGCCTTACGCAAGGCATCCCGCCCGTCGAGCGACACGACGACGCGGTAGCCGTGGAGCTCCAGGAAGGCCTGCAAGACCTCACCGATGTCGGGCTCGTCGTCCACGATGAGAATCGTTCGCATCGTCGAATCCCTCGCCCGCTACGTCCCGCGCCGCTCGGAACGAACGACCCGAGCGAGACCACTCAGCACGGCCTGAGCACTCTCGAACGTTTCGGCGACCCGAAACCCGTGCTTCGTGATCGCGAACTCGCGCAATGACGAGTCGAACTCGCTGCCGCGAACCTTGACGATCCAGACGAGCCGCCGGAGCTGCGAGCGCAGCTCGACGTAGCGCAGCGCGATCGTGTTCTCCACGAGCGCCGACCACGGCTCGACGGGGAGCGTGTGGACGCCCAAGAGCTGGCTCTCCACGGAGAGGAGGGTCGTCACCCCAAGCGCGCGGAGCTCGTTGGTGAGCGCGGCGAGCCACGAGTACGAGCCCCGCGCGTGCACGCTGCTGCGCTCGAACCCCTCGAGGCCGTCGATGAAGAGGCGCCGGATTTTTCGCTGCTCGACGCGAGCGAGGAGCCTCTGCACGAGGCGGTCGTTCAGGTTCTCGAACGGCCGTTCCCAAACGAACTCGAGCAGCCCGCGCTCGACGTACTCGCGCACGGGGAGCCCGATGCCCTCGCCGTGGTGGATGGCGCGCTCGGGGCTCTCGTAGAAGCCGAAGTACAACCCGGGCTCCTCGAGCCGCGCCCCCTCGGCCAGAAAGTGGAAGCCGAGCAGGGTCTTTCCCGCGCCGGGAGCGCCCATCACCGCGGTCGCCGAGCCCTGCGGAACGCCGCCCTTCAGCATCTCGTCGAAGCGGGCCACGCCGAACCCAGCTCGCCCCTTCGCGTCCGCCGGGATGCGAATGCTCCGCGCGAGCCTCGCTTCGACCCGCGGATACACGCAAAGGCCGCTCTCGTCGATCTCGACCGTATGGCTGCCCGCAAGCCCCTTACTGCCCCTCAGCTTGCTGACGAACAGCTCACGCGCCGCGTTCCGCCCGACGAGGCGATGCGAGAGCTCCAGCAGTCCGTCGGCCAGGGCATACTCCCCCATGACGGTCCCCGGCGCCGCGAGCACGCAAACGAGGGCCGTGCACGCGCTGAACTCCAGCAACGTCGCCAGCCGGTTCAAGAAAATGGTTTGGTCGGCCGCGCTCGCGCCGAAGGTCTGGGACCCGACTCGGAACCCATCGAGCACGAGCAGGGTTGCCTTCCGCCTCCGCACCTCCTCCTCGACCAGCTCGAACAGCCCCGGGAGCCCTCCCTGGTGCAGCGTGCCCGCTCCACTCAGGTACGTGATCTTCGACGCGATCGAGGTTCTGTCGAAGAAGCCGAACGATTCGAGGTTTCCGACCAGGCGACTGTGTGACTCCGCCACCATGGTGACGTACACGCACTGCCCCCCTTCCCGAGCGCGCGCGAAACACACCTGGTTCGCCATGACCGTCTTTCCGCTGCCCGGTCCTCCTACCAGGAGGTAGATGCCGCCCGTCAGGAAGCCACCGCCGAGCACCTCGTCCAGCCCAGGATCGCCGCTCGACAGGCGCGCTCGAAAGGATGGGCGCGGTGCTGGGGCCCGCGCTTCGTCAGGTCGGGCTGATGCCATCCGATTGGCTCCTCACTTCCGTGGCAAACTGACACGAAGGCGACGACGAGCCGCCGCACCCCCGCCATGCATGCGGCTGGCCAACGGAGCTCGGGCGTGCCTGCGCGCACGCTGCTCCTCCAAGACTCGGGGCTCGCGAGCGGCGGTCAGCGCCGGAGCCGCAAAAACCAACGCCGCTCGTCCTCCTGCTCGAAGCCAGCGGCCGCGAAGAGGCTCGAGTGCCCGCGATGTGTGGCGGTCTGACCCGCGGTGTCGAAGGGATAGGCCTCGAGGATGGCAGCGCCTTGCGAGCGGGCATGGGCGATCGCGCCGTCGAGCAGGGCACGAGCGACTCCCTGTTTACGAAACGGGCGTTTCACGAAGAAGCACAAGACCGTCCAGGTCGGTGTTTCGGGCGGCGTCCTTCGCGGCATCGTGCGCGAGCGCTCGAGCTTCACGTAGGTTTCGCGCGGCGCGACCGAGCACCACCCGACCGGTTCCCCTCCGACGTAGGCGAGCACCCCGATGGGAACCCCCCGCGTGACGAGCCCGCGCATGCCCGTCTTCTTCGCCGCGGCGTCCATCTCGTGAGCGTCCCGGAACCGATAGGGAGCACACCAACAGTAGCGCGGGCCGCCGCGTGCTTCGAACAAGCGCGCGAAATCCCTCCAGGTTTCGCGGGTAACCGGGGCAATTTCGATGCGGGCCATCGCACCGAACGTTAGCTCGGCCCTCGGCACGATCCCGCACACGACCGAGGATTTCCCTCTCCTCCGCGCCCGCGTCGAGTGCTCCGTGCTCGACAGCGGGAGGAGACCAGCGCGAGGATTCCGGGATGCGCGCTCTGGAGCTCTTCATCGTCGACGAGAACGACACGTCGTGACCGCTACGTCCCTGGCTCGTGCTCGTCCACGACGGCATCCCGTTTCGCGAGACGTCGTTCGCCTGTGCCGACCCGGACACGCCGGGAGCGATCCGCGCGACTAGCCCGAGTCGAACGACACGTCGAGCTCGGCCGCGTCCCCCAAGGAGCGCGCGTTTCGGAGAGGGCGCTGCCGCTGGCCTTGGAGGGGCAGCGGGAGAGCGGGTATCAGTGTCGGATGGCAACCGTGCACGAAAAGGTCATCTCGATCAGCGAGGCGCACCTCGACTCTTTCGGGCATCTCAACAACGCTCGGTATCTCGAGCTCTTCGAGCAAGCCCGCTGGGATCTCATCACCGAGCGGGGTTTCGGCATCGACGTCATTCGCCGCACCCAGACGGGGCCGACCATTCTCGGCGTCACGCTGAAGTTCATGCAGGAGCTCGCGCCGCGCGAGACCGTCGTGATTCGGACCAGCCTCGTGTCCTACGAGCGCAAGGTCGGCGTCATGCGCCAGGAAATGGTGAAGGCGGACGGCACCGTCTCGTGCGAGGCGCTGTTCACCTTCGGCCTGTTCGACCTCGAGCGGAGAAAGCTGCTCGAGCCCACGCCGGCCTGGGCGCGCGCGGTCGGGCTGGAGGGGGCCGGACCGTGGTAGGTCAGAGCTCATGGCTGACACAGGAGAAATCGAGCGTGCCGAGGACGCTCTGCTACAAGCGATGCTCGCGAGCGACACCGACGCGCTCGGGCGGCTGATCGCCGACAGGCTGCTCTTCGTCGCGCCGAACGGTGCCGTCGCGACGAAAGCGATGGACCTCGAGAACTACCGGACGCGCGCCCAGGTCGTGAAGCGAGCCGAGCGCAAGGCGCTGACCATCGAGATGCACGGCGAGGACGTCGCGGTGACGACCGCCTTGGTCGAGCTTTCGCTCGAGATCCACGGCGAGCCCGTCGAGGGCGCCTTTCGGTACATTCGGACCTGGAAGCGAGCATCCGGCTCGTGGAGCATCATCGCGGGCGCGGTGACTCCCTGCCGGTGAGCCACCCGGCATCACCGCTTGCACCCACCGACGGAGAACGTGGCAGAATCGACGCTCTCATGAGCTGGCTCCTTTCGTGGCTGATCCTGGCGTTCGCGGTGTGGCTGACCGGCGCCGTGCTCCCAGGGTTTCACGTGCGGAGCGCCAAGAGCGCCCTCATCGTCGCCGCGCTCTACGGCGTGCTGAATTTCCTGCTCGGCTGGTTGCTGTTCGCGATCCTCACCGTCGCGACCCTGGGGCTCGCGTGGCTGCTCGCGTTCATCACGCGCTGGATCATCAACGCGATCCTGCTCACGATCACGGACAAGCTGACCGACCACTTGACCATCGATGGTTTCGGCTGGGCCCTCGGCGGCGCGGCGATAATGTCCGTGATCGGAACGGCGGGCGAATGGCTGGTTCGGATCGCCTTCTGACGCGAAGCTCGTCCGCGGCGCTCGAGTGCCCGTCGGGAGGGGCGCGTTCGACACGCGCTCGGTGAAAACACGCAGCGCGCGTCGCTGGCTCGGCGTCGCGCTCCAGCACAGACTCGTTCATGCAGACGCTTCGGCTGGCCGTCGTCGTCACGGCGGTCGCGCTGCCCGCGTGCGGGAAGAGTCGCGTGAGCTCGAGCCCGGGCAAGCAGCTCCCGAACCCACCCCTCGAGACGCGAGCGCCGGAAGCACCGCACCAGAAGCCCGCGTTCCCCGGTCAGACGCGCGCCCCGCACCGCACGGAGAACGTCGCGTTCACGGTCCAGCGCGTCGCGAACGGCCTCGAGCACCCGTGGGGGCTCGCGTTCCTGCCCAAGAACCGGCTCCTCGTGACCGAGCGCGCCGGGCGCATGCGCCTCGTCGCGCCGGACGGCGCGAAGTCGCACCCCGTCGAGGGCTTGCCGCGCGTGGACGCCCGGGATCAGGGCGGCTTGCTCGATGTCGCGCTCGATCCCCGCTTTTCGGAGAACCAGCTCGTCTACTGGTCCTACGCGGAGCCGCGCGAGGGCGGCAATGGCACCGCTGTCGCGCGCGGCCGTCTCGTTGCGGAGGCCACGCCCCCGCGGCTCGAGGGCGTCCAGGTCATCTGGCGCATGCGCCCCACGCTGGACTCGACGAAGCACTTCGGCTCCCGCCTCGTTTTCTCTCGCGACGGGACGTTGTTCGTGACGACGGGTGAGCGATCGATCCTCGAGGGGCGGGCCCAGGCGCAGCGGCTCGACAGCGGCCTCGGGAAGGTCATTCGCATCCGTCCCGACGGCACCGTGCCGAGTGACAACCCCTTTCTCGAAAAGCCGACCGCCCTCCCCGAGATTTACTCCTACGGACATCGCAACCTCCAAGCCGCTGCGCTCCATCCCGACACGGGGAAGCTCTGGGTGGTCGACCACGGCCCGCGGGGCGGCGACGAGCTCAACGTCATCGAGCCCGGCAAGAACTATGGCTGGCCGATCATCACGTACGGCATCGAATACAGCGGCGGCCCGATCGGCGAGGGCCGCACGGCGGCGCCGGGCATGGAACAGCCCCTGTATTACTGGGATCCGGTGATCGCGCCCTCCGGGATGGCCTTCTACACCGGGAAGGCGTTTCCCCAGTGGCGCGGGAGCCTGTTCGTGGGGGCGCTCGCGGGCAAGCACGTCGCACGGCTGACGCTCGAGGGCACCCGCGTCGTCGGCGAAGAGCGCCTGCTCGCCGGGCGGGCGCGCTTCCGCGACGTTCGAGTCGGACCCGACGGGTCGCTCTTCCTGCTCACGGACGAGGACGACGGGGAGATCCTGAAGCTCGTTCCCGCCAAGGGGAAGTAGACGCGCCGTCGCGGCACGGCGGGGGAGCGCGGGAACCTCCCGTTCTCTCTGACGCGCGCCGTCGTCCCGGCGCCGCCAAACGCTGCATCCCCTCCCTCGAGCCGTGATATCGGGTCGGCGTGTTCGAACGCCCGTCCCGTCTCGCGCTCGTCACCCTCCTCCTCGCCGGCGCCTGCGTCGACCGTCCGGAGTCCGGGAAGCCGCGTCCCAAGCGGCCCCCGGCGGCGTCGGCTGCACCCGTAGTCCCGGCAATCCAGCAGCCGGTGCCCGCGCGGAGCGCGGAGCTCCGCGACGTCACGGGTCCGGAGCTGCTCGCCGAGGTGCGGCGCAGCGGGAGAAAGGGCGTGCTCGTCAACGTGTGGGCCAGCTGGTGTGCTCCCTGTCGACGCGAGCTCCCCATGTTCCAGAACCTCGCGGTGAATCTCGAGGCTCAGGGCATCGGCGTTTGGTTCGTCTCCGTGGACGATGCGGCGGACAAGCCCGTGGCGCTCCAGATCTTGAAAGAGAGCGGGATCGCGCCGCCGACGTTTTACGCGGCGGGCGAGCTCGAGCCGTTCAAGCGCTCCCTGAATCCGCGTTGGCCGGGCATGATCCCGGCCACGTTTATGTTCGACGCTTCGGGGAAGCTTCGCTACTTCTGGGGCGGACCCGTCTTCGAGGAAGAGATCTTCCCCGTCGTCGAGGGCTTCCTCGCGGGCCGCCCCATCGACGGCGAGGCGGACTTCACGCTCTCGCCGGGAAAGGTCCTCGACTCGAACGCCGATCCGTCGAACTGATCGACGTTCGAGCGTCAGAGGTGTCGGGTCTCCGCGGACGGGTTCCACCAGTTGTCCGCGCGCCCGTCGCAGTCCTGGACGGGTGCTAGCCTGCTTCCGTGCTCGGGACCTCGGAGCGCCTCCTGCGCCTGCTCACGACGCTTCAGACGCGCCGCCACTGGGGCGGGGCGGAGCTCGCCGAGCGGCTCGAGGTCACGGCGCGCACCCTGCGCCGCGACGTGGATCGGCTGCGCGCGCTCGGCTACGCCGTCGAGGCCTCCTCCGGACCCGGCGGCGGCTATCAGCTCGGGACCGGGACGGCGCTGCCGCCGCTCTTGCTCAGCGACGAAGAAGCGGTCGCCCTCGCCGTCTCGCTGCGCAGCGCCGCGGACACGTTCACGGGGGTGAGCGAGGCCGTCGTCGCCCTGCTCGTCAAGCTCGAGCAGCTCCTCCCCAACCGTCTCCGCCGCCGTGTCGGCGCGCTCCACGCGATGACGGTCTCGATCGGCAGCGGTCCACGGTGGGACCCGGAGGTGTTGATCACGCTCGCGTCGGCGTGCCGCGACTGCCTGGAGCTCGAGTTCGAATACACCGCGCGCGACGGCACACCGTCCAGGCGGTACGTCGAGCCCTTGCGCCTGGCGCACACGGCGAGTCGCCGTTTTTACCTCTTGGCGTGGGATCTCCAGCGTTCGGCGTGGCGGACGTTCCGCGTCGATCGCCTGCGCGCCCCGAAGACCGGCGCTCGCTTCGTTGCGCGCCCGCCGCCTCCGGACGTCGAGCGGTACTTCGCAGAGTCGATCGCCGCACCGCCGTTCCGGTATCGCGCGCGCGTTCGGCTCTTCGAGTCGGCCGAGACGGTGAAGGCGCGCGTGCCGCGATGGCTCGGCGAGCTCGAGCCCGTCGACGACGCGAGCTGTGTGCTCTCCATCGGCGCCGACACGCTCGACGCCGCGACGAGCCACATCCTCCTCGCTGGGGTGGATTTCGAGCTGCTCGAGCCTCCGGAGCTCCGCGCGCACGTGCAGAGCGTCGCCAAGCGTCTCGTGTCCGGCGTCCAACGCACGGGCGCCCAACGCAAGGGCGGACGCACGGGCGCTCGCTCCTCGGACCGCCGACGCCGCTAGAACGCCGATCAGTTTTGACCGATCGGCGTTTTAGTCTTGTTTCGTAGGGGCGGCTCGCGCCGCGGGGGTTTCCTCCACCGTTGGGTTCACCCCAGTGTCGGGCGTTCGCCTGGCTCTCTGCCTGGCGCCGTCCCGCGCCGGCGAAACGAGCACTCTCGCGTCTCGCGGGCACGAGGGCGCAAGGGCGGCGAAAAGACGCGCGGGCTCGCATCCCGAAGGGGTGCGTGTGCCCTGGCCTTTCCCGTCGTCGTCGTCAGGGTTGTAGCTCGATGCTTGAGACGTTCATCCTGCGCTGGGGATACGCGGCCGTCGCCGTGGGCACGTTTCTCGAGGGCGAGATCGTGCTGATCGCGGGAGGCGCCCTCGCGCATCGCGGACTGCTCTCGCTGCCTTTCGTCGTGCTCGCTGCCTTTCTCGGCAGTGTCGCCGGTGACCAGCTCTGGTTCTACGTGGGGAAGCGAGCCGGGCGCTCGTTCGTCACTCGGCGGCCGCGGCTCCGGGAGCACGCGCACAAAGCCGAGCGCCGCCTCGCCCGCCGCGGCACCGCGTTCGTGTTCGGGTTCCGCTTCCTCTACGGTTTGCGCACGGTGACCCCCGTGGTCCTCGGAGCGACCGGATACCCCGCGTTGCGGTTCCTCTTGCTGAATACTGGAGGAGCCGCGCTCTGGTCCGTGCTCTTCGGAGGGCTCGGCTTCGCGCTGGGAGCGAGCCTCGAGGCCCTGCTCCGCCGCGCCGTTCGCGTCGAGGAGCTGCTCGCGGCGGCCCTCGTCGTGGGCCTGCTGCTCTGGCTCGGCTTTCGCGGGATGCGGCACCGCCGCCACCACGATCATCCCGGGTCGTTCACGGCGCAAACGACTGGCTCGAACGAATAACCGGCACGGCTCTCGCCAACGGACGGCGTCGGCTCACGCCTTCTTCCAGACCAGGGTAAAGTTGTTGGCGGGCATCGCGATGCGATCCGCGACGAAGAGCCCGTGCGGCTGCGCGAGCGCGCCGAGCTCCTCGACGTCGCGCACGCCCCAAGCCGGGTTGCGCGCTCGCAGCGACTCGTCGAACCGAACGTTGCTCTCCGAGACGTGTTTCCCCGACACGGTGTACGGGCCGTACGTGACGAGCAGCCCGCCGGGAGGCAGCAACCGCGAGGCGCCGCGGAGCAGCCCGCGCGCCGCCTCGAGCGGCGCGATGTGCATCATGTTGGCGTTGTAGACGACGTCCGCGCGGGACAGCGGCCACGATTCCCACATGGCGTCGAGCTCGACGGGCGCGCTCAGGTTGGGCAGAGCGGCGGCCTCGACGCGGCGGCGCAACGTCTCGAGGTGCTCCGGCTCGCAGTCGGAGGGAACGAACGTGAAGCGCGGGAGGAGCGCCGCGAAGTGGACGATGTGTTGCCCCGTCCCCGACGCGACCTCGAGGAACACGCCGCTCCGAGCCGAAAGGAGCGGCACCAGCACGACCGCGATGGGCTGCTTGTTCCGCTCTGCTGCGGGCCAGATGGGCAAGCCGAGTGCATCGAACGCGTCGCTCATCGCGGGCAGCCTACACGAGTCGACGAACACGAGGGCTCCTGCCCCCGTGTTTTTTCCTGTGACACGCGCATCTTTGCGGTCAGAGCGCTCTACCTTTCGAGGACTCCTCGCAATGACTCGATGCTTCAAATCGGACTCGCACGACTCGGAAGCTCCCATCGAGCTTCAGAACCACGGGCAACGCGTTCTCGTGCATAATCGGCCGCATGGTTCCTCCGAGTTCGCCGAGCCGGAGCGCAGGGCGGAAGGGCGCCCTGGCGCTGGCATTCTGGATCGTGCTCGCCGCCTGCTCGGAAGAGGCCCCCGACTTCTTCGGGGATGCGGGGACGCAGCCCGCGTCGGGCGGCAGCAGCGGCGGCACCAATGGAACCGCGGCGGTCGGCGAGAGCGGCAAGGGTGGGCTCCCCGATGGCGGGGACGCTGGCAGGACTTTCGCCGGTGACGCGGGCGCCGCCGAGCCGAGCAGCGGCGGGTCCGGGGGCACCAGCCCGAGCGAATCCGGCGGAGCGAACGCAGGAGGAAGTGCAGCGTCCACCGCGGGCGGCGTTGCGGGAGCGAGCAGCGGCGGCTCCGGAGGCGCGAGCAGCGGCGGGGTTGCGAGCAGCGGTACGGGCGGCGCCGGAGGCACGAACAGCGGTGGCTCCGGAGGAATGGCGAACGCGTGCTCGCCGGTGCCGATCGCTCGGCTTTGCGTGATGGGGCTGCCCCTCGGCTCGGGAGATCAAATCAGCGTCGGGGATCGGTTGCAGGTCGGCGTGACGCCGCAAGGCTGCTTCTCGAGCAGCTGTACGGAAGCCGTGATCGCGAACTGCTCCGTGACCGGCCACGGCCCGACCTTCGAGGTGTCCGCGGAGTTCTGTTACGCCACCACCGACGACCCGCCGTGCACGAAGGACTGCAGCGCCGGCGAAGCGGCGCGCTGCATGTCGGAAACGCCGCTCGCCGAAGGCGAGCACACCGTCACGCTCGGAGATCTCAGCGTCACCTTCACGGTGCCCGGCATCATTCTCCCCAACGTCGCGTGCGCCTCCGCGGAGCCCTGAGCCTAGATTTCGGGCTCCACGGTCGCGCGCATGCTCGACGACGGTCTCGGTTACTGACCGCACGCACGGGTTGATCCACCTCGCGAAGGCGTGGTCCCCTCTGCCTGAAATCGTGCAGGGGGACTGCTCCGGAGGTGGAGCCCGCATGTGGTAAGGTGCTTCTGTTCGCTGCGATCGCCCGCTAAGGTGCCGCCCCAAAGGAGCGCGACATGTCTTTGCTCGTTCAAAGGATATCCCGCAACGCTTCGTCCCGCGCGCTCGTCGTCGCTCTCGGCGCGACGGCGTGGGGCCTCGCTTGTTCTCCCGGTCCGAGCAACGGCACGGACGGCTCCGGAGGCGCCACCGCGTCGGGCGGCTCGACGAGCCCGAGCGGCGGCGCGACGAGCGGCGGGATGTCGAGCGGCGGCGCAACGGGCGGAGGCTCGGCAGCCGGCGGGGCGGCGAACGGGGGCACGACGAGCGGCGGAGCCACGAGCGGCGGCGACACGAGCGGCGGGACCGGGAACGGCGGCGACCCGAACGCCGGTGGGCCGAACGGCGGAGCGACCACGGGCGGCACGTCGGACGGCGGCACGTCGGACGGCGGCACGTCGGGCGGCGGCTCCGACGGCGGCTCGACGGACGGCGGCTCGGGAGGTTCGGGCGGCTC
>CAYYWA010000144.1:0-285 GCA_964475255.1 uncultured Sorangium sp.
CTCCCCACGCGGGCACTCTGCGCGACACTGTTTTCCGCATATTTCGGCGCGTTCCCAACCGTTGTCGCTCTAGTCGGGGAAGGCTGACCCCTCGCTTCCTTGGTGTCGCCTGCCCCGTCCGGGTTGGGGAGAGGCGACGGGCTCGCTGCACCGCCGGTTCACTCGTGTGGGCGCGCCTCGGTGTTCGATGACGCGCCTGCCGGGCGCCCAGGTTGGTCGGGAGGCCAGGGAAGCGCGATCGCCTCGCCCGTCACCGCCATGATCACGCCCAGTGCCATGTTGTTG
>CAYYWA010000144.1:295-9020 GCA_964475255.1 uncultured Sorangium sp.
CGGCTGCCGTGCGCCCAGCTTGGGCGGGCGGCCTGGGAAGCGCGAGCGCCTCGCCCGTCGCGCGATCGATGAGCAGCGCCCGGCGCGCTCGCGCGGCGCGCGGCACGAGCACCCGTGCGCGCACGTGCGCACCTTTCGCGATATTCGGGGGAGGGAACCTCGTCGCGACACCGGCGGTTTCGGGGCTCTCGGCGCCGAGCAGGGGCAGATCGAAGCGCACCCGCTCGACGAGCTCGCGCCCGATCCAGAGCTCGATCGCGTAGCGCCCCATCCGCCGCGGCGTCACCACCGGCCGCTTCATGTCGACCGGGCGAACGCCGGTCACGGTGAGCGCGCCGGCTTTCCATTCGACGGAGTATTCCCACTGCTCCTTCTGCCGGAGCGGCTCGGGATCGGGCGGAGCCTGCGCGCCGGCGAGCTCTCGCGCCGCTGCGGGCTCGACGGAATCGGCCGACGCCCTCGGGCCGTCGGTAGGGGCCGTCGCGGGAGCGGCGGAGGGTGCGGGAGCCGTGGGCCGCGCTTCGCTGGCACGGGGCGCGAGCGCGGACTTGCCCTCCTGGGGAGAGCCTTCACCCAGCGTCGTGGGCACGACCAGGACGGGACCGCCCGCATGCTTCGCCGGGGGCAGCGAGCAGCCGACTCCGAGCAGCGCGACGAGGGCGATGCGATGCATGGGCGAGGGTTAGCCCATCCCGCGGCGTTCCGCCGCTGACCGCGGGCCCTTCGCGGATCGGGCGTCGAGTTGCAGCCGTCGACCGGGAGGCGCTCCGTGACGCGCGTCTCCCGCGGCCGGGCCCAGCGCGCCGAGCGCTACCCGAGGCGCGGCGTTCCGAAGAATCGCTCCAGGAGCCGGCACGTGAACGCGTGATCGCGCTCGTGCGCCATCTCGCGAATCGAATGCATGGAGAGCAGCGGGCTGCCGATGTCCGCCGTGCGGACGCCGAGCTCCGCCGCGGCGAGGGGACCCAACGTGGAGCCGCAGCTCACGTCCGACCTTGGGACGAACTCCTGGAGCGGAATCCCGGCTTCGCGAGCCAGCGTCCGGAGCTGGGCCGCCGCGAGCTCCGACGTGGCGTAGCGTTGGTTCGCGCTCGTCTTGAGGAGCGGCCCGTCGCCCAGCACCGGCGCGTGCCGTTCGTCGTGTTTTTCGGGGAAGCTCGGGTGCACGGCGTGACCCATGTCCGCGCTCAGGAAAAAGCTTCGTCGGAGCGCTCGGAGGCGTGTGCTCGCGTCGGGGATGAGGCGCGCCGTGAAATCGCGGAGCACGCTGCCCCGCGCGCCGGTCGCGCTCTCGCTGCCCACTTCCTCGTGGTCGAAGAGCACGATGGCGGTCGTCCAGGGGGCGCCCGCTTCGAGCCCGACGAGCGACGAGAGCGCCGCATGGCACATCGCGAGGTTGTCGAGGCGCGCCGCGAGGACGAACTCGTTTCGAACGCCGGCGAGGACCGCCCGTTCGGTGCTGACGAGTCTCAGGTCGTGCCCGCGCACGCTGTCGACGGGAATGCCGTGGGGGGCGAGCAGGCGCGTGAGGAGCGCTCTCGCGGAGGCTCCGCCGGATCGGGCCAGAACGGGCACGAGGTGTTCGTGCGGATGGACGACGAGGCCGCGCGTGTTGACGTCGGGTTGGAGGTGGACGGCGAGGCTCGGAACGCGGCAAACGGGTCCCGACGAGGCGACGAGCCGCGAGCGCAGCCGTCCGCGGTCTTCGTAGAGGACGCGCCCGGCGACGGCGAGATCGCGGTCGAGCCAGGTGTGGAGCAGCGCGTTGCCGTAGATCTCGACGTCGAGCAGCGCATACCCCGCGCTGCTCGTTCGGCAGAGGCGCGGCTTGAGCCGAAGTCCCGGCGAATCCGTGTGCGCACCGATGAACCGAATCCCGCGCTCGCGGACCCGGCTCGCTCCCGTCCGAAACGCGACCAGTGTGCTCCCGCGGCGATAGTAGTAGCGCCCGTTGCGCTTCAGGTGGAACGGCTCGCGCTCCGTCAACGCGATGAACCCCGCGCGGCTCAGGCGCAGCGCGGCCTGCTGGACGGCGTGGTGGGGAGTCGGGCAAGCATCGAGAAACTCGAGGAGCTCCGAGCTCCAGGACGGACGCACCGTTGCCATCGCGTATTGGGAAACGACCTCGAGACCGATTCTCGTCGCGACCACGATGACCTCCTCCGAATCGAGAGCCCACGGCGTGGGCTACGTCCCGGCCCCCGGAATCGCGGCGAGGCGTTGGCCCCGCGCGGATTCCGTCGCGGGAACCTCCGCGCACATTTCCGGATCCGGGATCGGCGGCTCGGAGTCGAGCGCGCTCCGCCTCCCGGCCATGCGCATCTGGATCGCCCGCGGCGTGATGCAGAGCCGGACCGCCGCGCGCTGCAAGCTGTTCGACTCGAGCTCCACCGCGAAGTCCACGGCCGCGTCCTCCACCGCTTTGCGGATGGCTTTGAGCCCGACCTCGAGCGTCACGGCCCGCTCGATCGCCGCTCGGAAGCCGGCGTCTTGCCAGGGCTCGCCGTGCTCACCGACCGGGCGATCCTCGGGAGGGATCGCGCCCACGGTGATCGGCCCCGCGCCCGTGTGGCGGCAGCACATGCGTTCGGCGAGCCGGCGGAGCTCCCGCACGTTTCCGGTGTAGTGGCGCGTCAAGAGATACTCCTGAACCGTCTCGTCGAGCTCCACGTCGGGCCGCCCGCACTTCTCGGCGAAGTGCCGAAAGAGCGGGAGAATATCCGTCCGTCGATCGCGGAGCGGCGGAAGCTCGATGTGCGAGCACGCGACCCGATAGTAGAGATCGCGACGAAACGTCCCCCGGTCCTGCTCCGCACGAAGCTCGCGATTGGTGGCGCACACCAGGCGGAAGTTCGCCTGCTTCCAGGTGTTGCTCGCGATCGGCTTGTACGCCCCTTCCTGGATGGCGCGGAGCAGCTCCGCCTGAATGGGGGCGGGGAGCTCGCCGATTTCGTCGAGGAAGAGCGTGCCACCGTCCGCCAGCGAGAACACGCCTTCGCGCGCCGCGCTCGCTCCCGTGAACGCGCCCCGCTCGTGCCCGAAGAACTCGCTGCCCGAGAGCGTCGGGACCACCGTCGTGCAGTCGAGCACGATGAGCTCCCCCTTCGTGTCGCGGCGATCCAGCGTATGGATCAGCTTCGCGGCGAGCTCCTTGCCGGTGCCGGTCTCCCCCGTGATGAAGAGCGATGCATCCGTGTAGCGCCCCACCTCGACGAGCTCGCGCAGCACGTTGCGCCACGCGCGGCTCTGCCCGACCAGGTTCTTCGCGATCAGCGGCGAGTCGATGATGCTCTCGATCTCGTGCCAGCGCCGAACGCGCGCGGCCACCGCCTCACCGTCCGACGCGCCGCCGAAATGGACGACGTCCGTCGCCCCGTGGTTGAGGAGCCCCCATTTCAGGGAGCGGGGGAGGGGCCCTTTGCCGAGCCAGAGGGCAAGCAGGCGATCGCGCCCATCCCGACTGAGCTCCGCCGCGGCCGGAAGCACCCCCGGCTCGGGTTGATCGAAGAACAGAATGGCGGGTCCCGCGGTATCCCGCGAGCCGAACGAGTACGTCGTGATTCCCTGCTCGGCGAGTGCGGCGACTGCCGACCGGTGGAGCTCACCGGAATACGCGGCCGCGTGATGAGCCTTGACCACGATCATGAATGGCCGGCCTCGGGAAACACACGGACCATGAGTCACCTCCCTGTCCCTCTCGGCTCGAGATATCGGGGATGCCTTCTTCCCTCACGGCAGGTTGGTCGACGTTCGGCCGTTCAGAGTATTACGGTGCATTCGTCGCGCCAAGACTGAACATGCGGCCTCGCCGTGCCTCGGTGAACTACTAGGTTCGATCGGGAGTCGTTCAGTAGTCGTTACTATCAACGGCGCGCGGCGGTCGCGAGATGGAGGGCGGGCGGGGCGAAGTCGATCCTGTCGGAGGCGAGGTCCACGCCCGTCAAGGAGCGATAGGCGTGGAGATACGTTTGGATCTCCGTCCGAAAGGCGCGCGCCCAGTTCGCGGCCGCGTTTGCGTCTTTCGTCTGCGTCCAGCTTCCGAATCGGACGGCCAAGAGCACCTGCTCTCCGCACATCGCGAGATCCCGATACAGGCTCACGGGGGCGTCGCCCCAGCCCTGCAGTCGGCGCATCGTCTCGAGCTGCCCGATCCACGGCTCTTCGTGGGGCACGCCGGGACGGCCGCCCAAAAACTCCCGCATTTCGGGCCGCGCCAGCAGCCACTGGTGGAGCAAGACCTCGACGCGGGACGTCCACGGCAGGTCCCCATACTGATTGTTGGCGCCTTGCGCGAGCAGGAGGTGAACCTCCTTGAGCGCCGTGAGCAGGGGGAACCCGTCCGTGTAAATCGTCGCGTCGCGATCCTCACGGAAGAACTCGGCGCACAGGTGGAGCAACGTGTGGAACGCCTTCAGGAACTTTTCTCGACTCTCCACGCTCTCGAGCTTCGGAACGGCCTTGCCGCGAATCGAGAGGCCGTACTCGTATTGGTACTCGAGCGCTCGCCGGGCGAGACTCAGTCGATTCGGCTCGTCTTCGATGAATCCCCAGAGCAGGTTGTTGAGAGCGCGCAGCGGGTCCGTCGCGAAGCGATCGAGCGGGTTCTTCAGGCTCACGCTCTTCTTGTTCTGGAAACGGAGCGCGAGCGCCTTCAAGGCCTGGTACACGCCGCTCTCCTCGTACCAGTACGTCCAGATGAGCTCGATCAGCGGCGGGCTCGTCACGCGCGACGGCAAGATTCCGTAGCAGCCGACGCCGAGGCTCAAGTGCCGGAACTTCTTGACGGGGATCCCCATCAAGCCCTGGCGGATCAGATCGAAGTAGGGCAGCACCTTCGGGAGCTCGGGCGCGAGCTCTTTGAGGTAGTTGCTCTTGTAGAGCTGCAGGGTCCTCTGCTCCGACGCGGAGAGCGGCGATGCTTCGTACTCGGCGAGCTTGTCGTCCACGACGGCCTCGATGAGCGCATCTTCGAGGAGCCCTGCCTCCTGGAGCAGGAACGCCTCGGTCGCGAGCTTCAGGAGGTCGTACGCATCGCGGCCACGGATGCCTTGCAGCGCCGAGAGCTTCCTGCGCTTGTAGTTGATCTCCCGGCCCAACCCGCTCGGTCGCTCGATCTCCTCGGGGGAAGCGCAGAGCACCTGGTCGATGAACCGCGCGTAGCTCTCGAACGCGAGCGCATTCGAGCGATCCTTGATGACACGCCACAGTCGTTCGTCGGACGTGCGCGGTCCCAGAGTCGGGGCAAGCTGCACGAGGGGAACGCCGCGCCTTCGCCGGCCGCCGTCGTCCTCGTCGCCATCTCCCGGGTTGCCGTCGTCGCCGCCACCGTTCGGAGGGAGCGGGCCTTGGCTGCTCGAGGGACCGCCGCCCGTTTCCGCCGCCGACCCGAACGCTTCCGCGCGCTCTTGAACGAGGCGATGCACGACTCGGGGAAGGGCAGCCTTGATGTCGTGGCGGAGCCGCTCCAGCAACGCATCGCGGATCTCGGGCTGGTTTCCGGGCACGCCATCGACGAGCGCGTCGAGGAGGTCCGCCGTGGCGACGGCTTCCTTCGCGCTCTCGACGACGGCGTCGGCGAACTCCTGCTTGATGTCGTTGGACCTCCTGCGCGAAGCTTCGCGCGCCGCCTTCTCGCCGGCGGTTTCCTCGAGGGATTCGGGAGTCTCGGGTTGCTTTCTGTCTTTGGTCATGTCTCCTCCTGACAGCCGGGGAACGGACGACGGGCTACGCCGAGGCGGCGGCGCTTCCTTCCGGGAGGCGCAGCTTCTCGGTGGCCCAACGGAGAATCAGGGTCTCGAGCACTCGGGTCTCGAGCTTCGGGGGGAGCTTTCCGTCGGCGCGCGCCTGGCCGAGCACGGCGAACACCAGCGAAGGGCGCGCGGCGTACATCGCGAGCCGTCCGCGCTTCCAGCGCTCGTACGTCTCCGCGAGGCGAGCCGGGTGCATCACGCCGTCCGGAAAGAGATCGGCGATGCGCTTGCCCTCGAGCGAGCGCGGTCGAAGCGTGCACGCCAGCGCGGCGAACTCCGGGAGGGCCTCGAGGAGCGTCTTCATCAGCGCCTGCTTCTCGGGCCGCGCCGACGCCAGCGGGTGCAACGCGGACCACTGCGCCCGGAGCTGCTTCCATTGTGGATGCGGCACGAGGGCCTCACCGAGCGCCGCGCTGATGTGCACGCGAATCCACGGAATGGGATGCACGCGATCGAGTCCGCCCAGGAACACGTGCGGCGTCGGGAGGTTCAGGAGCGCGAAGAGTCCCAGCGTGTGGGCGACCCCGACCGCGCCCACGGCCCAGAGATCTGCGAGGATCTCCGAGCTCCACTGGTCGAAATGCCGGAACGCCACCGCCCGTTCCGGCTGCTTTTTCGAGCGCGCGCGCAGCGCCTCTTGCAGCGCCGGAACGAGGTCGAGGAGCGAGGCCGCCTGATGCCCCACTTCGTGGGCGATCGATCCGGCGAGCCCCGTGCCGATCATGCGCTCGCGCGGGACGCGCAGCACGGCGACCGGATTGTCGCCGCCCGCGGGCAGGCGTGTCATCGCACGGCGGATCGCCGCCCCGTGTCCGCGGTCGAGATAGGAGATCACCGCGGGCGCCTCGAAGGCCGGACACCGCATCATGTCGATGGCGGCGACATCGATCCCGCTGAGCAGCAGTCCCGTCGGGTGCTCCGAGCGTTGGGTGATCACGTCCGCGAACAGATCGAACTCCGAGAGAAGGCCACCGAAGAGCAGGCGAACCCGCGCGAGCTGCCGCTGGGCTTCGTCCGGTGGTTTCGGTCCCGCGCGCAGCCACGCTCCGAACTCACGAATGCGCGCCCGCACGCGCGCGTAG
This sequence comes from uncultured Sorangium sp., assembly GCA_964475255.1. Lineage (GTDB taxonomy): Bacteria > Myxococcota_A > Polyangia > Polyangiales > Polyangiaceae > PMG-095. The sequence continues at coordinate 7,128 of CAYYWA010000144.1, forward strand.
CGCTCCAACAGGCCCTTTTCGATCGACCGGAGCGCTTCGAAGCCGACGGTCGCCGCCGGGACCATGGGCATGTGCTCCGAGAAGGGCCGGAGGAGCTCCAGGCGCGCGAGCATGGACTCGGCCTCGTGCGCCAGGAGCTTCAGGGCGGCGACGTCGGACACGCCGTCAGACTCCGAGCACGATGATCTTCCGACCACGCCGGATCCAGCGGCCGCTCTCGGCCCCTGCGGTTCCGGGCAGCAACGGCCCTCCGCCGAAGGAGCGCGGGGAAAGGCGCCGCGCGAGCCCCGGGGCGTGCTGTTTGGCGGCGGCGGCGATCGCGTTCTGAGCGACGGCGCGCGGGTTGGCGCTCGGGGGTGCCTTGGCGGCTTTCTGCGCGGCGCCCGCGCCCAGGCGGACGAAGCGCTTCGCCATCTCGAGCTGCAACTCCTCGTCGCTCATCCCCTCGGACTCGAACTCGAACAGCTTCGTCGCGAGCGAGCCCAGCTGTCCGCCGATCACGCCGCCCACGCCGGGGGCGACGAGGTTGCCGAGCGCCGTGCTCGCGATGGGGAGCGCCTTCTTCGCGACGGTCTTGAGTCCTTTCCCGAGGGCCTGGCCGACCTTCGAGCTCGCGAACTTCTTCAGGCCGCCGGCCGCCTGTTTCACGAGGTTGCCGATGAACTCCTCGAGCTCCTCGTCGTCGCCGACTTCGAGGAGCTCGGCGGCGAGCTCGAGCTCTTCCGCTTCGTCGAGCGGCCCCGTCTCGCCCGTGAAATAGAGCGACTCGTCATCCATCGCCTCGAACAGCGCTTCGAGGTCTTCGTCTTCGCTCGCGTCGACTTTCGTGAGATCCAGGTCGTGCATTGCTCTCCTCCTCGCGGGTTTTCCGTCCTCAGACCCCGAAGAGCACGATGCGGCGTCCACGCCGGCGCCAGGTTCCGCTGGCCTTCGTGCCTCCGGCGTGGATCGTGCTCGACGTGCCCGCGGCGCTCGCGGGAGCGTTCTCGCGCAAGGCCGTCACCATCGCGTCCTTCGCCACCACGGCTGGCGGCGCCTTCCCCTGCGTCTTCACCGCCTTTTGCGCGGCCGCGCACGCGGTCTTCACGACGCGCTTGGCGGCTTCGAGCTCGTCCTCCTCGAGCTCGAGCTCGAGCCGAGCCGCCGCCGCTCCGCCGAGCTTCTGGCCGAGCTTTCGTCCCGTGTCGCCACCGAAATGGCCGCCGACGGCGGCGCCGACCTGTGGGAGGGTCTGCTTGGCGAGCCCCTTCGCGGCGCCCACGAGCTTCTTACCGACGTTCGAGCGGAGAAAGCCGCCGGCCGCCTTCGCGGCGCTCGAAAGCAGGGAGCCCAGGAACTCTTCGAGCTCCTCTTCGTCTCCGACTTCGAGCAGCTCGCGAGCGAGATACTCGGCGACCTCGTCATCGATCTCCTCCGGCTGCCCCGCCCACTCCTCGTCACCCATTTCCTCGTCGAACTCGTACCCTTCGAACGCGTCTTCGAACATTGCGTACTCCTCGAGTGGCCTTGGGGAGCACGGCGCGTCGAAGAGCGACGACAGCTCCCGAGGAGCGTGCTTCAGCGAGGACCGTGCCAGCGCGTCCGCGGGCGCGCCTCGGGGGCTCCCCGCAGGCGCCAAGCCCCTCCTTTTGCGCGCGAAGCGGCTGTGTCGGGTCGCGCTGCGTGGGTCGGTCGGAAGGAGCGCCGGCGAAATCCGCTTCGCCTCCGCCCTCAATCGGCACCGTGCGCGACGAAGCGGGCTTCGTCGCTATGCGGTCGCCGCCGAACGCGGGCGGTTCGAGCAACGGAGTACGCCGGACGAGACGCGACTCGACGCAAGGGGCGTCACGCCTTGGTGACGCTGCCGGCGCGAAGCTCGAGGCGGAGCAGATCGCCGCTCGCGAAGGCCTGGGT
>CAYYWA010000144.1:9030-10620 GCA_964475255.1 uncultured Sorangium sp.
CCGCCGGTGACGAGAACTTGAATGGCACCTCCTCTGGTGTCCCGGGCGTTATACCCCTCGACCCCGGGCCCCCAAAGGGGAAGCCCCGGCCGCCTTTCGACGACCGGGGCTTGGCACTTGCGCACTTCAGCGCGTTGCATGTGGTGTCGGGGGCAGGATTCGAACCTGCGACCTTCGGGGTATGAACCCGACGAGCTACCGGACTGCTCCACCCCGCCACTCGCCGAGGAGCTTACTCCTGGGCGTCGCCTTCCGCAAGCTGGCGGAGATCGTAGACCCGGTCCTGGATGGCGTCGATCGCGCCCTTCCGGTCCTTCCCGGTGCGCTCGGCCTCCAGCATCTCGGCGAGGAAGGAGTCGAGGACGCCCTCGTCGAGGACCCCGCCTCAGTCCGTCACGACCGCGCGCACCGCTGGCAGGAGCGGCGCAAAGCTCGCATCGAGCCAGCGGGTCACGAGGATGGGGGCCGGGGCCAGCGACAACGCGTCTTCGAGCGTGCGTGCGACGGTCGCGCGGCCGACGATCTCGCCCGTACCGAGCCCCAGTCCTGCGACGGGCTCGGTTTCGTGGCGAACGCGCACCCCGCGCCCGAGCAGCGGGGGCGGCGGCGCCGCGCGCATCTGCTCGGTCCACCGGTGACGCCGCTCCATCGCCACGCGCGTCAGCCTGGGATCTGGCCGCACCGTGCTGTCGAGCAGCTCCCCGAGCTCGAAGAAGAACGCGGCCCCCGGGTCGCTGCCGATCAGACGGCGCAGGCGCCGATCCACGTCCAGCACGGCCGTTCGCAGCATGGAGAGCGTTCGCGCGCGGACCAGGTGCAGACGCGAGCGCAAGAGCACGAGGCGTCGCGCGACGAGCGACAGCGCGCGGAGGAGCCGGGCTTCGACCATGCCGAGCTCGCGCGACAACTGTTCCACGGAAGCCGAGCGTTCGCGGCGGGCTCCTTCGAGCCGCCGATCGTCACTATCGACGCCGCGTTCCGAGAGCACGGAGACGAGTCGCAGCAAGAGCTCGGGGCGCTCCCCGAAACGGGCGCTCTTGAGCTCGCGCTCGTCGGGCCCGCGCTCGCCGAACCCTGCGGCAAAATCCGCGATGCGGATCTGCGCCGGCACCCCGTTCTCCTTCTCTTGGGCCCGCGTGGCGGCTTCCGCGACGCTGCACAGCGCGAGCGCCGGGGTCACGCTCGCGAGCTCGAGCGGCTCCGGGACGATCAGATCGGCGAGCAGCGGGTCACCGATCGAGGCCGGCGCGCGCCGCACCAGCGCCGTGAGGGCCGCGCACGCTTCGAGCAGATCGAGCGTCGCCGTGATCTCGAGCGAGCGCGTCGAGCGCTGCACGGCCGCGCACTCTTCGAGCGTGGTTCCGAGCGCGTCGTCGGGCAAAATGCCGAGGTCCATTTCCACCAGCCAGCGGTAGTGCTGCGCGGCATCCCGCTCGTGGCGCAACACGCTGCGCTCGAGCTCCAGCGCCTTCCGCTCCGCGCGGGCGCGCGCTCGCCCGATGCCGAGCCGCGCCGGGGGCACCCGCCCCGGCCCCACCCCGCGCCGACGAGCTTCGGCTCGAGCCCGGTGGCCGGCGCGAAGACGTCCCA
>CAYYWA010000144.1:10630-13262 GCA_964475255.1 uncultured Sorangium sp.
ACGCTGCGCGCGAGCTCCAGCGCGTTCCGCGCGGCGCGGGGGTGCGCGCGCCCGATGCCGAGCAGCGACGGGCTCACCCGACCCGGAACCACGCGGCGCGCGTCGATGCGCGCCTCGTACGCGAGCGCCAGCGAAACGCTCTCCGCGTCGAGCCGCAGCACGTCCCGCGCGACGCGCACGAACGGCACCAAGGCTTGATACGCGTAGCCCGAAACGCGAACGAGGCGCCGTGAGAGCCGGGGCAGGGAAGAGCCGCGCTCCGCAATGCGGTTGCCGAGCAGGGCGTGGTCGTCCAGCACCAGTTGCCACGTCAGCGGCGTTGGCGGATGCAGGCACCGATCCCCGAGCCCACCGGCGATCCAAATCCCCTCGAGATCCTCGCGAGCACGCGCGTCGAGCTCGCGCAGCCCGTGCGGAGCTGCCATGCGGGCTCGCGATTACCGTTCCTGCGTGGCGTTCGCGCCGGCCGTTGCCCGCCGCACGAGCTCCACGAGCACCGGATCCATTTCGAGCTCGGCGCGCAGCGCCTCGCGGACCGCGTCGATCTGCTCGGGAGGGAGCCGACCGACCAGCGGAGCCACGGCTTCTTCCACGCGCGCCGACAGATATTCGTTCGTCGAGATGTCGCCGCGTTCGAGCTGAGCGAGCAGCTCCGAGACGTCTCCGGTCGCCCGCGCCGGGGCCGAAGGCCCCGTGCCGTCCAGCCGAAAAGGTTCGGCGCCGGATGAGCCGTTCAGCTCACCCAGCGCGCCTGGGCCTGCTTTGGGTGCCGGGGGGCGGCCGATGCCGTCGATGCTCATCGCTCCTCAAGTCTAGCGGGAGCCCTAGAAGGGGACCAGAGACGCGTCACGGTGCGCCCACGTCCGCCCCTGGGCGAGACTGCTCGGTCAGCGGATGTTTCCAATCGCATTCTTCACCGTCTCGTGCCGCGCCTTGAGCACGTTCGAGACCGTCGTATACGCCCGGTTTTCCTGGCTGATTCGCTCCTGGAGCTGCAGAAAATACAGGTTCTGGTTGGCGTTCTGACTCAGCACGCCCTCGATGCTCGGCGCCGTGGCGCCGCCCGCCGGCCCAACGCCGCCGAGCTCCGCCGGAGCCGCCGCGGAGCTCGGACCGATGGGTGATTCGAGCGTGCCCACTGTCGGCGCGGGTGAGCGGAGCGCCGCAGCGAGAATCGGACCGCCCGGCAGCCGGAGGACGGCTTGCTCGGCGCTCGACACGATCGCGCCAGCGCTCGCGCGCATCACCTCGTTGAAGGGCCGTGCCGGGGGCGCCGTGGTGCGTGCCGCCGTGCGCTCGATGGCGACGTTGGGGGAAGGGCCTGTGGCTTGAATTCGCGTGCTCATCCGTACGTCCTCCTTGGGCCGGGTTTGCGGCCGCGGTGGAGACGTCGGTCCAGGCGTCGCCGCGGTTGCGTGCTTTCGGCGTTCACGCCGTCGAGGGACCTTCTCGGAGACGCGCGAGGATCAGCGCGAAGAAGCGAGCGGCTTCGCGGCTGAACCGCCACCCGAGGTGAGTGGTGCACGCTCCGCAAACGGCCACTTCCCACGCGTGTCCGGAAAACCAGCTGAACTCCTCGCTGGGCGGGCCGGAGACGCGAACGCCGGGCGCGGACGCAAAGCAGCCGATTCGGTAGACGTATCCAGCTGGATTGAGGAAGGCGTGGCTGTGAGCGCCGTCGACCTCGATGCGTTCGTCGAGCGACGTCACGCGCGATCCACAAGTCGCGCACATCAGTGCTGCGCCGCTTCTCGATGCGGTCTCGACGACCTCCTCCGGGTCGTCACCGCCGGTGGGCGCAGGTCCTGCCGGTCCCGAGGGTGGTTGCCGGACGAGCACCGCGAGCATCGCCTCGAGTATCCCATCTCGTGCGCCCGGAGCGCGCTCCCGGGCGCGCGCGTGGCCAGCGGCTTTTGCCGCTGAGCGGTCGAGATTCACCGCGGTGGAGCGAGCTCCGTCGGGTCAACGGGCAGCGAGTCCACCCGTTTTCTCGGCCGGCGTGTCCGAGGCCGGATGTCCCGCTCCAAATCCGCTTCGGTCGCGGCCATCCCCTCCGGGGTCAGCCCGAAATCTAGGCTCAGAAATGGCCGGTGATCCCCAGGTCGAACCCGCCAGGGCGCGGTCGAGCAGAAACGCGCACGTCCGTGGTGCCCGTCCACACGAGCTCCTCCGTGCTGCTCGCGAGCCCGGCAACGAAGACCACGGCTCCGATCGCTTGCATCAAGCCGTCCACGGCAAGCGCCGCGATCGTCGTCGCTTCGCGCTGGGCCCCGCGGACGCACGCCTCTGCCTCCTGGGCCGTGCGCACGTCATCGAGGTCGTCGAGGCTGTCGATCCCCTCGGTGCCGGTGACCCGGCATTGAAAGCTGCGGGCCCCGATGGCCCCCCAAGGGCCCACGAGCGGAACGGCCATCCACCCCATGCCTTCCCCGAACCGGTGGTGCTGGGCGATGACGAGTCCCGCGAGGTAGCTTGCCGCGAGGGTCACCCCGCCGGTGGCGAGCAGCCCCGTCGCCGGACGTGACTCGACGCGGTAGCCGGGCGGCACCGGAAGGCCCTCTCGATAGGGCAGCACTCTGGGCAAGAACGGCGGGGGGACGGCTGGCGGGTCGAGCGCCGCCGGGGGAAGGGC
>CAYYWA010000145.1:0-1025 GCA_964475255.1 uncultured Sorangium sp.
CGGTGGGGACGCTCTCCCGCGGACAGCGGCAACGCGTCGCGCTCGCGCGTGCCCGCGTGCACGCGCCGCGGGTGCTGTTGCTCGACGAGCCGTGGACGGGGCTCGATCAGCGGAGCTCCGACTTGCTCGAGCAGGTGCTCCGAGAGGAGCGTGCGCGCGGCGCGCTGATCGTCGTGGTGAGTCACGAAGGCGGCGTCGCCGAGCGACTCGGTGCGCGCCGCGTGCGCTTGGAGAACGGGCGCGTCGTCGAACCGCCGCGCGAGCGCAGCGCGGGGAGCGTCAACCGCGCCGAGCCGTGAGCGCGGGTGCCCACGGAGTGGACTGCGCGCTCTCGACGTGACGAAGCAACGCCGCGGCGAGCCGTGAGCGCGGGCGCTCACGGAGTGGGCTGCGCGGTCGCGGCGTGACGAAGCACCGCCGCGGCGAGCGCCCGCGCGGCGGTCTCGGAGGGACCGTCGTCGAACACGGCGATCGGGTCCGCGAGGCCGAGCGCGCGGAGCTCGGCCGCGTTCGTGCCGGTGCTGGCGTCGCGCCCGCGGGCGGCCGAAAGCACCACGAGATCCGGCGAGCGCCCGAGCGCGGCGAGCGCGCGCAGCGTCGCGGAGACGTCGTGCAAGACGCCGAGCGCGTCGGGCGCGACGAGCAGCCACACCGCCGGATCGAGCGCGCGGGCGAGCTCGACGTTGCTGAGCCCCGGAGCGAGCGGTGAGAACGCGCCGCCCGCCGTCTCGACGACGCACCAGCGCTCGTCGCCTTCGGGGCTCGCCGCTTCCCAGCGCTCGACCCACTCCACGATGGGTGCGAGCGCGAGCGGGTGCCGCGCGCGCCGCGCGTGCGTGCGCGGCGACGACGCCCGCTTCGCGCGGCTGGGGCTGCGCGAGGCGTCGGATTTCGTGTTGCACCTGCCGATCCGCTACGAGGACCGTACGCGGATCGTGCCGATCGCCGACGTGCGCGACGGACAGGCGGCGCAGGGCGAGGGCGTGGTCGTGGGGGGGGGGGGGGGGGGCCGGCCCCCCCCCGCG
>CAYYWA010000145.1:1035-13153 GCA_964475255.1 uncultured Sorangium sp.
GGATGGGGACGCGGCGGGGACGAGTCGCGGGCGTGGGCTTCGAGCCTCCGCGCATCCGAGACGCTCGGCTCCACGAAGCCCGTCTCGACGGGCTTGAGGCCGGCAACGCGCGCGGCGGGTCGCAATGCGGCGAGAGCCGAGCAGAGCTGGCAGGAGACGTGGGTTTTGCCCACGCCGGTTCCCGTTCCGAGCACGACGACCCGCGGCATCGCTGGCTACTCCGCGCACGCCCGCGCGACGGCGTCCGCGAGCCGCTTCACGTCGTCGTTCGTGTGCCGCGCGGTGACGGTGAGCCGCAGGCGCGCCGTGCCCTCGGGAACGGTCGGGGGCCGGATGGGTTGCGCGAGCACGCCGGCGTCGCGGAGCGTCTGGGCGGCGGCAAGCGCCCGTGGAGCCGTCCCCAAGAGCACGGGCAGGATCGGCCCGAAGGAGCCCGGCACCATCGGAACCGAGCGCTCCACCAGGGCGTGACGCAGCGCGGCAGAGAGAGCGAGGAGGTGGTCGCGGGCGCCGTCGCTCTGCCGGGCCCGACGGACGTGCTCGAGCGTGCGCGCGCAGAGCTCGGGGGAGGGCGCCGTCGAGAACACGAAGGACCGCGCGCGGTTCCAGAGGAAGGTGCGGAGCGCCGTCGAGCCGGCGACGAAGGCGCCCTGCGAGCCGACGGCCTTGCCGAGCGTCCCGATGAGGACATCGGGCACGACCCCGTGCTCGGCGCAGCGCCCCGCGCCCTCGGGACCGAACACCCCGAGCGCGTGGGCTTCGTCGACGACGAGGAACGCGCGGTGGCGGTCGCACAGCGCTCGGAGAGCGGCGAGGTCCGGTCCGTCGCCGTCCATGCTGAAGTAGCTCTCCGTGACCACCCAACGCACGGGGACCATCCGCGCCGCGCTCAGCGCGCTCTCGATGGCCGCGAGGTCGAGGTGCGGAACCACGAGGACCTGACCACGCGCGAGGCGGCAGCCGTCGATGATGGAGGCGTGGTTGAGTTGGTCGGAAATCACCACCGACTCCTCGGTGGCGAGCGCGCTGACGACGCCGACGTTCGCGGCGAAGCCGCTCGTGAAGAGGAGCGCTTCGGAGAGGCCGACCCAGTCGGCGAGCGCCCGCTCCAGCGCGGCGTGCTCAGGGCGCCCGCCGTTCACGAGGCGCGAGGCGCCCGCGCCCACGTCGGGGCATGTTTCACGTGAAACGTTCCCCGCGGGACGACCCGCGAGCCCCAGGTAGTCATTGGAGCTCGCGTCGAGAAAACGCACCCCGAGTCGCTCCGCGGTCGCGGCCACTGCTTCGCGAGCCCTCGCATCCGCCGGGTCGCGAAAGAGAGCCTGCGCCCGGAGTGCGCTGAGCTTCGCCTCGAGATACGCATCGAGCGACATCGAGCCGCCTTGTGCCCCGAACTCGGCACCCCCGCAACTCCCAGCGCCCGCGCGTTGCAGCTTTCAACGCGGCCCTCTGCTCTCCTCGGCGTCATCGCGTGCCCTCCGTGGCGCCGGCGCGTCCTCCGCGGATTCAGCGACAACTATTTCTGCACTCGACGACAACTGGATTTGCAGACGTCGGGCCTACTCGCGGTGAGTGCCCTCCGCTGCGCCCGCCGGGGGCCGAGGTCGGTCGCCAGGCGAGCCCGCTCCCGCCTGCCTGGTCCCGCCCGCCAGCTGAAGCCGACAAAAGCGGCTCTGTCGCGCGGGTTCGTGGGGAGGTTCCGTCCGAGCTCCACGAAGCGCCGCGGCCCGTAGGGGCGCTCTCAGCGCATTGCTCGGGATCAGCGACAACTAGTTTTGCAGGTCGACGACAATTGGATTTGCAGACGCCGGGGCGTGCTGACGGCATGTGCGAGACTGCCGAGCCCAGAGGTTCCGGACAGGTGGGTGGGGCCTTGGGAGCTCGATGATCAAGGACCAGCAGTTCAGCTGATGAGGCTGAAAATGGCTGAAGGAAGGACGATCGAGGCCGCCGCGGCGGCGGCCGACATGAGCGTGCGAAGCGCGCACAACTGGGAAGACGGGCCCACTGCCGTCTCGAAGCACCGGCATTGGCGGACGCGGCAGGACCCGTTCGAGGGCGTCTGGGAGGCGGACGTGGTGCCGCTGCTCGAGCGCGACGAGGCCGGTGCGCTCGAGGTGACGACCATCCTCGCCGAGCTCGGGCGGCGCTACGGCGACCGCTTCGACGAGCGGCACCGGGTGCAGCGTCGCGTACGCGACTGGCGGGCGCTCCACGGTCCCGGCAGAGGGGGGTTCTTCGAGCAGGAGCACGTGCCGGGGCGGGAAGCTGCCTTCGACTTCACCGACTGCAGCTCGCTGCGTGTGACCATCGCAGGGCAGCTCTTCGCGCACCTCTCGTTCCAATTCATCCTGAGCTTCAGCAAGTGGCGCTCGGTTTCCCTCGCGTTCGGAGAGACGTTCGAAGCCCTCGTTGCCGGGCTCCAACGCGCGCTGTGGGAGCTCGGGGGAGTCCCGAGGATCGCACGGAGCGACAACCTTTCTGCGGCCATTCACGCGCTACCCGGTGGCGGTCGCGGCGAACCGGGACCTCCGAGTGCCCTCGACGGAGGTCGCTGAGCGTTCTGGAGCGCTCCGGATTGCCTCAATGGGGGACTTCGAGGCCGCCGAAGAGCACTCCGAGTGACGTCGACAGCAGGCGGCGAGCTGACTGGAGCACTCGGGCTGGCCCCGCCGGAAGTCGCCGAGCATTCTGGGCACTCGGAGTGCCGTCGCCGGCAGAGGGCGAGCTTTCTGGAGCGCTCGGAGTGCCGTCCTGGGGACTCCGGCGCAGCCGGAGAGCACTCGGAGTGCCCCCGGTGGAAGCCGCCGGGCATTTTCGAGCACTCCGAGTGCCCTCGCCGGAAGTCACGGGACGTTTCCGAGCACTCGGAGTGCCGTCGCCGGCAGGGGGCGAGCTTTCTGGAGCACTCGGAGTGCCGTCCTGGGGATGCCGGCACAGCCGGAGGGCACTCGGAGTGCCCCCGGTGGAAGTCGCCGAGCAATTTTGAGCACTCGGAGTGCCGTCGCCGGCAGGCGGCGAGCTTTCTGGAGCGCTCGGAGTGCCGTCCTGGGGACTTTGGCACCGTCAGAGAGCACTCGGAGCGCCCTCGTCGGAAGTCGCGGAGCGTTCTGGAGCACTGAGAGCGCCGTCCTGGGGGCTGGCACCGCCGGGTGCACTCCCGTCGGCGAGGGCTTGCGGGGGAAGGTCGCTCTCGTCGCGGCTGTGAAGAGAGCGTCGCCACGAGCGGTGCGCGGGGAGGAGTGGCGAATGTTCCACGTGAAACATCCGCGCTCCTACGCCGCGAGTCGGGGAGCGAACGGTGGCGTCGCCCCGCCAAGAAGACGGAGAGGGAAAAGCCAGGCCGTCCGCGAACGCGCCCTTCGACGGCGCGAGGAACGGAGGGCCTGCGTCGCGGCTTGGAGTCGGCGCTTGGGATCAAGGAAGAGCTCCCGGACGAAACGAGTTGGCACCGTCCGTTCCACGCTTGGAAGCAGAGGGTGTCCGTGGCAGCCCAAACGGCACCCTCGGGCCCAGACGGAAGGGGCGGGCCGCTCGGGAGCGGAGGGTCCGCGGCGCCCCAGAACGGCGCGGGCCACCCTCGGGCCCAGGCGGAAGGGGCGGGCCGCTCGGGAGCAGAGGGTCCGCGGCGCCCCAGAACGGCGCGGGTCACCCTCGGGCCCAGGCGGAAGGGCGGACGGGCCCAGGCGGAAGGGCGGAAGCAGGGGCCCCCGCGGCGTCCGCGAAACGGGTGGGCCACATCGGGCTCAGACGGAGCGGGCGGCGACGGGCGTGGGCCATCATTGGGCTCGGGACGGAGGGGCGTCACTCGGCGGAGGTGGAGGTCCGCGGCGGTCCGAGACGGCGTGGGCCACCATTGGGCTCAGACGGAGGGCGTCACTCGGAGGCGGGCGGGGTTCGCGGCGGTCTGAATCCGCACGCTCCGGACGGAGAGCTCTTGGACGAAACGGATTGGGAGCACCTCGGAGCGCCGGCCTCACCGCGCGAACGCGCCATCGAAGGTCGGGCATAGAGATGCCTCGCGGTCGCGAGCGAGCCCTGGACGGAGGGGCAACTCGAGCGACACGCGTTGGGAGCACGGCGACGAGCTCGGGCCCACGATCCGTGAGGGCGCCGGCGAAGCTCGAGAGCAGTCTGTGCCTCGCGGTCGCGAGTCGAGCTTTGGAGCGAGGAATCCCCGGAGCGAAGCGGGTTGGGAGCACGTGAGCGAGCTGGCCACTGCTCGCGAGCGCGGTCCGTGTGAACTCGAAGCTCGGGAGCGTGGGGGGGAGCGATCCAGGAGCGACGAGAGCCGCGATGAAACGCGATGCGCGCGGCGTTCGAGGAGCTCCGAATGGTCGGACGCGCGCAGAACCCGACGCTTCACCCGAGCGTTGGCGAGGTTGGGAAAGCGACGTACCGGGCGCGACGGCGTGTGCCGGCGGGCGCCCCGGGTCGACGGGAGCCGCGTCGTGACGGCCTCTTCGCGGGCCGAGAGGGACGCGCCGAGCGAGGACGCGCGCTCGGGTTGATCGGAGCGCTACGCCGCGGGGCGACCTGGAACCGGTAACACACGCATCGCGAACGCGTTCGGCGCGAGCGGCGCGCCCGGTCGTCGCCGAGGGCTGCTTTTGTTGCGCCGGTCGAATGTTGCGCGGAGATTGCCGTGGCCGCCTACATCCCGCGAGGGCTCGGAGCGGATGCCCCAATGCGGGGATTTCCATGCGGGTTCGGGGATGCTAGCGTAGCGCCGGTCTGGATGGATATGCCGGTCGAAGTCAAGGTCGGCGGATTCAGTTACCGCGTCACCGGCTCTGCGAGCGATGCGGAGATGCATCGCCTCGCCGCGATGGTCGACCAGCGACTGCGGCGCCTCGGCGCTCAAGGACGCAATGCTTCACCGCACGCGCTGCTCCTCGTGGCGATGACGCTGGTTCACGAGCTCGAAGAAGAGCGCAAGCTGCGCGAGCAGGTCGAGGTGCGCTCCAAGGAGATGCTCCAGTCGCTGCTCCAACGCATCGAAGCGGCGCTCGAAGCGGACGACGCCGCGGCTTCGTCGAGCGCGGAGTCGCGCGAGCCCCATCCGCCAGGTCCTTGAAGGCCGAGGGCGACCGTTCGGCGCAGCACGTGCTGCTGGTACGACTCGAGCCGGGAAGAGCGTCGTGTCACTCGCGATCGCTCGCGACCAACACGCACGAAGGCATCCCGCAGTCCAGCGACGCGATGACGCCGCGCGCGACCCGTTCGGGATGAGTTCGCACGAGAATCGCGCGAGCTCGCGCGCGGCTATCGCATCGAGCGAGAGTCCGCGGTGCGCGGCTCAGTCTTCGGTGCGCTTGAGCAGGGTGCCGTCGGGGGCGATGTCGATTTCGAACTTCCTGTCGCCCTGCCAGAACTCGACTTCGTAGACGATCCGTCCGTCGCGCCTTCGGTCCTCTTCGATCTCGTCGATTTGACCGCCGGCGACCTCACGCTGAATCGTTGCGCGCACCGCGGGCGGGACGTCCTCGAGCGTGATGTCCCGTCCGGCTGCGGCTACCGCAGGAACCATCAACGATGCGAATCCGATCGCGAACGCTCTGAAACGGTACATGCGAGACTCCTTTCATCGCGCCCGAGCGCCGATGACGATCTCGAGTGTTCGGCTGGAGTCGAGCACCGTCAACTCGACAGCTGAACCGGCGCCAAACGGCCACGACGCGGACGACGAAGCCACGCCGCGAGGCGCGCACGGCGTGGCGCGACGCCACCGCGACTACTGGAGCGCGCCCCAGGCCAGCAAGAAGGGAAGCGCGAGCAGCAGACCATCGACTCGAGCGCCCAGGGTCCACGCCGTCTCGCTCGGCTCGCCGATGGTGTGTTGAACGCCGAGCACGAGACCCGCCGCGAAGTTGTACCAGCCGTGGAAGTTGTAGCTCCGCACTCCGAAGAACGCGGAGCCGTCCACGCCGTAGCGACCGTCGTCGTGCACGAGCGCTCCCGCGGAGAGCACGAGCGGGAAATCTTCGATGATGGGGAGCAAGCCGCGCGCTCCGCCGGCGAAGCGGACGTCGCGAAACGCGAACGTGCCGACCGAGAGGTACGGGCCGAGCCCCGCGTCGCGCGTGCGTTCGCGAAACAGGAGCAGATCGGAGGTGAGCGTTCCGCAGAAGCGCGGCACCGCGTTCTCTTGGGAGCTCGACCAGCACGCGGCGGGGACGGCTCCGAAGCTCCACTGGGGGCGCGCGTGGACCGCGGACGGAGCCGTGACCATCGCTGTGGAGGCGAGGGCGAGCGCGGCTCGGAGCACCACCCGCGAACGCCGCGCCCCGCGGCACGGGGAGCGTTCCTGCGAGCGCGCCACGGTCAGCCGCAGGACGGCTCGGGGCGGCCGCTGCAGTCGAGGAAGGGCCGCGCCCAGCAGTTCTGGCACGGGTCGGCGCACGCCGGCGTGGACGCGGAGCACGTGGTGCAGGGAACGGTGACGTCCTGGCCGACCACGCAGACCGGTTGCTGCGCGATGCTGCCGGCCTCCACCGGCTTCTGCGAGCAGCGGAAGGGCTCACCGGGCACCAAGTCCTCGGCGGCCGCCTCGATCGGATACGAAATGAGGCAGCCGTTACAGACCTCGATGGGGAAGAAGTACTCGTTCGACTCGATCTCCTGCCCGCCGAGGGTCTCGCCGAAGACGCGGATGCGCGCGAGGATCAGGCCGTCGCTCAGGGGCGCGCCGGCAGGGACGATGTCGACCGCCATGGCGCCGTAACCGGGCTCGGTGTCGCTCGACGGATTGGCGAACCCGGTGCCGACGGTGGTGTACTCGGCGAGCGCGGCGCCGCCGACCGTCTCGAGGCGCACCTCGGCGCCTCGCAGCGTGAGCCGGGCCGTCTCGGTCCGCAGCTGCTCGCGCGAGCCGCGCTCGGTGAGCTGGCTCCCGATCAGGAGCCCGCCGCGATAGCCGTTGCGGAGCGCGCGGTCGAGCACGCCGCCCGTGAGCAGGGGCGCGTCGGCGTCGGGGTCGAGGATGCAGTCGCTGGCCTCGAGCTTAATCCCGCCCACGATGAACAGCTGGCTCTCGTTCTCAGCGCAGCCGGGCGCGGCTGCGGCGGCCAGCGCGAGCGGGAGCGCCGCGCAGATCGCCCTGGGCATTCGGCTCATCCGATACCTCGTCCGTTCGGGATCTCGACGCAGCATCATGCGCGCGAGCTCACGAGTCTAACGATACCGCGCGAGCTCCGCCAAGTATGTAACGGGTGTCGTGCACCGACGCTGAAGGCCCCGACGCGCGGCGGCTCTCCTACACGGGCTCCCGCCGCGCTGCCGTCACGAAGCCGCGGCGAGCGCGCGCGTCTCCGCGGCGAGCTCGTCGAGCGCGAGCTCCGTCGTTTCGACGGCGCCGGGAGCGCGGGCCACGACGAAGCGGAGCTTCTTGCCCGCGCGCTTCTTGTCGTGGCCGAGCAGTCGCGCCGCGTCCTCGAGCGGCTCCGCCGCGACGTTCACGGGGAGGCCGAGCGCTGCGAGGAGGCGTTCGACGCGCTCCGCGAGGGAAGGGGGCGTGAAGCCGCGGCGCACACCGATGCGCAGCGCCGCGACGAGGCCGAGGCTCACGGCCTCGCCGTGCGTGAGGCGCGTGTACCCGGCGCACGCTTCGAGCGCGTGCCCGACGGTGTGGCCGAGATTCAAGAGCGCGCGGAGGCCCGCTTCGCGCTCGTCGGCGCTCACGATGCGCGCCTTGACGCGGATCGAGCGGTGCACGATTTCCGCCGTGTGCTCGCCGACGCCGCGAGCGAGCGTCGGGGCTTCGGCCTCGACGAGGTCGAGGAGCTCCGGATCGCCGATGAGCGCCGTCTTCACGACCTCGGCGAGCGCGCTCCGGAACCCGCGCGGAGACTCGGTGGCGAGCAGCTCGACGTCACAGAGCACGGCAGAAGGCTGCCAGAACGCGCCGACGGCGTTCTTCGCCTGCGCGAGATCGACGCCGGTTTTGCCGCCCACCGACGCGTCCACCATCGCGAGCAACGTGGTCGGCACCCCGACCCAGGCGACGCCGCGCTGATACGTCGCGGCCGCGAAGCCGGCGATGTCCGTCACCACGCCGCCGCCGAACCCGACGACGCGGGCGCCCCGGTCCGCCCCGCCTTCGAGCGCGGCGCGCCAGATCCGCTCGACGGCGCCGATGTGCTTGTGCTCCTCCCCGGGCGGGAGCGCGACGACGATGGGCTGCACGGGCGCGAGCGCGCTCGTGGCCGCCGCGCCGTGCAGGGAGAACACGGTCTCGTCCGTGACGAGCACGACGCGCGGCGCCGCCCCGACGAGGTCTGCGAGTCGAGCCCCGAGGAGGTTCCGTCCAATCTCGACGCTGTACGAGCGTTCGCCCGCCGCCACGGCGAGCGGATCGCGCTCCCAGATCGCGGCGACCTCACGAGACAGAGCCTCGATCGAGCGCCCGTCGGTGCGCACGCGCGCGTGGCACTCGGCGTAGGCGATGCGGCGCGCCTCGAGCAGCTCGGCCGCGCGCCCCGCGGGATCGCCCGCGAGCAGCGGTCGCTCCTCACCCGAGCAGCGCGCGCGGCGCACGCACTCCTCGACGGGCGCCTCGAGCGTCACGACCACGGCTCGATCGAGGGCGAACAGCCGTTGCTCCCGCCGGACCAGCGCGCCGCCGCCCAGCGCCACGACGGGGGCCGCGGCGTGGCTCGTTTCGAGAACGTCACGGAGCGCCTCGCGCTCGAGGGCTCGGAACGCCGCCTCGCCGGAGCGCGCGAAGATCTCGGCGACGCTGCTCCCGGCGCGGAGCGCGATCTCCGCGTCGAGATCGAGGAACGGACGCCCGAGGCGCTCGGCGACCGCGCGGCCGACCGACGTCTTGCCGGTCGCCATGAAGCCATTGAGGAGCAGCGGACGGCGCATTGCCGGCGGAGCGTGCCCGACGCGGGCGCGCCGCGCCAGCGCCGATCTCCGCGCGCGCCCACCCCGCGGTGAATTCGGCTGCTCTGCGCTTGCTCCGGGCCGGGAACGCGCGCAGATCGGGGCATGTCGTCGCGCGCGGTGAGTGGAGATGAGAGCGGCGTCACCCTCGCCCTCCGC
Source organism: uncultured Sorangium sp. (assembly GCA_964475255.1). Classification (GTDB taxonomy): domain Bacteria; phylum Myxococcota_A; class Polyangia; order Polyangiales; family Polyangiaceae; genus PMG-095. The sequence goes on from CAYYWA010000145.1 coordinate 10,081, forward strand.
GTCAAGCCGAGGGCCGGAAAGAGCCGCGTCCTCGGCGTGCGGGGGGACGTGATCGAGGTGGCGGTGGCCGGGGCGCCCGTGGACGGTGTCGCGAACGAGGCGCTGGTGCGCACCCTCTCCGACTTCTTCGACGTCGGTGTCCGCTCGGTGCGTATCGTCTCCGGCGCGACGAGTCGCAGCAAGCGGGTGCGTGTCGAAGGCGTGAGCGTCGCCGACGCCGAAGCCCGCCTGGCGCGAATCGGATAGACTCGTCTCCTCGTATGACCAGCGCGGCCACGCCACCCGGAGGCCGGGACCAGCCGCCCCGAGGGAGTGATGGGCGGATGACGGAAGGTCTGGAAGTCGGGTTGTTGAGCGACGAGCTCGTCGCGGATCTCACCGAGATCGGGGAGGCCGCGTCGATCCGCGAAGCGGCCGATCGCCTCGCGGAGCTGCTCGCGAGCGCGCTCGGCGCGACGCCCGTCGTCGTCTATCTCTGCGCGAACGACGAAGGGCGGCAGCTCGTGCGCACCGCGGTGCAGGGCACGGCGGAGGGAGCGCCGACGTTCTCGGCGGAGCTCGACGTGCTCGACTACGCGCGGACGCGAGGGCTCGAGGTGATGCGCCTCTCGCTGCGCCGCGAGCAGCTCGGGCTCGTGCTGCTCGGCGGCGTGCCGCGCACGCCGGCGCTTCGGACGGCGCTCGCCGTGCTGTCGGGCATCGGCACGCTCGCTCTGTCGCTCGCGCGCACGCGCGAACGGTCGTCGCGGGCGGCCATGAAGGATCCGAGCTCGAGCAGCTATACGTTCGCGTACTTCGTGGACGTCGCGGGCCGCGAGATCGCGATGGCGCGCCGCCACGGCCGCCGCTTCGCGCTCGCGACGATCACCGTCGAGCCGCGTCCCGGCGCCGCGCCGTTCGGGCGGGAGCCCACGCTCGAGGTGGCGGAGCGCGTGATTGGCGCCGTGCGGGACACGGACGTGCTCGCGCGCGTGGACGCGAGCGAGTTCTATCTCCTCTTGCCGGAGACGGGGGGAATCGGCGCGCTCGCTTGCCGGCGGCGGGTGCTGCGCGCGCTCTCGGCGGGGGCGGCGGGCAGAGCGCTCGATTCGGACATGGGGCTCGCCACCTTTCCCCACGACGGGACGGACCTCTCGCGCCTGCTCCGCGTCGCCAAGCACCGCGCGGAGGCGAGCGCGCGCTCCGTCGTCGAAACCTACGGGCTCCGGGATCTCTCGCTGACCGCGCTCGTCGATGCGCTGCTCGGACCGCTGTCGCTCCGCCCGGGGCAAGCGGGGGACGAGCTCGACGTCCCGCGCTACATCGAGCTCCCCGTGATGGACGCCGTCGGCGTGGCGCTCGCCGCCGTGCGCGAAGCGGTCCGCGGCGGCAACGCGCGCGTGGTCGCCACGCAGCACCCGGGGCTCAGCGTCGGGAGCGCGGTGCGCGCCGAGATCGTGCGGGACATGGCCGGCGTCAGCCTCGAGATCGTCGATGTAGGCACGCTCACGGGTGGCGAAAACCTCGACGTGCTCGCCGTCGTGGCCGAGCACGCGACGTACGCGCTCGTGGGGCGGTGCCAGGCCGGCCTGGTTCGCGCGGTGCATGCCGCGGATCCCGCGCTCGTCGATCTTTTGGTGGAGCGACTCGGGGAAGGCGAGGGGAGGTCGTTCGCGCCATGACGCGCACGGTGCTCGTCATCGAAGCCGACGTGGACGTGCTGGGCTCGGTGGCTTCGAGCTTGCGCGCGCGCGGGCTCGACGTGTGGATCGCCGACGGCCGCGAGCGCGCGCTCGAGCGGGCGCGCTCGGGGCTGCCGCACGCGCTCGTGCTCTCGTACGCGCTCGCGCGGAGCCCGACGCTCGACGCGGACCTCGGCCGCGTGCCGGGGCTCGGCTCCGTGCCGCGATTCGTGCTGTCGGAGGCGCGGGCGTCCGGCGACACCGTGGACGGCTCCGAGATCGCCGCGCTCGTCCAGCGCATCGTCACGCTGCCCGGCGCGCGCGCGGCCCAGGCGGGAGAATCGACGGACTTTCGCGGAGACTTGTCCCAGATCTCGTTCCCGGATCTCGTGCAGCTCCTCAGCATCAACCGACAGAGCGGTACGCTCTCGATCCAGACGCCGCTCGGTCCGGGTGAAGTTCGCCTCGTCGAGGGCGAGCCCGTCGATGCGTCGTACCGACGGCTCGAAGGCGCCAAGGCGTTGTTCCGCCTGCTGGGCGAGCGCGAGGGCACGTTTTCGTTCGCGAGCGGGGCGACGATGCCGCTGGTGCGCCGCATCGAGTGGTCGGCGAGCTGGTTGCTCCTCGAGGGCATGCGGCAGCTCGACGAAGTGGACCGGCTCGAAGCGGCGCTCGGGCTCGGTGACGACGCGCTCATCGCCGCGGCGCCGAGCTCGCCCGACGCGACGGACCTCGAGCAGAACCTGCTGCAGATCCTGGCGGTCCCGCGGACGCTCGCGGAGCTCCTCGACGAGACGCCGGCGCTCGATCTCGATGCGCTGCGCGTGGTGACCGAGCTGCTCGAGCGCGGCAGCGTGCGCCGCATCACCGGGGGCGCGCTGCGCGCGGATCTCGCGGATCCCGAGCGCGCGGGGGTGCTCTCGGCCCTCGTCAAACGCCTCGAGCGCGCGGGGTTTCGCGGCCCGGCGCGCGTCGGGATCGCCGCCCCGTCGCGCCGCCTGCTCGGCGTGCTCTCGGCGCTCGGGCGCCTTGCCGAAGCGATGCTGCCCTCGGAGTCGGTGCCGGCCGCGCCGATCCCGCCCGTGCTCGCGCCGCTCCGGCTCGCCGCCGGGGTGGACCTCGAGATCGTCGGCATTCCGCTGGTCGAGGCGTACGCGCCGGTGTGGGCGCTCGTGCTTCCGGGCTGCATCGGCGTGGCGCGGCTCTCGCCCTCCGAAACGCTGGTGCGCGCGTGCGAGCTCAGCGGGGTGCCCTGTTACGAGCTCTCGCTCGGCGAGCGCAGCGACGACGATCCGGCGCCCGAGCGCGTCGCGGCGCTCGTTTGCGACCTCGTCGAGCGGGCGGCAGGGGAGCGCGGATGAAGCGACCGCTCCGCATCGCGGTGATCCCGGGCGACGGCATCGGGCCCGAGG
>CAYYWA010000146.1:0-6948 GCA_964475255.1 uncultured Sorangium sp.
CCGCGCGCGCTTCGGCCCCCGGCTCGCTCGCGCCGCGTGGGGGCGAGCGGTGTTCCCCGGCGGGCGGCGCGGGAGCGGGTGCGGTCTCGTTCACGAGGCGGTGGTTTACTCGCCGATGACCCACTCGTCGATGAGCGTGCCGTCCACCGTGTAGAAGCGCGAAACGAGCCGTGTGGGCGTCGCCTCGACGAGCTGGGCCCCGAAGCCCGCGTTGTAGCGCGCCCTGCTCCCGGAGAGCGGCGTGGAGACGCCATAGAGGCTGCGGCCGCCGAGGCCGTTCACGATATAGGTGACGCCGTCGACCTCGAGGCGCTCGTAGTGGTGGTCGTGTCCCGCGAGCACGAGCTCGACGCCCCACTCGGCGAAGGGCCAGCGCAACTCCGGGCTCGAGCCGTGCGAGCCGGACGAGTACGGGGGGTGATGCATCGCGACGACGTGCCAGCGCGCGGTGGACGCCTCCAGGCGCGCTTCGAGCCAGCCGGCCTGGACCGACGCGGCGTCGATCCCGTCCGGCTCGTTCGGATCGCTGTCGAGCACGAACAGGTGAACGCTGCCCCAGAGGACGTCGTAGTAGCGCTCGTTGCCGGGGAGCTCGAAGTACTCGAGGTACGGCGCGAGGCCGAACGTGTACCAGTCGTGGTTTCCCGGCGCGGGAAAGAAGCGGTTCGCGCGGCTCCCGGAGCCGTATGCGCCGCGGTACGGGCAGATGAACTCGGCGTAGTGTTTGCCGATGTTCGCGTCGATCGTCGCGGCTTCGCCGCTCGGGTAGTTGTTGTCACCCGCGGTCACCACGAAATCGGGGCCGAAGCTGCGAACGAGCGCGGCGACGGCCGCTTCTTCCGGCCCGTCCTCACCGTAGTCGCCGATGACGGCGAAGCGGGTGAGCGCTTCCGTGATCTCCGGCGCGACGCATCCCGCCTCGTCCGCCGTACCCGGGCCAAGGATCGGGCTTTGGGCACCCTGCCCGCCGACCGAGACGCCATCGCGCGCGCCACACGAAAGCACGATCGAGGCGAGCAGGGCCGTGGGGGTCGGAGTCGCGCGCGCGCGCACGAGCCATGGGATAACACGAGCGGTGCTCCGCGTCGTTGGCGACGCGCTCGGGGCATGAATCGTCGAGCCCGACGCGCCTTCCGTTTCGCATCGGGAGCCCCGAGGGCGCCTCCGCCCTTGGGGCCGGGCCGCACACGACGCGAAAGAGCGCGGCGCGATTCTGTACCCGCTCGTTCGTTCGGTGAGGCATTTCACCGTCGAGAACGACCGCGATCTCGACGGAAGCGACGCACGCGACGCGTGTGCGGGAAGGCGGGTTACTTCAGAAGCAACGAGACGGCTCGCCGGGGCTCGTCCCCGTCCCGGAGTGATACGCATTCGCCGACGGCGGACCCATTCACAGGCCGTGCACGCCGACGTATGGTCCTCGGCGTTCCGCCGTCTGGAAGACCGATGCCCAATCTCTCGCCGCATGGCGCTCGAGCTCTCGTCGTCCTTGGAGGCGCGCTGTTCCTCGCACCGGAAGCGCGCGCGCAAACGCCACCCGAGGCGCAGCCGGTTCCCGCCGTCGAGGCGCCTCCCGCGGAGCCTGCGGTCGAGGCGCCTCCCGCGGAGCCCGCGGTCGAGAAGGAAGAAGGCGAGAAGGCAAAGAAAAAGAAGAAGGACAAGCCCGTTCGCGTTCCGGGGACGTTCGAGCTCCGCGGGCGCATCCACGTGACGGCCGAGCTCAAGCATCGCCCGCTCGTCGCAGGCGCCGAGGGCGAGGAGACGTCGCTGGACCTGGCGGTTCCGACCGCGCGCGCGAGCGCCCGATACACGGCACCGTTCGACTGGCTCACGGCCGAGCTCGAGTTCGACATCGCCGATCGCGCGATGAAGGACGCATACATCCGCGCGAAGAACCGGCATCTGTCGGCGCAAGCGGGTCAGTTCAAGGTTCCGATCTCGGGCATCGCGATGGAATCGAGCTGGGATCTGCCCGTGGTGCGTCGCGGAATGATCCACGACCTGCTCCTCGACTGGCTCGACGTCGCCGGGCGCCTGCCCGGTGTGCTCTTCGGGGTTCGCGGACGGGGCGGCATCAAGCCGGAGCTGAGCCTGGGGGCGTTCCAGGGGCAGGTGCAATCCGAGCCGATCGTCCCCGGCGATCGCGACACCGACCTGATCGAGGAGATGGAGCTCGCGGCGCAGAGCTACGTCGCTCGCTTCGAGGTGGAGCTCGCGGACATCGATGTCGGCGTTTCGTACCAGCACCGCGTCGGCTCACCCGTGCTCGGCGAAACCGAGCACTACCCGACGGTGGGCCTCGACGCCACGCTGAACGAGACGTTCGGCGACGGCGGGCTCCGCGTCTGGCTCGATCTGCTCGCCGGAGAGAGCTTCTACGAGGTGGCGGGCAAGACCTCCGAGGGCGATCCGTGGTTCGCGACCGCGCGCCTCATCGTCGCGTACCGGTTCGGGGGAGTGAAACCGGACGCCCTCTACGTGGAACCGTACGTCTTTGGGGGCGTGTTCGAGCCGGACATGGACGTCTCCAACGACTTCGCTTGGGAAGCCGCGCTCGGCGTCAACGTCGGCGCTTGGGACCGCGCACGAGTTACCCTCCAGGGGGAGACGTACCGCGCATCCCGGAACTTCCCGATTCCGTTTTTTGCGTCGGGCCGCGAGCGAAAGCAATTCGGCCTCATCCTCCAGAGCGCGTTGTCATTCTGATGTTCGTCGTTTTCGAAGGTATCGACGGGAGTGGGAAGACCACCATCTCGAATCAGGTCGCGGAACGCCTGAGCGGGAAGGGGTTGCGCGTGAAGCACTTGCGCGCCGAAGGCAAGTTCGCTTCGTCCGTGACGGAGGCGATCCGTGAGCTCGGGCGGGACGCGAAGAACCTCGAGCTCGTGCCTCAAGCCGAGCTCTTGCTCTACGTGGCTCGCGAGGTGCAGCTCATCGAGGAGGCGCTGCGCCCCGCGCTCGCCACGCACGATCTCGTGATCGCCGATCGCTTCCTGTACACGGCCGAGGTGCTCGGTCGCTTCGGTCGCATGCTGCCCGTGGAGTGGACGCGGTCGATCCTGGACCCGGCGTCCTTGGGGATCGCGCCGGACCTCGTCGTGCTCGTGGACGTCGATCCGACGCTGGCGCGCGCGCGGCGCAAAGCGTTCAAGCTCGCGGCGCGCGACCGGCGCCCGCCGTCTCGCAAGGGGCTCGCGGGGGTGGGGCTCCAGCACCGGCTGCGGCACGGCTACATCGAGCTCGCCACCCAAGATCCCGAGCGCTGGGTCGTGGTCGAGAACGAGGACGAGCTCGAGCTGTCGGTCGCTCGCGTGACGGCGTTGATCGAAGACGCTCGCGCGCGGGGCGCGAAGAGCGCGATCGAGAGCTTTCGCTCGGAGGTGCGAACGCGCCCCGTGCCGGTCACGCCGACCTCGCCGGAACGCGCCCTCGAGTCGTTCCTCCGCTGGATCGACGAGCGCGCTCGACGCGAGCCGCGCGTGGCCGCGTATTTCCTCTCGGGGCTCTGCGGCTCCGAGGTGGACGAGCGGCGGCGCGCGCTCGCAGAGGAGGTCCCCGAAGCCATTCTCGCCGGACTCACCGGCCTCGAGGACGCGGTGAGCTGGAGCCTCCGAGAAGAGCTCGCGGCCCGGTACCCGGGCGCGGTCGCGCGGACGCTCTCGGGAATTTCCGGGACGAACGAACGCGCGCATTCGCTGCGCAAACAGCTCGAGCCGCGCGCTCCCGTCGAGGTCGCGAGCTCGCTCGATCGTCTGGATGACGAGCCGTCGTGGCAGATCCGCGAGCGACTCTGGCTCAACTACCCGGACGCCGTCGCGGCATCCCTGATTCAGCTCGAGGGCGAGCGCGCCTGGAGCCTGCGTGCACGCTGGCTCGAGTCGATCGAAGCCGCGCTCGGCGCCGACTACGAGCTGTCGCGCATCGCTTGCCGGTCGATCACCGGGCTCGATGACGAGCGCGCCTGGGCGGTGCGGACGGTCGCGCGCGGGGCGGCGCCGGTCGCGGCGCTCGCGTCGGTGGCCGGGCTCGTGACGACGAGGAGCCTCCAGTGGCGGGAAGAGCTCCTCGTTCGAGCCCCCAAAGTGGTCATGACGACGCTCCGCCGCGTCGCGCATCCGCGCGCCTGGGCGATGCGCCGGGCCGTCGTCGAGACCTGCAAGGAAGCGATCGACAGCGTCGATTCCATGGACGACGCCGAAGCGTGGGAGCTCCGCGAGGCGCACTGGGATCGCTGGCCCTCGACCGTGGTGAAGACGCTCGGCCCGCTCGCGGATGGCCCGCGCGGCCGCGCGCTCGTCGAACGCCAGCTCGCGAGCCATGGCACGAACATTTCGCTCTTGAAGCACGTGTCCGCGATCGTGCTCGGCCTGCACCGCCTCAAGGGGCAGAGGCCCGACTGAGCTCCGTCGTGTTCTGGGGAACCGTGTTTGGTGCGGCGCCGGCCGGGCCCACACCCGGCTGCGTCGGGGTGCGGATTCGTCCTGCACTCCACGGCGGGATTTCCCGCCGTACGTTCCCGCTGGCAATCTTCATGAACGGTGAAGTTGCGCTGAGCGCGGGGCTTCGCGATGTGCGCCGCGCGCGTGCGCTGCGTGCGACTTGGGGCAACTCCGCTAAACCTGAGAAGAAGTGACGGATGCGATCGAGACGCGCTCGACGCCAGAAGGCGTTTCGGGCACGGTCACGTGAACTGTTGGTGAAGGAGATTTCCAGACTCATGAGCCGCGCTCAACAATTCGCCGTCGGAGCCGCCCTCGTTTTGAGCATGGCCTGTGGTGGCGAGGATCCGGATCCGAATCCGGGCACCTCGACCCAACCGCTGCTGCCGTGGGAGGCAGGGAACACCTGGACCTACCGTGTCACCGACAACGGTGTCGTCAGCACGAAGGTGACCACGGTGGGAGAGCTCGGTCCCGTGGGCGGCGCCGGGCCGAACAAGGACGTGTTGGCCTATCACGTCGTGACGACGAAGTCCGACGGTGTCGACAAGACGGAGAGCTGGCAGGCCGTCGAAGGCGACCGCGTGGTTCGCTATCGCGAGATCTCGTTTTCGGCGAAGACGGGTCAACCCACGCTCGAGGAGCACTGGGCACCGCACAAGCTGCGCATCGACAGCTCCGCGGAGCGAACGAAGGTCGGCGCGATGTGGCGCGAAGAGTACCAGGAGACGAAGATCCCCGCGGGCGCCGCGGCGACGACGGAGCCCGCCGCCGATCTCTGGTTCGTGGACGCGCTCGAGGACATCGAGGTTCCCGGAAGGGGGACGATGACGGCGGTGCTCGTGCGCAAGGTCAGCGACACCGGGAGCGTGAAGCGATACTGGTTCGTTCCAGGCGTCGGCAAGGTGCGTGAAGAGGGAGGCCAGCTCGAGGAGCTCGTGGATTTCACGGTTCAATGACCCTGAGCGCGGTGGATTCCAGCCCGCCGCTTTCCGCGGACGAGCGCATCACGGCCGAGCGGCACGAGATCAAGTATTTGGTCGTGCCGCAGGGGCTCGAAGCACTCGTCCAGGAGCTGAACCGCGAGCTCCCTCCGCATCGCTTCGCCGGTGACGGCGCGAACCGCTTGCCCGACGCGCACCACTTCGTCACCACGATCTACTTCGATACGCCGTCTCGGGCCTACTACCGCGCCTCCCTCGTCAACGCGGACGCCAACGTGAAGATCCGCGCGAAGGAGTACTACGATCTCCATCCCGCGCTCGCCGAGCTCGCGACGCATCCCGATCACATCGTGCGCTATCAGCCGTGGCTCTGGTTCGAGCTCAAGCGCAAGGACGGGACGCGCACGAGCAAGCGCCGCGTTCGAGTCCCGAAGCGCGGCGTTCCGATCCTGTTCGCGGGCGGGCGCATCGTCCCCGACGCGCTGCTCGGACCGGAGCTCGCGCCGAAAAGCGCGGAGCTCGCTGGCATCGAGGAGATCGTCACGCACTGCCGCGGCCTCGACGAGCCGCTCTCCGCGGCGTGCCTCGTGAATTACCGGCGCCTGTCGTGGCAAGCGGCGGACGGCTCGCTCCGGATCACCATCGACCTCGGGCTCGCGTTCTACGCACCCCCGGAGGATCTCTGGACTCGCGAGCGCGCGCTCGTGCGCGACTCGCTCGGACCGCCCGCGGACGTGCTCGGCGACGCGGTCGTCGAGGTCAAAGTGCACGGCGCGACGCCGCTTTGGGTGGAAAGCGCCCTCGCGCGGGCCGGAGCGCGTTCGATCCCGTTCAGCAAGTTCGTCGCCGGGTCGGGTGCGGTCGATGGCGGCGGCTGACGGCGGGCTGCGCCGCAAGCTGCGTGTTGCCGTCGCGTGGCTGCTGACGCTGGCCGTCGTCGTCGTGTACTTCGCGCTCCCGGACGGGGAGCGCCCCGTGGGGGTCGAGTCCGGGGTGGGGCCCCGAGCCGAACCCGGCGAGGAGCGGCGCCTCGACGTCGTCGAGGTGTCACCGGCCGACGCCGTCGCCGGCGCGGCGATCACCATCACCTACGTCGGAGCGCTCGATCCCGCGGGCGTGCGTCCCTACGTCGGGCGCGACGAAATGCAGGTGCTCGCGCGCAAGCAGGGCGCGGTGGTCGCGCGCTTGCCGCAAAAGCTCGAGCCCGGTCGAGTCAAGATTCGGGTGACCTCCGCCGGAGAGCGCAGCAAGCCGTACGACATCCGCATCAAGACGGCCAACTGGCGCACGCCGTTCCGCAATCTGGTCGGTGGCTTCGCGCTCCTCGTCTTCGGGATCGGGCTCCGGGCGCGCGGCGCGCGCGGGGCGGCGGGGCTGCCGAGCGCCCATGGCCTCTCGCGCCTGGCGCGTCGCGGCCCGGCTGCACTCGGGCTCGGCGCGTTGCTCGGCGCGCTCGCGCAATCGACGACGGCGGCCGCGGGGGTGCTCGCCGGGCTCGTCGCTTCGAGCGTGCTCGCGGTCCTGCAGGCGGCCTGGAGCAACATAGGGGACCGACGAAGGCGCGG
>CAYYWA010000146.1:6958-10762 GCA_964475255.1 uncultured Sorangium sp.
ACTTGCGGATCCAGCTGCGCGGCTCGTCATGCGCATGCTCGTGATCGCGATCGGGGTGCTCTGGCTCGGGCTCGCGACGGACCGGCGCGCCGTCGCCATCGGCCGGCTCGTGCTCGGTGCGGGGCTGATCGCCTTCGGGTTGCAGACGCTGCGCCCCGGGTTCGAGCCCTTCGTGCAGGAGCCGGAGCTCCTCTCGTTCGTGTCGCGCCTGCGCGCCGACGGTGGGGTGGACGTGGCGCTCTGTGCCTTGCTCGGCGCGGCGCTCGTCGCGGTTTTGCAGGGGCCAGCGCCGGTGCTCGTGCTCGTGCTCGTGCTCGCGCAGACGACGGCCCGCTGGAATCTCGAGACGGCGCTCGCCGTCCTCTCGGGCTCGGGTCTCGGCGCTGCCGTCGGCGCGTTGCTCACCACGCCGGCCGGGCGCCGCTGCCGCCGCCTCGCCGAGCTCCACTTGTTGATGGGCGCGGCGAGCACGCTGCTCACCGCGGCGACGGTGGGGATCTGGAGCGGTCTCGCGGATGCGATCGTGCCGGGTGTTCCGCACGAGATGGACTGGGGGAAGCGCGTGTTGATGCCGAACCTCGGGCTGCACCTCGGCGTGGGGTTCGCGCTCTCACAGCTCGCTGCGGCGCTCGTGCTGTTGCCGGCGGTGCCGCTCGCCGCGCGCTTCTTGAACCGCGTGCTGCCGGCGGAGCCGGGGCGGGAGCTCGCGCGCGTGGGCGACTCCGTCGGCGTCGTGCGCGCGCGGTTGCTCGCGGTGCTCGCCACCCAGCGAAGCGCGCTCCAGCCGTTGCTCGAGCTCGCGCTCGATGGGCGGCGCGAGGCGGGGCGCATCGCCGAGCATCGCCTCGCCGACGCGCACGCGTTGCTCGAAGAGTCGATCTCGGGCCCCCTCGCTTCGTTGCCGAAGGACCCCGAGGGGAGCTTGCTGGCGCGGATCGCGCTCGGCTGCTTGCAACTCGAGCGCGCGCTCGAGAGCGTCCAAAAACAAGCAGAGCGTCTCGTCGACCGTCGCGTCGCGCTCTCCGCCGAGGCGGAGACGCCGCTGTTGCTCGGTGACGACGAGCTAACGCTGCGCAGCTTGTCCGCGCTGCTCGACGAAGGCATCGCGACCGTGACCCGAGCGCTGGAGGGCGGCGCGGAGCTCGACCTGGAAGCCGCGCGGGCCCGGGAGATTCGCATGAACGGTCTCGAAGCCCGCGCACGCGGCGCGGTGCTCGCTGGCGAGCGGGACACCGGGGCCGTGCGCATGCACGTCGCCGTGCTCGGCCTGGTGGACGCGTTCGAGGCTGCCGGCAATCACGTGTATCGTCTGGCCGAGACGCTGGGTGAGCGGAACCCGACTCAGCTGGCGTCGATTCCGGCGTGAGCCACCAGCACGCGTTCGACCAGGTCGAGGGCGAGCTCGGCCTCCTCGCCCGTGAGCACGCCTGCTTCCCCCGCGGCAGCGCGCGCGAGGCGTAGGCGAGCGCTGGCCGGGAGGCGCCCGCGGCCGCCGCCGCACGCGCGACAAACCAACCCGCCGCGGGTCGCGTCCGCGCTCGCGGCGCGATCTTCGGGACAGGGTTTTCCGCAGCGCACGCATCGCTCGAGCTCGAGGGCCCAGCCGAACGCGCCGAGCAGGAGCAGTCCGGCTTCGGCGAGCTCGACCTCGGGAGCGCGCTCTGCCGGCTCCGCGGCGAGTCGATCCAGCAACTGCTCGAGGATCGCCCAGGCTTCGGGCTCCGGGGTGCGCACGGGCGCCGCCTGCCGGGTCCACGCGAGCGCGCGCCCTGCCGCTTCGAGGCGACGGAGCTCGCCGAGCAGCCCCGTGCGCGGGCGCACGAGCACCGCCTCGCGCAGCACGAAGAGCTCACCCGAGCGCGGCTCGTCGAGGCGAACGCGCACCGTGAAGAACGGTTCGAGCGATCCCGCGAAGCGCTTGCGGCTCTTGCGCGCGGCCCGCGCGAGCGCCGAGATGCGACCGAGCGACTCCGTGAACAGCGAGAGCACGAGATCGGCCTCGCCGAACTCGACGCGTCGGAGCACGAGCGCCGAAGTCTCGTGAACCGAGGGAGGTCTCGAGGGGGTCACCCGGACGCGGCGTGCGTGCCGGGCACGACGTGGAGCGGAGCGCTCGAGAGCTCCTGCGGCATGTCGTCACCGCGCGGCTTGAGCACGATGCTGAGCGCGAGCGTGAACAGGATGAGCAGCAGCACGAAGGCGATCGCCACACCGAAGCGTCGACCGCGTGCGGGCTTCGGCGCGCTGTTCGAGAGCGGCAGCGGCGTCACGGTGACCACACGCCGGCTCGCCGTGTAGCGCGCGAGCACGTCGTCCGCGGGGAGGCCGAGAGCGCGCGCGTACGACTTCACGAAGCCCCGCACGAAGACCTCGCCGGGCAGCTCGTCGAAGCGGTCGGACTCGATGCGTTCGACGCTCGAGACGGGAACGCGAGTGCCGCGCGAGATCTCCTCGATGCTGATCCCGCGTGCTTCGCGTTGTTCCCGTAGGTATTGACCGACGCTCGGCATTGGACGGCCCGAGACTACTTCAGCTTCTCCAGCCAGGAGCGGCAATTTTTCCCTGTTTCCGTCAATGTCGACAGCGCGACACAGCGTTCGAGATCCGCTCGTGTTGAATCCATTTGCCCGAGGCGATGCGCGACTCGGGCACGTCCGAGCAGAGCGTCCTGCAGACGACTACACTCGGGCGCATTCGTTTCCAGTGCTCGCGAAAACGCGGTGAGCGCTGGCGCGAGCTCTCCCCGGCGCTCGTAGGCGAGGCCGAGGCGATAGCTTCCAACACAGAAGAGTGGTTGCGCCGCGATGCTGCGGCGGAGAGCGTCGATGGCGCGGTCGGTGTCGCCCGCCTCGAGGTACGCCCAGCCCAGGTTTCCCCAGGCTTTCTCTGGTGTTTGGTAAAGGATGTCTTCCGAAAGGGGCTTCAGCGTTCGGATCGCGTCCTCATAACGCTTCTGGTGGATCAACACCACACCCAGCGTGTTCCTCGCTTCGCGAAAGTCGGGGTCGAGGTCGAGGGCCCGACGCGCATGCCGTTCGCCGTCGCCGAGCCGGCACTCGGCGGGCCCCTGCGCGCAAAACGCGAGGTAGAGGAGCGCGACCAGGTGGTGCGCCTCGGCGTTGTCCTCGTCGAGCTCGACGGCGCGGAGCGCGTGCTCGAGGGCCTGTCGGAGCTGGCCCCGACGAAGCCAAAGATCGCGAGCGATGTCGTACTCGCTCTCACTCTGCCTCACGGGATCCCGCGGGCCGGGACCGGCGGTGGTGCCCGCACAGGCGGCGAGGGCAATCGCAGCGGCCAGCGCGGGGACGGGAACTCGAAGCCGACGCGCGCGCTGCCCCGGCATCGTCAGTGGACCTGGCGTCGGTTGGCCACGCCGCCGCTGGGCGGCGCGGACGATCCAACGCGTGCGAAAACGGCGAGACGAGCGTGCCGGCCTCCACGAGACCGTGATCTCGAATGCTCCTCGTCGGTTCGCATCGCGCGGGGACTCTATCAACGGCGTTCCTTGTTTCAACCCTCGATTTCAGTTTCCCGAACGAATCGAGAAGGGTGAGGGTGGGAGGTCCGGGAGCGTCGCTCCGGCGCTCCGGCAATACTGAGGAACGGCAGGAAACTCTTCCGGCCTAAGGCTCTCCGATAGAAGTCCGACGAATTGCGCGTGGGGGAGGTCGAGCTCCGTGCCGCGCAGCAGCTCCGCGTCGAGCGCGAGCTCGGCGGCGACCGCGCCGACCACGATCGGAGCGCCGAGCTCGCGAACGAGCTCGGCAGCGCTCGCGCGGGCGACGGCTCTCGGAGCCAGGAGCT
>CAYYWA010000146.1:10772-11937 GCA_964475255.1 uncultured Sorangium sp.
CCGCCCCGGCCGCCCCCCACCCCCCCCGCCGTCAGCGGCTCGCCGCGCGCGCCGCCGCGGGCCTGCCGCGATGCCCACCCGCAACCCGACGAACGATCCGGGCCCCGTGCCGACGGCGACCCGCTCGATGCTCGCGCGCGACCATCCGCAGCGCTCGAGCAAGCCCTCGACGAGGCCGAGCATCCGCTCGGCATGGGCGTTGAGCTCCTCGTGTTCCGCGGTCGCGAGGACGCGGCTTCCTTCGAGGAGCGCCGCGGAGCCACGGCGGGTCGACGTTTCCAGGGCCAGAACGCGCATTTCGCTGCGCACCCTAGTACATCGGCTCCCGAGTGCTCGGGGGCGATGTGTGTGGAGACGGGGGTGCGCCGGTCCGAGCCCAGGCGGGTATGCTTGGCCGGTGTTCTCGGTCCTGCCGCGTTTCGACTTCCGCTTGGCGCACGCCGTCGCCAGCGAGGTCGGGAGCCGGCGATCGCGGCAGGAAGACGTGGCGCTGGCGGCCCCGGAGCTCGCGCTCTTCGCGCTGGCGGACGGGATGGGCGGCGAGAGCGCTGGAGACGTGGCGGCCCTGCGGGCGATCGACGCGGTCCGAGCGGAGCTTTCGTCGGGCCCCGCGCGGCGCGCCGTGGACGCCTACGCGGCCCGCGCGGAGCTCGCCCAGCGCCGCGAGATCTTCGCACGCCTGCGTGGCGCCTTCTTGGCAGCGAACCAGGCGGTGCGGAGCGCGGCGGCCGAGGATCCGGCGCGCGCGGGGATGGGGACGACGCTCGACGTCGTGTGGCTCGCTCGCGATCACGCCTTCGTGGCGCACGCCGGGGACGGGCGGGTCTACCTCGCCCGTTCGCGGGCGATGCTCCAGATCACTCAGGATCACACGCAGGCGGCGTTGGATCGCGCTCCGGGGATGCCTCCACCCCCGCTCGGGGCGTCCTCGGGTCTCGTCAACGCGGTGGGTCTCCGCGACACCCTCGGCGTCGATGTCGCCTTTCTGGATCTCGCGCGCGGCGATCGGCTGCTCCTCTGCAGTGATGGCGTCCACGCCGAGGTTGGCAGTGAAGGGGAGCTCTCCGAGCTTTTGCGAGCCGGCACCGCCGACGAGGCGGCACGCGGGCTCGTCGCTCGAGCCGCGCGCGGCGGGCGTGACAACGCGACGGCGGTCGTTCTGGAC
>CAYYWA010000146.1:11947-13095 GCA_964475255.1 uncultured Sorangium sp.
GGGCAGGCTGGACGGGCCGGCAGCCGTCTCGCTGGCGGCGGGCGTGCTGGCCGGGGGGGAGCGCTGCGGCCGCCGCGCGCATCGCGACCGGGGCCTGGACGCGCGCGACCTCGAGCGAGCCCGTCAGAGCGCGCTGCTCGCGGGGCTCCCCGAGCCCGTGGCGCTGAGCGCGCTCTCGGCCGCGGTGGAGGTGGAGCTCGGGGCGGGGCAACGCGTCCCGCGGATCGTCGCCAACGACCTGGTTTCCTACCTCGTGCTCGAGGGAATCGTGCGCTACCCGGCGAGCGGTCGGCAGGTCGGCGCAGGGGCTCTCCTTTACCCCGAGGCACTCGTGGGCGTGCCGGGTACGGGCGAAGCCGCCGTCCTCGACGAGACCTCGCGCCTGCTCCGGCTGCGGGCCGACGACTTCGCCGAGGTGTGCTGTGAGCCGCGTCTGGCAGCCGAGCTCTACCGTCGAATCGCCCAGCACTTTGCTCGGGGCGGGGGCCGAGGGTGACTCTTCGTCCCCGCATCGCAAAATAGCCATTGCATTCTTTGGCGAGAGGATTAGGGTGCGCGGGCCTCTGGCAGCCGGCGACCCTGAAACGGGGAAACCGGCCGATGGTCTCGGGGCGTAGCGCAGCCTGGTTAGCGCACCAGACTGGGGGTCTGGGGGTCGGCGGTTCGAATCCGCCCGCCCCGACCATCTCGTTTCCGGAGCCCGCATGCCTGAAGTTGTCTCGCTGGGCGTGGATCTCGGCGGTACGAAGATCGAGGCGGCCGTCTTGCGGCGCTGGAACGAGGGCGCGGACGAGCGCTTCGAGGTGCTCGTTCGGCGGCGGGTGCCGACCGGCGCCGAGGGCGGCTACGAAGCGGTGCTCGAAGCCACCCTGGCGCTCATTCGGGGCGTCGCCGCCGATATCGGTCGAAGACCGGAAGCGCTCCCGACGGGCCTCGGCATGCCCGGGTCGATCACCCGGCGCGAAGGGCTCGTGAAGAACTCCAATACGGTGTGTCTCAATGGCAGGCCCTTTCGCCAAGATCTCGGCAACGCGCTCGGGGGGCGCGTCGAGTTCGAGAACGACGCGAACTGTTTCGCGCTGGCGGAAGCGCGACTGGGCGCCGGGCGTGCCTACCGGGACGGCATCGTCTTCGGGGTGATTTTGGGT
>CAYYWA010000147.1:0-292 GCA_964475255.1 uncultured Sorangium sp.
AGCACACAGAGCGCCATTGTCACCAGCGCGAGCGTGCGGGTCACGCGCAGGGCGACTCCGCTTCGCGCCGATGTGCGCCGCCTTGGGTCGGGCGCGCAGAACGGCCGCCGCCGTCGGCCCCCGACCCCCCCCCGCGCGTCGGGCGCGCGGAAACTCGGTGCGGCGGCGCGGGCCGGCGGAGTCATTTCTTCAGGCCCAGGCGGGCGTGCTCGGCGCTGCACCAGGTCTTGCCCTGGCTCATGAAGGCCTCGCTGCGCGGCAGGTAGATCTGGCAGTGCTCGCAACGCACCAT
>CAYYWA010000147.1:302-12935 GCA_964475255.1 uncultured Sorangium sp.
GGCGAGCGGAAAGTCGGTGCGGAGGCGCGGGCCGAGGGACTGGGCGCTCGAAAGGCGCTCCATGTGCCGTTCACGTCGTTCGGGTAGCTGCTGGAAAGTACGCACGCAAGTATCGACGGCCGGCGACGCCCCGGCTCGGCCCACCGGCACGGCATCGCGCGGCCCCGCCCCCCGCCGGACGGAAGCCGCTGCGCTCGGGCGCTGCTGCATGGACGGGGGTGTGTGCAGGTATCCGAGCGCTTCAGGATCCTGTTGCTGGCTCCGAGGCGCTCATATACAAGTGTTGGACGTTACGAGCTTTTGGCGCACTTGCCGGCTATGACCGGCGGCTGTTGAGAACTCCTGCTCACTCGGTCGGAAGCGCCCGCGGGGTTCTCGGAGGCGAGCGATGGTGAACCCGCAGATGGTGATGTACGAAGAGGAGTTCAACCAGATCCAAGCGGTCGTGGACCGTTTGGTACGGGAAGCGAACGCCAAGGTCGTCTTCATCGTCGACAAGAACGGACAGCTCATCGCGGCGAGCGGCGAGGTCGAGAACATCGACACGACCTCCCTCGCGTCGCTCACCGCCGGCAACATCGCGGCGACCGGCGGCATCGCCAAGCTCCTCCGCGAGAACGAGTTCGCGACGCAGTTCCACGAGGGAGAGAAGGCGAACATCCACATCCAGCTCGTCGGGAACCGGGTGATCCTCGTGGTCATCTTCGATTCCAAGTCGAGCTTGGGCCTCGTCCGGCTGCGCGTGCGCAAGGCGAGCGACGAGCTCAACCGAGTGTTCGAGGCGCTGCTGAAGAAGGTTCAGGAACCCGGTGGGGACTCACCTTTTGCCGAGATCACCGACGAGGACATCGACAATCTCTTCAACGACTGAGGCCGGGCGATGAGCTTCATCAACTACATGGCCCGGGAGATCAACTGCAAGATCGTCTACTACGGACCGGGTCTCTGCGGGAAAACGACGAACCTCCAGTACATCTACGAGCGCACGAATCCCGACGCGAAAGGCAAGATGATCAGCCTTGCCACCGAGACGGAGCGGACGCTCTTCTTCGACTTTCTGCCGCTCGCGCTCGGTGAAATCCGAGGCTTCAAGACGCGGTTCCACCTGTACACGGTGCCCGGTCAGGTCTTCTACGACGCGAGCCGCAAGCTCATCCTCAAGGGTGTGGACGGCGTGATCTTCGTGGCCGACTCGCAGTACGAGCGCCTCGAGGCGAACCAAGAGAGCGTCGACAACCTGCGCACGAACCTCGCCGAGCAGGGCTACTCGCTCGACAAGATCCCGTACGTCATCCAGTACAACAAGCGGGACCTGCCGAACGTCGTCCCCGTCGAGGAGCTGCGCGCGCTCCTGAACCCGATGGGTGTGCCCGACTTCGAGGCGAACGCGCGCTCGGGCATGGGTGTCTTCGAGACACTCAGGGCAGTGAGCAAGCTCGTCCTGACCGACCTCAAGCGCGGCGGCTGAGACGCGCCCGAGCTCGAGAGCCATGGCCCGCGAGCGCGCGCGCCGCGAGGGAGCGCCGTCCGAGCGCGGCTCCGAGAAGCGCTCGGGACGCCGCCCAGCGGAGCGCGTGCCGGTGACGGAGGCGGCGCTCTCCGCCGCGGCGTTGCGCTACCTCGATCGGTACGACGCGCCGCGAGAGAAGCTCGTCCGCCATTTGGAGCGCTGGATCCGAACCCGGGGTGAGCCGGCGGATCCCGCGCGGGCCCGACCGTTGATCGAGGCGCTCGTCGCCCGCTACACGGCTTCCGGCATTCTCGACGAGGATCGCCTGGCCGACACTTCCCTCGAGCGACTGCGCTCGCGGGGCTCGTCGCGGCTCGCCGTCCGCGCGAAGCTCGCCGCGCGGGGCGTGGAAGCGGGCGCCATCGATCGCGCGCTCGAGCGCGAGAAGGCCGAGGAGCCCGAGGCCGAGCTCGAAGCCGCGCGCGCCTTTTCGCGGCGCCGACGACTCGGCCCGCACCGCCCGGAGAGCGAGCGCGCCGAGAACCGGCGCCGGGACCTCGCGGCCCTCGCTCGCGCTGGCTTCTCGTTCGATATCGCCCGCCGCGTGCTCGGCGAGGGTGAGGGCGACGACGAGTTTTGATCGCGGTCGACGCACGAGCGCCGTCGAGCAATCCCGAGGCAACATTCTACGACCCGTGGCGTTTCGGCGGCGTCGCGCTCTCGCCCTTTCGCGGCTGTGACGCGGCTCTTCGCAGCGATCGTCTCTGGCACTCGCGTTGCTAGGTGAGTCGCGTCCCGCGGCCGACGTGTTCGGCGGCGCGACTCGGTAGCCGCGGCTCGTGGGCTCCTTTCACCCGCCGCGCGGCTGCCTTCACGAGGTTTGAGCCATGGCACAAGCACACGAGGCGAGCACGTTCGATATCCTCCGCATGGCCGAGCGCGCGGACAGGCGCGCGCGGCACGCCCATCTGGCCGAAGTGATTGCGGGATCGCTGTTGATGATCCTCGGCGCGCGACGTGGCTCGTTGGGCGGCGCGTCGGTGGCCGCGTGGGGCGCGGCGTTGCTGGTAAAGGTCGCGGTCGAGCGCCTCGAACTCGCGATGGAGAGGCGGGAAGCGGAAGCGCGGCGCCGAACCTGGGATCGGGTGGACGAGGCGTCGTGGCAGTCCTTTCCGGCGAGCGACGCGCCGGGCTACACGTACTGAGAAGGGCCGGGACGGCATGAGCTCGGACGCGCTGCAGGCGCTCGCGCAGGGGGCGAGCCTGGGCGAGGTTGCGGCGCGACTCTCGGTGGCGCTCGTCGTGGGCGGCGCGGTGGGATGGGAGCGGGAGCGACAAGACAAGCCAGCCGGGCTGCGCACGCACATGCTCGTCGCGCTCGGCTCGGCGACGTTCGTGCTGCTCGGGTTCGAAGTCGGCAGTCATCTGGCGCACCAGTACGGGGACCCTGGGTTCGATCCGACGCGCGTCCTCCAGGGTGTCGTCGGTGGCATCGGCTTTCTCGGCGCGGGAACGATCCTCAAATCGAGCGCTCACGTCTCCGGCATCACCACGGCCGCGAGCGTCTGGATCACCGGTGCCCTGGGCGCTGCGGCGGGGCTCGGCGCGTATCTGGTCGCGTTCGTCGCGACGGTGTTTGCGCTCCTCACGCTCGCCGTGCTCGGACGTTGGGAGCGGTTCGGTCTCTCTCGTTCTTCGGACTGAGTGACGCTCCGAAGGCCCCGTGGCAAATTGTCACGGAGCGTTTCAAGGCGAAAAAGAACTTGTGCCGACAGCGCTTGGGGACGGCTACACTTCCCTACGAATGCCGGCCCCAACTGCCACCCCATCCGGGCCCCAGGGGATCTCCGTGCTCGTCGTGGAGGACGATGACGACTCGCGCGACATGCTGAGCGAGCTCGTGTCCATGCTGGGACACCGGGCGCTCGGCGCCGCGAACGCCACCCAGGCCCTCGAGCACATCGATCATTCCGCGCCCCAAGTTGCCCTGATCGATATCGGGCTTCCGGACGTCGACGGCTGCGAAGTCGCGCGCATGATCCGCGCGCGTCCGAGCGGTCGCGACGGGCGGCTCGTGGCGCGCACGGGCTACAGCGACGAGCGCACGCGCGAGACCGCGGCGGGCGCCGGCTTCGACGACTTCGTCGTCAAGCCGATCGCCCCGGATGCTCTGATGTCGCTGCTCGAGCGCGTCACTGCCAAAGGCTGACGGTCAGCGAGCGAAGCGGAGCGGTGCGGCGCGAGCCAACCCGAGGCGGCGCGAGCCAACCCGAGACCCGGAGGCGTGTAGACGCCTGGGCTCTCGGGTCGACTCGGTGCCTCACTGATACCGCTCGAGCTTGCGGTACAGGGTCCGTCGATCGAAGCCGAGGACCTTGGCCGCGAGCGTCTTGTTGCCGCCGACCGCGGCGAGCACCTTGCGGATGTAGCGCTCCTCCACGGTGTCCATGGGCGGCAGATCGTTCGGATCGTCGCTCGGCGTGTAGACCTCCGTCGCGCGATGTTCCCGGATCTTCGGCGGCAGGTCGTCGAGCGTGATCTCGTCGAACCGCGCGAGCGCCACCGCGCGCTCCATGCAGTTCTCGAGCTCGCGCACGTTGCCGGGCCAGTCGTAGCTGATGAGCCGCTCGGCGACGAGGCGGCCGAGCCGGGTCACCGACTTTCCGCTGCGTTGAGCGGCGCGCTCGAGGAAATGCTGCGCGAGCAAGAGCATGTCGTTGCCGCGCGCGCGGAGCGGCGGGACGTCGATGCGCACGACGTTGATCCGGTAGAACAAGTCCTCGCGGAAACGCTTCTCCGCGACCTCCTTGTCGAGATCGCGGTTCGTCGCGGCGATGATGCGCGCGTCGAACTGGAGCTCCTGCGACGACCCGAGCGGGCGAACCTTGCGCTCCTGCAGGGCGCGCAGGATCTTCGCCTGCATGCCCATGGGCATCTCGCCGATTTCGTCGAGGAAGAGCGAGCCTTGGTCCGCTTCCACGAACAGACCCGTGCGCGCCGAGCGCGCGTCGGTGAACGCCCCGCGCACGTGCCCGAAGAGCTCGCTCTCGAGCAGGTTCTCGGGCATGGCGGCGCAGTTGATGGCGAGGAAGGGTCCACGCCGGCCGCTGCGCTCGTGAATGGCGCGCGCCACGAGCTCCTTGCCCGTGCCGCTCTCGCCGGTGATGAGCACGTTCGTCTCGGAATCCGCCACGCGATCGACCAAGTCGGCGACTCGCTGCATCACCGGGCTCGAGCCGACGACGCGCGGCAGCTCGCGGGTTTCCACGCGGCGGCGCAGCCGGCGCAGCTCGTCGCTCATCGCGCGATGGCGCACGGCCCGCTCGAGCGTGAGCGCGAGCGCGTCCATCGGTACGGGCTTCGTGATGAAGTCGTAGGCGCCGGCGCGCATCGCGCCGATGGCGTGCTCGAGGCTCCCGAAGCCCGTCATCACGACGACGACGAGATCGGGGCGCTTGGCGAGGGCAGCGCGGCACAGATCGAGGCCGCTCATGCCTTCCATGTGGATGTCGACGAATAGGACCGCGAAGTCCTCTTGCTCGAGGAGGGCGAGCGCTTCTTCCGGCGACATACGCCAGGTGACGCTGTATCCTCTCTGGGAAAGCCCGGCCTCCGCGAGCTCGCACATCTCTCGGTCGTCATCGACGACGAGAACGGCGGGCCCCCGCGGTCGCGGGGCGATGTTGGACTGGCGATCTTCTCTGGACGGGCTTTCTTGGACGGCAGCCATTTGGATCAATCCCCAGCGGTGCACGAGTCATGCCGCACGGAGTTCCTGTGGTTTTCCCTGGGAATTCGGGCGCAGGACGGAACGGACACGGTGCATTTTGTCACGCCAGAGCCGAGCGGCTGCAAAAATGCCACATGGTCGTGCCACACTTCTCAGGGGTGGCGTCGCGGGTTATGCCTGAAATGATGCGCGCGCATGCCGGGTCTCGCGACGGCGCAGAGCATCGCCTCGCCCTGCTCGATGAGCTCAGGCAGAGCGAGCGTCGCGCCGCGATTTCCCGGGTGGCCTCGGTGATTGGCCACCTCATCGGGACCCCGCTGAACGTCATCGCGGGGCGCGCCGCGCTCATCCGAGCCAATCCGAGCGCGGACAGCGCGGCCGAGAACGCGCGCCGTATCGAAGAGCAAGTGGAGCGCCTCGCGCTGCGCATTCGTCGTTTGATCGACTACTTGACGGGGCCCGAGCCGAAGGCAGAGCCGCGCGCTGCCGACGCCGTCGTCGCCGACGCGCTCTCGCTCTACGCCCCGATCGCGCAGGAACGAGGCGTTTCCATCAGCGTTCATCCCGAGGAGCCGCCGAGCGCCACGGTCGAGGGCACTTCGGCGCTCGTGGTCCTGACGAGCTTGCTCTCGCTCGCGCTCCGCATCGCGCCGCGGGGTACGTGTGTCGAGCTCGACGTGCAGGCGGCGGCGTCTGGCGGCGTCGTGTTCGACTTGCTCGTACCCGGTCTCGACGCGCCCTCTGCTCGCCTCGATCGCCTCGATCCGCCCGAGGACGACGACCGAGCGGCCGCCGAGCGCCTGCAGGTGCTCTCCGTCTGTTATGCGATCGCGCGGCGACAAGGGGGCGTCGTCGAGATCGTTCCGCGCGACGGCAATCAGGTGATCCGCTTCGAGTGCTGCGAAATGTAGCGGCGCCCGACGCGGCGCTCCGAGAAGCGGAGACGTGACGCTTTGCCGCGCAGTGGCGCCTCGGTTCCGGAGAAGCGCGTGCCGCGCGGGCAAAGGCGCCTCGCCGTTGCCAGCACGCGTCGCGACGAGAGCGCGCCTCACGCCTCGATTCGGCCGACGTCGGCGGGATCCCCCTGACCAAGAACAGGGTCGAATTCTCGGTCATTGGTCGTGCGTCGCGTGGCGACGAAGGCGGGAAGCGCTCGAATCCGCACGACGCGCGCGCTCGTTCTCCGCGGTGGCGAGAGTTGGCATGCCCTTCGCTTGAACGGACTGCGAGCGCGAGAGTCGCGCATTCACTAGTTGGAGGAAACCAACATGTTGTACTGGGCTGCCGTCTTTTTCGTCATCGCGCTGATCGCAGCGCTCTTCGGCTTCGGCGGCATCGCCGCGGGGGCAGCCGGCATCGCGAAGATCCTGTTCATCGTCTTCCTGGTGCTCGCCGTCCTCTCGCTGATCTTCGGTCGGCGCATTCCCACGTGAGGAACCCGAGACCAAACCCCTCGATTTCGGGGTTTCCCGATTGCCGCGTCCGAAAACGGCCCCAAAAAACGCTCCGCCGGGTTCACTCCGGCGGAGCGCGCGAGGTGCGGATGAGAGCTTGGAAGTGGATTCGTGGGAGCGCGCTCGCGCTGTGCGGCGCGCTTTCGTTCACGGCTTGCGGTGCGGACGACGCCATCGATCGAGTGATCGACTGCGACGACATCTGCAGCCAGTATCGAGACTGCTTCGACGATTCTTACGACGTGTCGGATTGCGCGGAGAGGTGCCGCGACAGAGCGGAAGACGACGAGGACTTCGAGCGCAAAGTCGACGAGTGTGCCGCGTGTATCGACGACCGATCGTGCACCGAAGCCGTATTCCCTTGTGCGGACGAGTGCCTCGGCGTCGTGCCCTGACGAAGCTCGCTCACGCCGGGAGCACGTTTTCGGTGCCGTGCCCTCGGCGTGAGCGAGATTGTCGGGATTCCCCGTCGACGCTCGGGGCTCAGGCCCGAATACCGCGCCTGCGGCGGTTGTTCTTGGCCTTGAGCGCCGCCCGATGGCGCTTGGAGCGCTTTCGGTCCGTCTTCCGGGGCGACTTGATACGGGCGAGGTACATGGCGGCGGCGTTTTAGGCCAGGGGCCCCGGCCGCGCAAGCAGAGCGCTGCCGGATCCCTAATCCGACGAGAAATCCTCGCCCTGCGGGCGGCCCCCGGTCACGCCCAGGAGGCGCTCGATCAGCCGCTTGGAGTAGCTCCCGAGCTCCTTGAAGACGACCCCCATGCCCGGGGGATCGGTCTCGACGCGCACCACCTCACCGACGCCCTCGATGGTCTCGACGCCGTCGAGGACGACGGTGAAGCGCAGGTTCACCTCGGAGCCGAGCGGCAGCGGGCGGTCGGTCTTGATGAAGACCCCGGAGCGGGAGACGTTGGTCACGTACTCGCTCACGAACTGGTCGAACGACTCGAAGGCTTTGTTGATGGTGACGCGTTCGTCCCTGCGACCGCTTTGCATGGGTTTTTGCCGAGTCGGCACGGAGCCAGACTAACAGAAGACGATCCCGACCGCTCACTTCCCCTGAAGGTCGAACTGCTCGATGTGGTACTCGCGGCGCGGGTTGAACTCGATGCGGCGCATGTACCGCCGCTCTGCCTCGGTCACCGCTTCGCGCTCTTCGCCGGTCATCAAGTCCACGACCGCCGGGTGCGCGTTCACGACGACCGAGTAGCCGGGCAGGTTGTGCCGTTCACGCCGGATTTGCCGCAAGATCTCGTACGCGATCGTGGTGCGCGACTGAATCTGCCCCGTGCCGTCGCAGTAGAAGCAGGTCTCGTGCATCATCCGCGCGAGGCTCTCGCGCGTCCGCTTGCGCGTCATCTCGATCAGCCCAAGCTCGCTGATCCGGTTGATCGTGGTCTTCGCCTTGTCCTTGGCGAGGCGCTGTTCGAGCGCGCGCCAGACCTTCTCGCGGTTGCCCGGCGCGTCCATGTCGATGAGGTCGAGGATCACGAGCCCGCCGATGTTTCGGAACCGGAGCTGGTAAGCGATCTCCTCGACGGCCTCGAGGTTCGTCTTGAGCGCGGTTTCTTCGAGATCCTTGCTGCCCTTGCCCACGAAGCGACCCGTGTTCACGTCGATGGCGGTGAGGGCTTCGGCCTGATCGATGATGAGATACCCGCCGCTCGGCAGCGGCACCTTTCGGCTCAGCGCGCGGGCGATCTCATCCTCGATCCCATAGGCATCGAAGATGGGTTCGTCTCCGGAGTAGTAGTGGATGTCCTTCGTGCGGCTCGGCGCGAACATCTCGACGAACCGGACCAGGCGCGCGTACTCCGCCTTGTCGTCGATGACGATGCTCTCGATCTCTTCCGTGAACAGATCGCGCGCCGTCTTCAGCACGAGGTCGAGCTCGGTGTAGAGCACCGCGGGAGCCTTCGCTCCTTCGCGCCGCTTGAGGACGTCCTCCCAGAGGCGGACGAGGTAGCCGATGTCCGCCTTCAGGTCCTTCTTGGTGAGGCCCTCGGCGACGGTTCGCACGATGATGCCGCCCGCGGCGGGCTTGAGCGTTTCCACCACCTCGCGAAGCCGCGCGCGCTCGCGAGCGGAGCCGATCCGCTTCGAGACACCGACGTGCTCGACGGTGGGCAGGTACACCACGTAGCGCCCGGCCAAGGAGACGTGGCTCGTCACGCGCGCGCCTTTCGTGCCGATGGGCTCCTTGGAAATCTGGACGATGACCTCGTCCCCCTCCTTGACGACCTCGGTGATCGGCACGGAGCGGGACACGCGCGGGATGCCGCCTCGCGAGCGCGGCTCGCGGCCGTTCTTGCTCGCGCGCGTCGAGCGCTTCGACTCGCGGCTGCGCTCTCCCTCGTTGGCGGAGCGGGCCTTCGTCGGTTTTTCGTTGGACGCTGAGTCGTTCTCGCGCCCGCGTCGCCGGCGTCGTCGGCGCTTTCGCCGCGCGGTCTCGGTCGGCGTTTCGGCGCTGCCCTCGAGCTCTTCGGCCTCGTCTTCGGGCAGGGCTTCGGCAGCGTCTTCTTCGGCCGAGTCGACCTCGTGCTCCTCGACCTCTTCCTCTTCTTCTTCCTCCTCTTCATCCGAGGCCTCGGAGGCGTCCTCGTCGTCCTCGTCGTCGTTCTCGAGGGCGGGAGCGACGGACGCGGGCTCTTCGTCCTCGTCGTCGTCTTCGTCGTCCTCGTCGTGCTCGAGCTCCGCGGCGACGGCGCCGTTGACGACTTCCTCGTCGTCGTCGTCGTCTTCGTCCTCGAGGTCCTCGGCTACGGCTACTTGGATCCGGCGCCGCCCGCCGTCGCCCTTCTCCCAGCGATCGGCATCTTCGGTGCGCCGGGCGCCGGCAAGGTAGGCGTCGAGATCGTTCGGACGGATGAGATCCTCGACGTGCAGGAACGCCGCGCGTTCCATGCCCACGTCGATGAAGGCCGCCTGCATACCCGGGAGAACGCGTGTCACGCGCCCGAGCACGATATTTCCAACGGTTCCGCGTGCGTTCGCCCGCTCGATCTGGAGCTCGGCGATCACGCCGCCTTCGATGAGTGCGACCCGGGTCTCCCGAATGTCGCAATTGATGACAAGTGTATTTTTCGGCATAGCTCGCCCGCTCGGGCGTCGCCTGCGGGCGCATTCACAGCCCGCGGCCCAAGTCCGCTTATCACGTGGGGAAGCACCCGCGTGCAAAGGTCAAGTCACCACGGCCCGACCGATCCGTCAAGTAGCGGAAAATACGAAGGTTTACGGGAGCCTGGCGTGTGCGCTCGCGGCGCCGGAGGGGTGACGGCGGGGCACCATCCCCATGGCCGGCGCCGTTTGAGGCGGGGCCCGCCAGGGGTTGACCGGCGGCCCCGCGGAGCGAATGCTCCGCTCGGGCGTGCCCCATCCCTTCCTGGTTCTGGACATCGAGACGGTGCTCGACCCCGAGCTCCCGATCGTCGCGGCGAGCGAGGCCGAACGGCTGCCCGCCCCGCCGCACCACAAGATCGTGGTCATCGGGGCGCTGCTCTTCGACGCGAGCTACGAGCCGCGCCGGATCGGGGTGATCAGCGAGGCCAAGGACGAGGCGGGGATCCTGGCGGACTTCGCTCGGCTGCTGGAGGACCGCCGGCCCTGCCTCGTCACGTTCAACGGCCGGGGGTTCGACCTGCCCGTGATCGCGACTCGCTGCCTGCGCTACGGCATCACGCTCCGGCACTACTACGGCGTCCGGGACGTCCGGTACCGCTTCTCGCCGGAAGGTCACCTCGACCTCATGGACTACCTCTCCGATTTCGGGGCGGCGAAGCCGTCGCGGCTCGACGTGGTCGCGAAGCTCTGCGGGATGCCGGGCAAGGTCGGGGTGGATGGCAAGGACGTGGGGCCGATGGTGCATGCCGGACGGCTCTCGGAGGTTCGCAACTATTGCCTGTGCGACGTCGCGCAGACGGCCGGGGTGTTCCTGCGCGTTCAGCTCTTGCGCGGGGAGCTCGAGCCGGTCGCCTACGTGCAGTCGATGCGCAAGCTCATCGAGCTCATTCGCGGTGACGAGCGGCTCGCGCCCGTGGCCGCAGGTCTCAACGAGCGTCGTTTGTTGTTGGAGGAACGTGCCCCATGAGCCTCGAAAAGCAGCGTTGCACCGCCTGTACTCCCGAAACGCCCCGCATCGAGGAGGCCGAAGCGCGCCACCTCCTCGCCGAAGTCCCGGGCTTCGCGCTCGAGGGGGAGGGGACGCGCATCAGTCGGACTTTTCGCTTCACGAACTACTACGAGACGATGGCGTTCGTGAACGCCGTCGCCTTCATCGCGCACCGGGAGGATCACCATCCGGATCTCGAGGTGCACTACCGAACGTGCAAGGTGACGTATTCGACGCACGCGATCTCCGGGCTGAGCAAGAACGACTTCATCTGCGCCGCGAAAGTCAACGCGCTCTTCTCGACCTGAAGTCGGCGTCGGCACGAAATCGAACGGTGAGCGCTCTGCCCGCGCTTCTCGCCGCGCGCTACGGCTCGCGATAGAAGCGGGGGACGCGGCGAGAGACGTTCGTGAGCACCTCCCAGGGGATGGTGCCGAGCTCGCGCGCGATTTCGTCGGCGCGGATCGTCGACTCGCCGGAAGGACCGCGCTGCGAGCCGAGCACGACGCACTCGTCACCGACGCGCACGCCGGGGACGTCGGTCACGTCGATCATCGTCATGTCCATGCTCACCGCGCCCACGATCGGCACGCGCCGGCCGCGCACGAGCAGGTGTCCGCGATTCGAGAGCCCGCGGCTCAGGCCGTCGGCGTAGCCCATCGGCACCGTCGCGATGCGGCTCGGGCGTGTGGCGCGGAAGGTCGCGCCGTAGCCGACCGACATGCCCGGCGCGAGATCCCTGAGAGCGAGCACCTCGGTGCGAACGCGCATCACCGGGCGAAGCTCCGGACAGCTCCCGGCTTGCGGCTCGATGCCGAACAGCGCGATGCCCGGGCGCACGATATCGAGGCGCGAGCGCGGGCTCCTGAGCGTCGCGGCGGAGTTCGCCGCGTGCCGGAGCGGCACGGGGACGCCCGCCTGGCGCAGCGTCGCGCACGCGGCGTCGAACTGATCGAGCTGCTGCTCGATGGAGTGCGTGTCCCACGAGTCGGCGCACGCGAAGTGCGTCATCGCCGCCTCGAGGACCACCTCGGCACGGCTCCGGATGAGCTCCGCGATCGCCGCGACCTCACGGGGCGCGATCCCGAGGCGAGCCATGCCCGTATCGATCTTGAGGTGGAAGCCCGCGGGTCGCCGGCCGCCGTAGCGCACCTCGTCGGCGAGGGCCGCGAGCTGCGAGGGCTCGTGGATCACGGGCGTGAGCTCGTACTCCAAGAGGTCGCCCCAGGCGCGGCCGTAGTAGCCGCCCATGACGAGGATCGGCAGGCGAATCCCCGCTTGCCGGAGCTCGATGCCTTCCTCGAGCAAGGCGACGCACACGCCGCGCGCGCCCGCGCGCTCGAGCGTGCGGGCGACGGCCTTCGAGCCGTGGCCGTAGCCGTCCGCCTTGAGCACCGCCCACACGGCGGCGCTGCCCGCCACGCGCTGCATCACGCGCAGGTTGTGGCGCAGGCTGTCGAGGTTCACTTCGGCGCGCGTGGGCCGAACCGCTTCCGCCGGCAAGGCGCGCTGCGGACGGAACACACGCGGCAGCGGGGTGACGAGCGCTGTGGCGGACGTAGCCTCGAGAGAGGTTCCTGGGTTCGAGCGCTCGACCATCGACCGGCTTCTCGCACGTAGCGCCGAGATCTCTGCCCCGTCAACTTTCTCTTTCGAACCCGGGCTGCTCAGGGAGAAATCGGCGCCCTCGGCTGCGGCGATTGCCGAGGGTTCCCCTGGTGCCGTGGGGAGCGAGTCTTCTCGCATCACTCGAAGCAACGCCGCATGCACGCTTTGTAGTCCGTCGTACATCCTGCGCAGGTTGGCGGCTCCGCGCGGAACCCCGGCCCGGGCTCGGGGTCGTCGCAGGGGGCTCGGCACGTCCGAAACGCGCCGGCGCACGCTTCCGCAC
>CAYYWA010000148.1:0-12935 GCA_964475255.1 uncultured Sorangium sp.
GGGGCGGCGCGTGCCGCCCCTACGAAACGAGGCCGATCGGCGTTCTAGCAGTTGGTTCCGTGAACGGTGGGTCCCAAATCCAGACTAGGTCTGAAGGACCTGGGCTTCGGCGAGCAGGGCCTGGAGCTCGGCGCCGAGGAGGAGATCCTCGTGGGGGCCGAGGATTTGGCGGCGGCGGCGGCCTTGGGCGTCGATGAGCACGGTGGTGGGAGTGCCTTGCATGTCGTAGGCGCGCATGGTTTGCGGAATGGGATCGCCGACGGGGCCGGGCGCGTCGACGCCGATGGGGAAGGTGAGGCGGCGCTCGGCGACGAAGGCGCGGAGCGCGTCGGGCTGCATCGCCTCGTGATTCTCGAACACGGTGTGGAGGCCGACTACGACGAGCGGCGCCCTCGCGAACAGCTCGGCAACGCGCTGGGCCTGCGGAAGGCCTCGCTCGACGCACCCGGGACAGAGCATCTGAAAGGCGTGGAGCAGCACGACGTTGCCGCGGAGCCGTTCGAGCGAGAGCGGCTCGGGCGTGTTGATCCACTCCGTGGTTCGCCATTCGGGGGCCGGTCGGGGTTGCATCGGAGCAACCGTAGCGCCTTTCGGATGACCTCCTACGAACGCCGGCGACACGAGCGCCACGCTCGCGAACGACCCGAGGTTCGGGGTAGGAGGCCGTGGGTTCGACGTTCCGCTCTGGCTCCCGAGAGCGTTCGCTCTCGTCGCTTCGGCACCCTCGTCCCACCTGCGCGACCCCATGCCGAGACGTTGCGAGGGCGCTGAATCGCTGCGAGGGAGCCGCTGTCGTCACGAAGCGGCGGTGCGTGCGATTTGACCCGCAACCGATCCGAGTTTTCGCTATCTTCGAAACACGGCCCCTCGAGGAAGGAGCGCTGCGCCCGGGGGTCGCGCGTGATAACGATTGCGTGTCGTCCATGGCCGACGCCCTGATGAAGCCTCAGCCGGCGAGGGCCCGCGGTTACGCGAGCGGGGACGTGATCGCGGAAAAATACCGCTTGCACGGCCTGCTCGGAGAAGGCGGCCAGGCGTGTGTCTGGCAGGCCCGCAATCTCATGCTGGATGCGGACGTGGCCATCAAAGTGGTCCGAGCCGATACCAACGATCCGGCGCACACGGGGCGGCTCCTCCAAGAAGCGCGGTCGGCGGCGCGCCTCGATCATCCGGCGATCGTCCGCGTCTTCGATCTCGGCAGAACGACGGCCGGCGATCCGTTCCTCGTCATGGAGCTGCTCGAGGGTGGGACGTTGTTGGATCGCTTGTACGAAGGGGGGCGGCTGTCTCCCATCGAGGCGGTTCGGGTTCTCCTGCCCGTCGCGGACGCGCTCGTCGCAGCGCACTCGAAGGGGCTCGTGCACCGCGACCTCAAGCCGAGCAACGTGCTCTTGGCGCATACGAGCAGCACGCTGCAGCCGAAGCTGCTCGACTTCGGGGTCGTCAAGCTGCGCGGGCGCGAAACGGAACCCGGGTCGTACCCGCTGACCGAGACGGGCGCGGTGATCGGGACGCCGGCGTACTTCTCGCCCGAGCAAGCGCGCGGAGAGCGAGACATCGACGAGTACACGGACATCTGGGCGTACTCGGCGATGGTGTACGAGTGTTTGACTGGGCGGCGGCCGTTCAACGGGCCGAACTACAACGCGTTGCTGCGCAGCATTTTGGAGGAGAATCCGCCCTCGATCCTGGCTTTGGGGGTCAACGAGCCGGACCTCTGGGAGATTCTGAAGCGCGGGCTCGCCAAGACGAAGAGCGAGCGGTGGCCGTCGATGCTCGCGCTCGGGCGCGCGCTCGCGGCGTGGTTGCTCGAGCGCGGCGTGGTGGACGACATTTGTCGGACGTCTCTGCGCTCGACCTGGTTGTCCGCGGAGGAGCCGCCTCGGTCTGCGCCGCTCGCGGGCGACTCGCTCCGGGGCAGCGAGCTCGCGGTGCCCATTTCGGTCGAGGCACCCCCGAGCGTGCCTCACCGCGCCGACCCCGAGTCGCACGGTGCAGGGACGGCGTCGTCGGTGCCCGGGCTGCCGACGAAGGGCTCGCGCTCCGCGCGCCTGGGCGCGGCGGCGGGCGCGGCCGTGGTGGTGAGCATCGCGGTGTTCTGGTGGACGGGCTCCGCGCCGCGCGCTTCGAAGGGGAGCGAGAGCGCATCGACGAGCGTCCCGTCGGTGTCGTCGGCCCGACCAGGCGAGTCACCGCGCGCGCAGCCAGTGGAGGAATCGCTCCCCGCCGCGCCCGAACGCCTTCGGCCGAGCACCGTGGTCCCGCTCGCGCCGCTCCCCATCGTCGGGTCCGCGAGCCCGTCCCCCAACGACGGGAGCTCGCCGCAAAGCGAGGCACCGGCGCCCAAGAAACCGGTGGTCCGCCGTCCATCGAATCCCGAGCCAACGAGCCCCCGAGCGCCGCGCAAGGCCGGGGACGAGCTCGATCTCCTCGCGCCGTATTGAGCCGGTGCCGCGCATTCCGACGTGATGGGCTCGTTTCGCGTCTCTCGGTGGTCGATTCGGATCGTGTTCTGTGCGTTGCTCGGCGCCGTCCCGCGCGTCGCCGCGGGTGAGCCAGGCAGCGCCGCGACCGAGCGGAAGGAGGACGCGACGGACGAGCGCCAACGACGAGCCGCGGCCCGCTACGAAGCGGGCGTCGACGCGTATCGCGCTGGACGGTTCGACGAGGCCGTCGCGGCGTTTCTCGCCGCCGACGAGCTGGTGCCGAGCGCGGCGCTCTCGTTCAACGTGGCGCGCGCGTTCGAGAAGCTCGACGAGCCCGCTCGCGCGTTGGCTTACTATCGTGACTACTTGCGGCGCGAGCCGGAGCCGACGAACGAGGAGGCCGTGCGAACGCGGATCACGGCGCTCGAGACGACGCTGCTCGCTCGGGGCGAGGCGCTCCTTTGCGTGCTCACGGAACCGTCGGGCACCGCGGTCAGCATCGACGGGCGCGCGCTCGGGACGACACCGTGGGCCGGCGTGCTCGCCCCCGGAACGCATCGGCTGACGCTGACGCGGCAGGGGTATCGAGCCGAGACACGCGAGCTCGCGCTGAATCCAGAGCGATCGGTCGAGCTCTCGAGCGCGCTCGCTCCGGCAGACGCGGCGCCCCCGGTCGTGGCGGTGCAGCGTCCCTCCGCGGACAGCGCGGCGCCGCCTCCGAGCACGCCACCGACGCCGTTGCCTCCCACGGAGCCCGTCGCTCGCGGCGGTGTCGACCTTTGGCCCGTCCTGACGTTGAGCGCTGGCGGGGCGGCCCTCGTGCTCTCGGGAGTCTTCGAGCTCTCCCGGCGCGCGGCGGAGGACGACGCCCGCGAGGCGAAAACGCAAATCGCCTACGCCGAGCGCTACGACGCCATGCGTGGGCGGCAAACGACGGCGCGCCTCTTCGCCGTGGCGGGGGGCGCGCTGTTGATCACGGGTGGGGTGCTCGTGGCGCTCGATACCCTGCGCACCCCCGACGCGGGCAGCCACGCGGCGTTAGCCTGCGACGGCAGCTCGTGTTTCGGGAGCTTCGCTTCGAGGTTCTGATGGGCACGCTCCGTATCCTGTCGCGCGCCGTGTTCTCGACGCGTTTGCTCGGCGCCTGGCTCGGCTTCACCGTCGCCGTCGCCGCTTGCGAGAGCGACTTGTCGGGCGACTTCTCGGGGCTGCCCTGTGACGAGGACGGCAACTGCGTTCGCGGCTACGAGTGCCGCGCGGGGCTGTGCGTTCGAGCGGGGGAGCCCGGCAGCGGCGTGACCTGCCGAGAAGGGGAGACGGTCTGCGACGGCGAGTGCGTGGTTCTGTCCGACCGCGCCGACCATTGCGGCGGCTGTGGGGCGACGTGCACCGCCCCTCCGCACGGCCACGCCGGCTGCGCGAACGGAACGTGCGTTTTCGGCTGCGATACCGGGTTCGAGCCCTGTGGCAGCTTCTGCGTCCACGTCGAGGCGGATCCCAAGAACTGCGGTGGGTGCGGTCAGCGTTGTCCGAGCGTGCCGAACGGCGCCGCCGTTTGCGACGCCGGAACGTGCGGCATCGAGTGCAGCGAGGGGTTCGAGCCGTGTCACGGAGAGTGCGTGGACGTCCTCGGCGATCCGCGACACTGCGGAGAGTGCGACGCGAGCTGCCCGCTCGGCAAGGTCTGCTCGCTGGGCGCTTGCAGCGACTCGTGCGCGGGGAGCGCCACCAACTGCTCGGGGGAGTGCGTGGATCTCGACTCGTCGCTCGCCCACTGTGGCGAGTGCGGTCGCGCTTGCAATGCGCCCGAGAACGGCCGGGCCGTGTGCGACGAGGGCGAGTGTCGCATCGTGTGCAACGAGGGATTCGAGCGCTGCGGCGATCGGTGCGTCGACGTCTCGGAGGACGCGGACCATTGCGGCGGATGCGACCGAGCGTGCGAAGCGCAGCTCCACGGCGAGGCCGTGTGTCAGGGCGGCCGGTGCGCGATCACCTGCCAACCCGGGTTTGCCAAGTGCGGCTCCTCCTGCGTCGACACGGCGACGAGCCCGGTTCACTGCGGGGCGTGCAACCGCCGCTGTGACGAGGGAGAAGTCTGCTCGGCCGGGAAGTGCTCGGCGGAGTGCCCCGAGCCTCTGGAGCGGTGCGACGGCGCGTGTGTCGACCTCGCGCGCGACCCCGCCCATTGCGGCGAGTGTGGGCAGAGTTGCCCCGTGGTCCCCGGCGGCAGCGCCGTTTGCGACGGCGAGTGTGGCATTCGCTGCGACCATCCCGGCGGGACGCTCTGCGGTGGACGGTGTGTCGACACCCAAACCGACGTCGCGCACTGCGGTGCCTGCGACGACGCGTGCCCGGCGCCTGCGAACGGCTCGGCGCTCTGCGTGGAAGGCGAGTGCCAGATTCGGTGCAACAGCGGCTACACCCGCTGTGGCGACCGGTGCGTCGACAAGAACTCGGATCGCAACCATTGCGGCGACTGCGAAAAGCCCTGCGAGGGCGACCAAGTCTGCGACGGGGGCGCGTGCGTGACCGACTGCGCGTCGGGAACGACCAACTGCAACGACTCCTGTGTCGATACGGAAAACGACACGTCGAACTGCGGAGACTGCAACGAGGTCTGCTCGGCGCCGGCCAACGCCTCACCCAGCTGTGTCGGCGGCCAATGCGGCTTTTCGTGCAAGGCGGGGTTCACGGAGTGCTCCGGCGCCTGCGTCGACACGAACAGCGACCCCGCCCACTGCGGCGGATGCGGAGAGCCCTGTCCAACACTCCCCAACGCCACCGCGACCTGCAGCGGCGGCTCCTGCGGCGTGATCTGCAACGCCGGCCGCGCCCTCTGCAGCGGCGCCTGCGTCGACCTCTCGACGGATCCCAAGAACTGCGGCCAATGCGGCAAGACCTGCCTTCTGCTCTGCCTCGGCGGCGTCTGCCTGTGATCGGCCCACGCACGGCGACGCTGGTTGAGTCATCCAATCGAGCGATGGGCGTTGGGGGGGCTTGCCAGCATGCCAGGCCCCCCGGACAACGCCCCCCCTGAAATGCGCCTTTTGCCCCGCGGCCTGTATCCATGATACGGTCGCGCGATCATGGTAAAACGCCTTGTCTTTGGGACGTTCTGGATTAGCTCGCTCATGTTCGCCTTCAGCGCCTGCGGCGATGACGACGGGGGATCGCCGGTGGCCACGGGCGGCTCGGGCGGTGATGCAGGAGAGGCCAGCGGCGGCAAGAGCAGCGGTGGCAAGAGCAGCACCGGCGGCACGACGAACGAAGCCGGCGCACCGAGCGGTGACGCGGGCGCCTCGAGCGGCGATGCGGGCGCGCCGGGCGGAGCCGGGGCGCCGAGCGGTGAGGGAGGCTCGGGCGGCGAGGCCGGCGCTGGCGAAGCGGGGCAGGGCGGTGACGACGTGGGAGGCGCCGGTGGAGGTCCGAGCGGCGCGGGCGGCGACGGCGGGACGGCGGGTGACGCTGGCCTGGGCGGCGCTGGTGGCGACTCGGGCTCGCCAGGGCCCGTCGCGTGCCCGTCCGACCCGGGCGAGCTCGCGGAGGCCTTCGCGGAAGCGGTGTGCCAGAAGCGCGTCGACTGTTGCTCCGACGACTACGAGGAGTGCCTCAAGGACGTGATCGAGGCGACCGACGCCATCTACGTCGATCTCGCAACGGCCGTCGATGGCGAAACGGCCGAGCTCGACTGCGACAACTTCGAGCTCTGCGTGGGCGCGATCGCCGAAGCGGAGTGCAGCGAGTGGCCGGCCCAAGTGGGGCAGTACGGCGCGATTCCCGTCAACGAGCCGGCGTGCTGGCAGATGGTGACGCCGCTCGTGGAGACGGGCGAGGCGTGCAGCTACAACTACGAGTGCGTAGACGGCGTGTGCAGCGAAAGCGAAGGCGAGTGCGTTGCGCTCGCCGGCGAAGACGAGTCCTGTGAAGACGCCGTTTGTGACCTCCGGACCACGTTCTGCAACGCGGACGAGGTCTGCGAGCGCCGCTACGAGAACGGGGAAGCGTGCAGCCAGGATCTGGAGTGTCAGAGCGGCGTCTGCGACGCCGAGGACGGAATCTGCGTCGCACCGGGCTCGGCGGAGTGCAGCTACGTTCCCGAGGCGCCCGCGTCGTGCAGCGTCGTGGGCGTTCCCGGCGGCGCGCGCGGCACGTCGGCGCTGCTCCTGTTCGCCGGTGTCGTCGGGTTGGCGGGCGCTCGCCGCTTCCGCCGCGGCGCTCGCGCGCAGTAAGCCGCCCGGCTTCGATCCGGGAAGGGTACGAGGCTCCCACTTCGGTGGGGGCCTCGCTCGCCCCCGGGTCGTGGCTACACTCGGGGGGTGCTCGTGTTGAAGCCAGAGGTCCGGCCTCCCTCCCCCGCGGCGCGTGAGAAGGCGCGACGGCTGCTCGACGCGGCGCTCGGCCCGTCGAAGGTGCTGACCGAGCGCGACGCGTGCGAAGCCTACGTCCGCGACGAGTCCGAGGCCGAAGGCACGATCCCGGACGCGGTCGTGCTCGCGCAGTCGGCCGAAGACATGCAGCGCGCCCTCGAGGTGGCGCGCGAGGCACAGGTGCCGATCACGCCCCGGGCGGGCGGCACGGGACGGACCGGCGGCGCGGTTCCGGTCGCGGGCGGCATCGTGCTCGCGAGCCTCGGCATGAACGGGATCAAGGAGATCGATCGGCGCGAGGGGATCGCCGTCGTCGAGCCCGGCGTGGTCTTGGCGGAGCTGCACGCCGCCGTCGAAGCCGAGGGCTGGTTCTACCCGCCGGATCCGAACTCGCTCGCGAGCTGTCGGCTGGGTGGCAACCTCGCCGAGAACGCGGGCGGGCCGCGCGCGCTGAAGTACGGCGTGACGCGCGACTACGTGCTCGGCCTCGAGGCGCTGCTCGTCGGTGGTCGGCGCCTGCGCGTGGGGCGCCGCACCTTGAAGGGAGTGACGGGCTACGACGTGACCGGGTTGCTCGTGGGCAGCGAGGGCACGCTCGCCGTCTTCAGTGAAGCCACGCTGCGCCTGATCCCGAAGCCGGAGAGCATCGCGACCTTGCTCGTGCTGTTTCCGGATCTGAACGCAGCCGCGGAGTCCGTCGCGGGCATCACGAGCGGTGGCCTGGTCCCGCGGTGCATCGAGCTTCTGGATGGCGCGACGCTCGAGGCCATGCGGCAGGCAGGCAATCCCATCGACACCCGCGCGAACGCGATGCTCCTCATCGAGGTCGACGGACGCACCGCCGAGTGCGAGCTCGACCTCGAGCGCGTCGGCAACGCGTGCACCACCGCGCGCGCCCTCGACGTGCTCGTCGCGCAAGATCCGGCCCAGCGCGCGCGCCTCTGGTCGGCGCGGCGCGAGATGAGCTATGCGGTTCGCCGGCTCTCGCGCAACAAGCTCAGCGAGGACGTCGTGGTTCCTCGCCAACGGATCGCCACGCTGCTCGACCGAGTGGCCGCGAGCAGCGAGCGGAACGGCGTCCGTACGCTCACGTACGGGCACGCCGGCGACGGCAACCTCCACGTCAACTTTCTCTGGGACGAGCCGGAGGAAGTGCCGCGCGTCGAGCGCTCGATCGAGGAGCTTTTCCGGGCCGTGGTGGAGCTCGGCGGCACCCTGAGCGGTGAGCACGGAATCGGCGTCCTCAAGGCGCCGTACCTGCCCCTCGAACAAGCGCCCGCGCTGATCGAGCTGCAGAGAAACCTGAAACGCGTGTTCGACCCGGACGGTCTGCTCAATCCCGGCAAGATTTTCCCGGCAACGACGCACGTCTCCTGCTGAGCGCTCGGGGATGCTAGAACGGCGCCCCCTTGACGGTCGCCATCGTCATCGCCCTAGCCGCTGTGGCCCTGGGGGCGGGCCTCGGGCTCGCTCCGGGAGCGCGGCGCACGCTGATCGGGCCTCTGCGCACGCTGGCGCTCGCCGCGGTGGTGTCCGTGATCCTGCTGCACCTCTTGCCCGAAGCGCTCGGCGGTCTCGGCGCGCTCGGCCTGTTGGTGTTCGGCGCCGGCCTGGCGCTGCCGCGCTGGCTCTCCTGGCTGCTGCGGTCCAAGGACGACGGCCACGGTCACGCGCTCGGGCTCGAGCTCGGGTTCGCGGGGCTCGTGGTGCACCACGTGGGGGACGGGCTCGCGCTCGGCGCGTACGCCCATGTCGGCGAGCATTCGGGGCACTCGCACCTCGACGTCTTGCTCGCGCTGGCGCTCCACACGATCCCGCTCGTCGCGGTCGTGGCCGCGAGCTACACGCGGCTCTCGGGGGTCGCGTCGGCGATGGCGCGGAGCGCGTCGCTCGCGGTGGCGAGCCTCGCCGGGATCTTTCTGTCCGAGCTCGCGGGCGCCGAGCGCATCGAGCAAGCGCATGCCTGGATTGCCGCCGCCGTGGCGGGCGTGTTGCTGCACGCGATCCTTCACGACATCGGCGAGGACCTGCCGACGGATACGCCGTCTCGCGTGCTCGACTTCGTCGCCGCGATCCTGGGCGGCGCGCTGTGGTGGATCTTCGCCGAGATCGGCTCGCATGGGGCCGTGGCGGCGCCGCTCGGCGAGAGCTTCGCCAAGCTCCTCCGCGTCACCGCCCCGGCGCTCGTCGTGGGGCTCGTGCTCGGTGCGCTCCTCGACGGCGCGCGCTTCGCGCCGTCCCGCCTCCGCGCTCCGGACGGCGGCGCCGCACGGAGCCCCGTCGTCGTCGAGGCGTTGCTTCTTTACCTCTCGTGCTTCGGCTTTCTCTTCGCGCTCGTTCGCGACGCCGCGGCGCTCGCGCTCTCGGTCGTGCGCGGCCGGGCTCCCGGCGCGAGCGCGCCGCTCGGCGGGAGCTTCCTCGCGCGGCTGGATCGACGACTCGAGACGATCGCCATCTGGGCGCTGATCGGCATGCTGATCGCGCTCGCTCTCGACTCGGCGCTGCCCGCGCGCGCTCTCGCGGGCGCCCCGCCGTGGCTCGCGGGCGGCGCGATCGTCCTCGCTTGCGTGAGTCTGCCGATCACGGCGCCGCTCGCGCCGACGCTCGGCTTCGTGCTCGCCGAGAAGGGGCTCGCCGCGTCGTGGGTGCTCCTGCTCGCGATCCTGGGGCCCTTGGCGATCGGCCTTGCGGGAAGAGCGCGCCTGATCGTGCCCGTGCTCGCCGTCGCGCTCGCGCTCGCCGTGGGCCCGTTCCTCGACCCGGGACCGCTCGCGGTGTCGTCCACGCTGGCCGCGGGTTCGCTCGCGCTCGTCGTCCTCGGTGTGCTCCGGCGCGTCTACGTTCGCGGCCTGCGCGGCGTCTTGCTCGTCGCCCCGCCGCGACGGTGACCGTTCGCGGGGGACAGCCGCGCCGGTGCGACGCTCAACGCAGCGAGACCGCGTGCGGCGACGCGAGCACGACGCGCTCCCCCGCGAGGAGCGGCGCGAGCGCGCCGAGGTGCGCCCGGAAAGCTTTCGGCAACGCGCGGAGCGGCGCGCGTTGGGCTTCGAAGCGCGCGAGCGCGGCGCGGATCTCCGCTTCGCTCGCGCCTTCACCGAGCAGCAGGGTCTCGAGCAACCCTTCGCGCGGGCCCTCCACGGTGACCGGCACGTCGCGATCGAGCTTGGCGAGCGACCGCGCCACGTCGAGGGCGCGCGCGAGCCCGCCGAACTCGTCGACGAGCCCGAGGTCCTTGCCTTGCACACCGGTCCAGACACGCCCTTCGGCGGCGGCGCGCACGCGCTCGGGCGGCACCTTTCGGCCCGTGGCCACCCGCTCGACGAACAGATCGTAGATGCTCTGCATGTGCTCGCGCGCGCGCTCGCGCGTGGCCTCGTCCCAGGGGACGAGCGGCGAGAGAAAGGCGCCGCGCGCGGCCGCGCCCGGGTCGGGGCTCGCCGGCAGCGTGAACGAGCGGATGCCGACCTCACCGAGCGCGGGCCCGAGCACGAGCTTGCCGCCGAACACGCCGATCGAGCCCACGATGCTCGTTCGTTCCGCGATGATGCGGTTCGCTCCGCTCGCGATGTAGTAACCGCCGCTCGCGGCCATGGAACCCACCGAGGCCACCACGGGCTTCTTTTTTCGAAGCTCCATGACCTCGTGCCAGATGAGATCGCTCGCGAGCGCGGAGCCTCCCGGCGAGTCGATGCGCAGCACCACGGCGCGAATCGACTCGTCCTCGCGCAGCCGCCGGAGCGTGCGCACGAACGCGCGCGCGGAAATGCCGCCCGAGTCGAGGGGGCTGCCCGCCTCGACGGAGATGCTGCCTTCGGCGGGGACCACGGCCACGCGCGGCCGACCCGAGCCCGCGTCCTCGGCGCCGGCGATGATGCGGATGAGCTGCCCGATGTCGAGCTCGGGCTTGCCCGTCGCCATCGGACCGAACTCGCGGCTCGTGAGCTCGGTCTTGGCGAGGCGCTTTGCTTCGTCCTTCGCCTCGCTCTCGAAGCCGATCGCGTCGACGAGCCCGCGCTCCTTGGCGACGCTCGGCGTGAACGGCCCTTGCTCGAGCGCTTGCCGGACCCCGCGGTCCGGCCGCCCCCGCTCCGCGCCGTCGAGCCACGCCTGCCGCACCGAGCGCAGCACGGTGGTCCAGGCCTCGCGCGTGGCGTCGCTCGGCTCCTCGCGCGTGAACGGCTCGGCGCCGCCCTTGTACTCGCCCATGCTCAAAAAGTCGGCTTCGACCTTGAGCTTGTCGAGCAGGCCGCGCACGTGCACGAGCTGGGCGACGAGCCCCACGGCTTCCACCGAGCCTGCGGCGCTGATCCAGATGCGCCCGCAGCCCGAGAGCGCAAGCAACGCGCTCGCGTTCGAGTAGGTGTGCGCGTGGCACACCACGGGGCGCTTCTTCTCTCGGAAGCGCGCGAGCAGCCGGCCGAGCTCTTCGGCGCGCGCGAAATCGAGCGAGCGCTGTCCCAGCGTGACGAACACGCCGGCCGTCTCCTCGCTGTCGAGCGCCCGCTCGAGCGTGCGCACGAGCCCGGTGTACGTTCGTGCGGCAGGCAGGCTCAGGATGCGGTCGCCCGAGCTCTCGGGAGCGCCTTGGCTCAGATCGATTTCGATGACGCGCGGCTCGCCGGGCTTTGGCTCCGGCGTGTCGTCCCCGTCGATGGAGTGACGCGGCCGCGGCGTGCACGCGGCGACGAGCAGGAGCAGCGCAAGGAGCCGCCTCACTCTGTCTGTCCCGGCCCTGGCGTCGTCTCCGCGCCCGATGCGGGCGCCGTTCCCGGGCTCGTGGGCGTCGACGTCGCCGTGGGCGCGGCGGTGGCTTGCGTGGCCGGCCGGTTCGCCGCGGTGCCCGCGGCCTCTGCGATCCGAGCTGCCGCGCGCCGCCCGTAGGGGGAGTCGGGATTGACGAGGCGAAGGACGCGGCGATAGTACGCGAGCGCCGTCTTCTTCTGTCCCGCTTGCCAGCGCTGATCCGCGCCGCCGACCAGCGCGGGCACGTAGTTCGGGTTCTGGTGGAGCGCGCGCTCGTAGAACTCGGCCGCGCGCCGCGGATCGTTCCTTTGGCGCGCCATCTCGGCGAGGCCGGTCAACGCCTCGACGCTGCCCGGCTTTTGCGCGAGCGCGCGCTGGTAGAGCGCCTCGGCGCCGTCGAGATCGCCGCGCGCGGCCGTGCGCTGCGCCTGCTCGATGAGCGGACGAATGTCTGCCGGTGCCGTCGAAGCGCCGCCGGCCGCGTCGGGGTTCGCTTGCCGATCGATGTACGCCTTGAGATCCGGGGCGAGCACGGAGACGGACGAGGCCGTCTCGAGCCGGGCGAGCTCCGTCCGCGCCTCGTCGAAGCGCCCCGCGCGCGCGAGCGCGAAGATCAAGGCCGCCTGCGCGCGGCCCGGCGTGCGCTCGCCGGCGCGCGCGAGCTGCAAGCGCTCGAACGTCTGCGCGGTGGGCGACTCCTCCCCCGCGAGATCGAGCGCGGCGAGCACGTACGCCTGATGGGCGTCGAGCGGCGCTTGCGGCAGCTTGCTCGCCATGTCGCGAGCCGCGTCGAGCTGACCGCCCATGCGCAGCACGTCCACCTGCGCGCGCTGCGCCGTCGGCTCCGTGGTGCTCACGCCGAGCGCCGCGTCCGTCGCGCTCCGAGCGCGGGAGAGCCGGCGCGTCAGCTCGCGTTGCTGCACCTCGACGGCGTCCGTGTCCGCGGGATCGAGCAGGCGAGAGCGCAGCCAGGTGAGGTCCGCGCGCGTCGTTTCGAGCCGCGCGAGCGCGCCGAGGACCCGAGCGTCGCGCTCGGCCAGCGCCGACGCTTTGAGCAGGCGTTCGCCGGCGCCCTCGAGGTCTCCCGACTCGAGCAGGCGCGTGCCCTCGGCGAGCAGCATCTGCACGCGGGCGCTGTCATCGGTGGCCGTCGGCTCTGGGGGAGGGCGCACCAGGATGTCCCGCAGGTGACGGCGGCCGACCGTGAGCGCGACCAGGGTGACCACCGCGCCCACGACGACCGCGGCGATCCACCGGGAGCGCGCGCGCCCCTCGCGCTCGGACTCCGCGTCGAAATCGCTCGGAATGCTGCGGGGAACCGGCCGCGCGCGGGCAGGGCCGGGCGGCGTGCTCGGCAACGTGCTCGCGAGTGGAGCGCTCGCCGGCTTCGACGCTGCCG
>CAYYWA010000149.1:0-12932 GCA_964475255.1 uncultured Sorangium sp.
TGGTCGCCCGTCTCGGTTTCGGCCGCGGCATCGGCCGGCTCGTCCTGCTCGTCGCTCAGCGTGCCAACTTGTGCCAAGTCGCTGAGGGGCGTCTCCCTCTCTTCGAAGGCGCGCCGTCCCCACGAGCGCTATCGGTACCTCGCGGTCCTCGCTGTTGAAGAA
Source organism: uncultured Sorangium sp. (assembly GCA_964475255.1). Lineage (GTDB taxonomy): Bacteria > Myxococcota_A > Polyangia > Polyangiales > Polyangiaceae > PMG-095. The sequence continues at coordinate 163 of CAYYWA010000149.1, forward strand.
AGCTCGCGAGGCGCACGCCTTGACTGGTTCGGTATCGAAAACGGACGCTGTTGGTCGACAGCCTTCGCTGAAGAGAACGCGGTCGAGCCCCTCGCCCACAAACGACAGACGCCCCACGACTCGGTTGCTCCCACGGAAGTTTCCTCGACTTCCATCATCTCTGCGCGCGAGCGGAAGGCGAAATCTAGGCTGAGACGCTCTCTGCCGAGACCCTGCTTCGCTCGGCGCTCCTTTTTGCGCCCGCTACAGCTCCACGATCGTAATTCGGCCGGTTCCGACGCGGAGTTGGCGGGTGCGGGGGCGGCGTTCGACGATGTTGGCGGCATCGGCGACGCCGAGGGAGGCGAATTGCTTGCGCAAGCGGAACACCTCGAGGTTGAGCTGGGGCAGCCCGATGCCGAGATCGGTCGCGAGATCTTCCTGGTACACCCAGCCGCACGTCGTCTCGGGGAGCGCTTCGGCGGCGTCGGCGAGGCGACGGCGCGCGAGCGTGAGGAGGAGGTAGTTGTGGTTGCGCGCGCCGAGCTCGAGCTCCGCGCTGCCCGCGGTCGCGCGAAGCTCGACGTGCTCTTCGTCGCGAGAGACGGAGAACGTGAGGTGGATGTGCCGCACCTCGAGCTCGAGGAAGGGGTTCGCGAGCGTCGTCTTCGGGATCTGCTCGGTGCAGCAGAACTTCCACACGCGGCCATCGACCTCGAAGCTCTGGAGGTTCGTGACGGGCGTCGTGGAGTCGTCGGGTTGCTCGAGGAGCCAGCTGCCGTCGGCGCTGCGATAAATGGTGACGCGCGGATCGTCGTTGGAGGGCAACGCGAGCAGATCCCCCTCCGCCAACACGGGCTCCCCGCCGTCTCCGGGGATCGCCATGACCTGCGGCGGCGTCACGTCGACGAGCTCGAACTCCTGCTCGATCTTTCCGAACGCGATGCGCGCTCCGCGTTCGAGGCGATATTCCTTGCCCGGCTGGACGCGCGCCCCTTCGAGGTACGTTCCGTTGCGGCTACCGAGGTCTTTGAGCTCCCAGCCGGCGTCCGTCCAGCGCACGATCGCGTGTTGAGCGGAGACGTATCGTTCAGCGAGCCTAAGAGCCGAAGACGGAGCGCGCCCGACGAGGTGTTCCGGCTCGAGGAGAAGAATGCGTCCCGTCGAGACTTCGCGAATCGCACCCATGGTTCATCCCGCCATCTCCGCCCCTTTGAGTCGTGAGTACAGAAACTCGCGCAGCGCTTCGCGCTCCAGCGCCGCGCGATCCGGAAGGCCGAGCCTCCGAATCAGCCCCTCGAGCCGATCCTCCGCGGGCAGGGGGCACCCGAGCCGCTCCTCCAGGTACCAGGCGAGCACGCGGCTCCCCTCCTCCCCCACTCGTTCGGGCACTGCGTCGATGAGCCCTCGCGCGGCGAGGATGCGCTCCTTTTCTCGAGCGCGCTCGGCGAACTCCGCGTACTCACCGCGGAGCCTGAGCTCGTCGAGCACGTGCTGGTCGATCTCCGACTGGAGCACGAGCGAAACCCACTCCTGCTCCGCGGTGCGCTCGAGCAACGCTCGGTACTGCTCGCGCGTGAGCCCGCTCGCCGCGAGCCAGCGCGCGAGGGCCTCGTCGGAGTCGAGCCCGCGGGCGCGGCGAAACTCGCGCTCGCGCAGCGCGAGCGTCTCCGCCGAGACGCGGAACGACGCCCGTCGCGCGAGCACTCCCGCGAGCGCCCGCTCGTACGCCGCCGAGAGCACCCCGCGGCCGCGCTCGCCGGCCTGCCGCACCTCGGCGGCGACGAGCTCGGCGGAGACGTTCGCTCCCCGGAGCAGCGACGGCTGAGCGTCGGCCCACTCGACCACCTGATCCCACGCTTCCGTGTGGCTCATCGAGAACGCGCGCTCCGGCGCGGTCTCCCCGAGCTCCCTCAGGCGACGGAGCTCGCGGAGCACGAGCACCGCGTCCTCGCGCTTTCGATCCACGCGATTCCTCTCGAGGAACGCGCGCAGGCGATCGGCCGCGGCCTGATCGCCGCCCGCCTGGAGCCAGCGCGCGAGGATCTCCGGATACGTGCGCTCCGGGTAAAAGGTGCGCTTCCCGAGCGCGATGAGCGCCTTCCCCGCGCTCTCCGGGATCACCCCCTCGCGCACCGCCGCCTCGAGCGTCGCGCGCACGTTGACCAGGGCCTCGGAGGTGGGGCGATACCCCAAGCTCGCGTCGAGATGCGCGACCGCTACCTCGTCGTCGTCCTCGAGCACCTCGGAGGCGTACGCTTCGTACACCCGCCCGACGCCCTGCATGCCGAACCGCGCGAGCTCTGCCGCGCGCAGCGCGCCCATGCTGGCCCCGCCGACGACGTGAATGCCGCGCGCGAGCGCCCAGAGGATCTCCTTGTGCCAGACCGCGGGGACACTCTCGAACGCGCCGTCGATGATCCCGATCGCGAAGGGCCGCTCCCGCGCGACGCGATAGACGTCCCCTTGTGCGGCGGGCGGCAGATAAATCGCGTCGAGCTCCGCTCGGGCAGCGTCGACGGGAAGCGTGGGGCCCAAGAAGACGACGACGGTCATCCCTGCTCTGCCCGCGCTTCGAGCTTCGCCAGGGCGCGAGGCCCCGGCGCATAGCCTTGCACGTGGTGATACGTCTCGAGGCCGGGCACGATCACGCGCACCACCGGGATCGAGAACTCGCGCTTCGTGAGGTCGACGACGACGACCTCCGTGACCCCCACGCTCGAGAGCCGCTCGAGGATCCGTGCCAAATCCGCCTCGAAGCTCGGCGCCGGATGACTCGGGAGCGCCGTGAACGGTCGCGTGCCGGGCTCGCGCAGCACGGCTCGGGCCCGTTCGGCGAGCCCCTCGTCGGTCGCGGCTCCGTATCGAGCCCGCCCGTTGTCGTCGCGAGACCCCGCGATCAACGTGAGCCGGCCCTGGGCCGCCTCCGTGAGCGCGCGCGCGAGCGCGACCTCGCGCACCGGGTGACACCCCATTCCCTCGACCGGCGGAAGCCGCCGAAACGCCCCCTGTTCCCGGTCGACGATCACACAGCGCACGACCGGCAACCCCACGTCCGACGTCGCGTCCCAGACGCCCACGGCGACACCGGCGCGCTCGTAGTGGTCGAGCAAGGTCCGCGCGTCGGGGTCCGTGATGCTGTCGAGCTCGATGCGCAGCGCGGCCTTTCGCTCCGCGGGCTCGAGCCGAAACAGCGCGACCGCGTCGCGCTCGATCACCTCGCACAGGCCGTGCACGAGGGCCTCGAGCGGGTGGTTCCCCGAGGCGAGCCCGTTCGAGCTCATCACGAAGCAGCCGCTCCCGCTCGGCAATGGCAGCGTGTAGTTCGTGTGCACGAGCTCGTAAGGCACCCAACGGGGCTCCGAGCTCAAGAGCTCGACGCCCTGGATCCAGAGCAAGGACTCGTTCGGATGGAAGCGGCTCGGCGAAATGCGCGGGAGCTTCGTCACGTCCGCGAGCCGGTGCGAGAAGCGAAGCTCGTTCCAGGTCGCGAGCTTGAGCGGGAGCGTGATGCGTTCCGCGTGATGAAGCTCGATGCTCTCCATGAGGCCCGACGCCCGAGCGGCGTCGAGGTCGAGCCCCTTCCCCTGAGAGACGGCGAGCGATCGCGCGTTCGGGCGACACACCATCACCACCGGGATCCCGATGCAATCGAGCCCCGTGACGTTGGCGACCCGCGTGATCCCGAGCGGCCCGAAGAGCGCCCGCGCGCGCGCCACCGTCTCCGCCGGCGGCACCACGCGCTCCGTCCCGCGCGTGACGGCCTTGTGCGTCAGGGCGCGAGCTTCGAGCGTGGATGCCGCGGCGGGCGTCACTCGGGAAGCAGGGGTCACCATCGGCCGGTCCGTTTCAGGTGCCTACTCCTTCGGCTCTCCTCCAGAATCCGTGGGCTTCTTGTTCTTCAGGATGCTCTTCAGGTTGACGACGGTGCAAACCGAGCCGATCGGCAAGAACTCGTTCGACGGGATGAACGACAGGTACGAGCCCCAGTGAGCGAGCTGCTCGACGACGCCCTTTTCCGCGGGGGTGAGCTCGGTGGCGGCATTCTTCCACTGACCGTAGGTGAGCTTGTAGTACTTGTCGTCGTCTCCAACGATGATGAGCGTGTAGTCGGGATCGTCATCACGAGGTTCACTGGCCATTGATTTCTCCTTTTTCTCTAGTGTTCTGAAGAACCTGCTTCGCGTACTCGCGCACGGTACACAACCGCCCGGGCAAGAGCTCGACCGCTTCTCGCGAGCTCACGACGTACCCTCGCGCGGTGCTCAGCATCAATGCAGCAAACGCCTCTTCGAGCGGGTTCGTCGCGACAGATAGCTGAGCTTCCAATGCGGACTCGGGGACGCGCTCGAGCTCCACCTCGGGTCCGCCCAGCTCACGAAAAATTTCGAGCACCTGGAGAGGGCTCAGCGCGTCGGGGCCTCCGAGCGGCACGACCCTGCCGGCGAGCTTCGGGTCCTCCGTGGCCGCCGCTGCGAACCGGGCCACGTCGAACAGAGAAATCCAACTCACCGGTCGCTCCCCGGAGCCGAAAATCCTGGCCTTTCCGTGGACGGGATCGAACCCGAGCGCCGGGCTCAGCCATATCTCCATGAAATCGACCGGCTGGAGCACCGTAAAGGAGAGCTTGCTCTCCCTGAGCCTCGCTTCGACGGCTCGTTTCGCGCGCTGCAACGCACAATCGACGCTCAGCGGCGCGAAGGAGAGATACACGAAGTGCCCAACGCCGGCCGCCTCGGCCGCATCGATCAAGGCGAGCTGACCGCGCTCGTCCACGCTCTCGATGGAGTCGCCCTCTTGCCGAGAGAGCGTCGCGCTCGCGGTGGAGACGATGGTCGAAGCACCGGCACAGGCGTCGCGGAGAGAAGACGGGTGCTTCAGGTCTCCGCGGACCAACGTCGCGCCGAGGGACTCGAGGCGGGACGATTTCTCGGCGCTCGCCCCGGGTCGAACCAACGCGCGAACCGGCTTTCTCGCCTCGCACAACAGCCGAACGACTTCCTGGCCGAGGACGCCCGTAGCACCAATGACGAGGTTCATGCACTACCTCCGAAAGTAACGGCGCTTCAGTGCGGGGGCGCCAGGTACACCGACAGGTCGTCGCGCCACTCCGCCTGAGGAGTCGCTTCGATATCGGCAAAGAATCTCCGCAGAGCCGGAATCGTACTGGCCTGCTCTTTGATTCGGCTCAGATCCGACTCCGATGCGCAAATGAGCTCGATGATCGTATTCAGGTGACCGGTGACGTTCTGGTAGCGACCGAACGAGAAGCACTGGTTGGCCTCGAACAGCGGGAGCAAGGCGCCCGACGCGAACAGGAACCGGCCCATGTTCTTGGTCAGGAACTGGCGGCGGATCTCGGAGACCCGCACGGCTCGATCCGTGGTCGGAAAGGGCCGACGAGAGATGTTCAGCACCAGATTTTGGATCTCGCGAACGACCATGTCGTTGATTTCGGCGTACTCCGAGTCGTCGGCGAGCTGCTGCATGACGAGGGCCACGTCCGGTGGATCCGGGACGTTCCAGACGTTCACGTAGCGCCGGCACAGCGCGTTCTCCAAGCGCTCGTCTTTGACGCGCGTCGACGAGTTGAGTCGTTGCGGCGGCTTGTACTCGAACGGCTGGCTCGCCTTCAACCCGAGCTTGAACTCCCAGCCATACGAGGAGAACGCGCCGCGTTTCTCCGCCTGCTTTCGAATCAGGCGTTCGACTCTCTCTTCGAACATCGCGGACTTTCGGTCTTCCACGAGAATGTCCACGTAAAGAAAGTAATCCGACATGTCTTGACTCCTTCCTCCAACGGCTCGCTACCTCAGCAGTACCCAGTTCGCGACAGATGAGCGAGGGCGAGCTCCAAGGCGGGCCGAACCGCCTCCGAGTCACCCCGGCCGAACGCCTTGACCGCGCGGGACAAGGCGTCCACGGCAGCGCCCGGTAGGTGTTGCTGCGAACGGTCGATGAGACCCTCGGCACACGACAGCGCTTCCTCGAGATTTCCGTGTTTCACGCTGACCTCGAGCAAGGGGATGAGCGCGATCCACTGAAGTGGAAAGACGAGCGCAAGGGTCTTCCAGATCTCCAGCGCCGCCCGGGAACGCTCCGCCGCCAGCTCGAGATTTCCCTCGGAGAGCGCGAGCCAGCCCTGGTTGGCGTAGGCTGCAGCCAGGTAGTCGCGCATGCCAGAGGCCGCCGCGACCTGGAGCGTCTGGCGCACGTACCCTTCTACTTCCGGCAAGCGCTTGCGCCGGCGCGCCGTGAGCGTGAGATAGCTCAGACAACGCGCCTGTTGCGCCGTGTCGCCGGCGCGGCGAGCCAGGCGGAGAGCCTTGTTCAGCTCCGCGTCTGCAGCTTCGAGTGAGTTGTGAAAGAGCAGCGCGAACCCGTAGTTGAACTGCGACATGGCCAGGTCCGCCGGGTCGGCGCCATCGGCTGCCATGACCGCCGCCCGAGCGAACCCCAGCGTTTCTTCCGTGACGACGTACCGATCCCGCCTCAGGTTGAGCTGGAGCTGGCTCTGGAAAAAGCGGACTCGCTGACTCGGCGTTCCGTATCGATCGATGATGGGCCGCAGCATCCCGATCAGCGCGTCCATCTCCGGCACGCGGCCGAGCCAGTAGTAGACCCAGAGCTGCTCGATGTGCGCCTGGATCCATTCCTCTCTGCATGCTGGCGACAGCTCGGCCGGGTCGTGGCCGAGCGTTCGAACCGCGTGCGCGTAGTTCGAAAGCGCCTGCTCGTGCTCGTGCTGCGTCTCCCAGGCCTTGCCGAGCTTGCGGAGCAGTCGGGCGCGGAGCTCGGGCTCGCGGGCGGCGGCGCGGGCGAGGGCCTCGTCGTAGGCGACGCGCGCCTCCTCGCGGCGGCCGCTCAGGACGAGCACGTCGCCGAGCGCCTCGTCGAGCTCGATGAGCGTGCGCGCCCACGCCGCAGAGTCGCCGGCGAGGCGGAGGAGCATCTCCGTGATCTGGTTCTTGGCTTCGCCGTACAGGCGAATGGCCTCGCCGTTGGCGTAGGTCGCCCGCGCGTGATCGGCGGCGAGCTTGAGGTAACGCGCCGCCGGCTCGAAGAGCTGCGCGGCCGCGAAGTGATGCCCGAGCGTCGCCCACTCGCGACCGTTGCTGCGCGCGCCGAGCCGCGCTTCGAGCGCGTGGGCCGCGCGCGCGTGCAGCTCGCGACGGCGATCGGGCCAGGCGTGGCCGTAGATGACCTCGCGCAGCTTGTCGTGGGCGAAGCGGAGGCGTCCCGGCTCCGGCTGCTCGAGCACCTGGCGCCGGAGCAGCTCGTCCACCCCTTCGACGGAGGAGCTGTCGGGCAGATCGGAGACCTCGAGCAGCACGTCGAGCTCGGCCTCGCGACCGAGCACGGCCGCCGCGAGGCCGCGCCGCTGCCCCGCGGGCGCGAGATTGCGGAGCCGGTACTCGATGAGCTCGCGGAGCGAGCTCGGCAACGGCAGCGAGCGATACCCGAGCTCGGAGGGACCGTCCTGCCCGTGCACCTGCCAGGAGCTCAGCTGGTCGCGATAGAGCACGCGCTCGTTGACCGCGGTTCGCAGGTACTCCGCGACGAAGAACGGGTTGCCCTCGGCTTCCCGCGCCACGTAGTCGACGAACGCCGAAGGCGGCTCGCGCAAGGCGAGCATGTCGCTGATCATCGAGCGAACGGCGCCGGCATCGAGCCGCGGCAGCGAAATCGTGACGACGTGCGGGAGCGCGGCGAGCGCCGTCACCGCCTCCGGCGCGTCCTCGGCGCGATACGTGGCCACGATCAGCACCGGGACGGAGCTCAGGTACTCGGCGGAGAGCGAGCGCAGGAACGCCAGCGAGAGCTCGTCGGCCCAGCCGATGTCGTCGAGGACGAGCAAGAGCGGCTGCTCGCGCGCGAACGCGGCGAGCGTCTCCGCGAGGTACGTGAAGAGGCGCTGGCGCGACGCCTCGAGCGACAGCGCCATCGGCTGGGTCACTCCGTCGCGCGAGGGGACCTCGGCGAGCAACGGCTCGTAGAGCGAGAGCACCGCGCGCCGCCCGCCGAGCAAGCGCTCGGTCGTGTCGGGGCCGCCCTCCTGGCAGCGATCCGCGACCGCGCGGAGCAACGGCCGAAGCGCGTGCAACGGCGCCGCGCCGACGCTCCGCCCGCTCTCGGGCGAGAGCAAGGACGACTCGCCAGTGACGATCTGCATCGTGCCCCCCGGCGACAGACACGTCACTTCCATCGCGAAGCGCGTCTTGCCGACGCCGCTCTCGCCGCCGAGCAACACCAGGGCGCCCGACCCGGCCGCAGCGCGCTCGCGGATCTGGATCACCTCCGCGAGCAACTCGGCTCGCCCGGCGAAGTGCGGGCGATACAGGTACGAGCGCGCCGGCGGGTAGTCCGGCAGCCGGTGCACGTCGCCCGAGAGATCGGCGAGCAGGCCCGCGACCTCGTCCGCGTACCCGAAGCGGTCCGCGAGGCGCTTTTCGAGCAGCTTCAGGATCAGGTGCTCGAGCTCCGGCGGGAGGCCATCCACCAACGCGGAGGGCGGCGCGGGCTCCGTCGAGAGATGCTGTGAAATGAGCGCTCGCGGCGACCCCGTGAACGGCGGCTTGCCGACGACGAGCTCGTAGAGGACGCACCCGAGCGCGTACAGGTCGCTCCGCGCATCGACGAACTCGCCGCGGATCTGCTCCGGCGACATGTACGGCAGCGTGCCGGCCATGCCCCGCTGCGCCTCGAGCAGCTCCCGACCGTAGCCGCCGGGGTGATGCGACGTCAGCCCGAAGTCGATGATGATGGGCTGGTTGTCGACGAGCAGCACGTTCTCCGGCTTCAAATCGCAGTTGATGAAGCCCTCGCCGTGCAAAAAGGCGAGCGTCGCGGACACGCGCCGCATCAGGTGGAGCACGTTGGAGAGCTCGCCGGCCGCCGCGGGCGGCACCTCGCTCAGCCGCGCCAGCCCCGAACGGCGATCTTCGGGAGGCTCGTAGTGCGCTCCGGTGGAATCGAGCTGCACGAGATCGGTCGCGCTGACGACCTGAGTGCCCTGGCGGCCCGGGCCCGCCGGAGGCATCGAGAAGCGGCGGTACGGGCTCCAAATCCGCTGCCCGAAGTGGCGGAGGGTCTCCCCCTCGAGCAGATCCATCGCGTACCAGGGGAGCCCCTGCTGGACGCCGTGGTCGATGATGCGCACCACGCCGGGATGCCGAATGCGCGTGAGCGCGTGGATCTCGCGGCGAATGCTGTCGAGCCAGCGCGCGGCGGGCACGCGCACCGTCTTCAGCGCGACGGGGCGCCCCGTCCCCTCGTGGCGCGCCCGGTATACCACCCCCATGCCGCCGTGCCCCAGCGGTTCGAGCACGCGATACGGACCGATCGAGGAGACCTCCGCCATCCGCCGGGCCTTTGCCCTGAGGGGACCGCCACTCTCGGACAGCCGTCCTGCCCGGTCAAGGCCTAAGGGAAAAATCCCGCTTTGCCATGAACGCGGCGCGGATCTGGAACCGGTCCACGACGGAGCCCCCGATGGTGGGGCGGCGTGAGGCGGGCTGCAGGCGCCGAGAAGGGCGACCTGCCGACGCCGCCCCACGGAAGCGCGGGAGGGGACTGCTCTCATCGTCGGTCCGGCAAGCCGGTGGATCTCGTACCGCACTCGCCGGCAATCGCGATTTCAGGCGATTTCACGCCACGGCTCAGCGCTCGATCAGCGTCCCGAACAGCCCGAGCCCCCCGCTCACGAACACCACGTCGAAGATGGCGAGCAGGCGGAAGTAGTCCCCGAGCTCCGCGAGCGGCACCCCCGAGAGCAGCTCGCGGCTCGCGGCCACGGCAGCGAGCAGCGTGGGCGTGAGCAGCGGAAACAGGACGACCGCGAGCAACAGATCCCGAGCCTGGGTCCGCACGGTCATCGCCCCGAACAGCGTCCCGGAAGCGGCGACGCCGGGAGTGGCGGCGAGCGCGATGCACGCGAGGCCGAGCCCGACCTCCCCGAGGTCGAGCGCGAAGAGCACGGCGGCGATCGGGATCACGACGAGCTCGATCGCAAACAGGAAGGCGAGCACTCCGAGCGCCTTTCCAGCAAAAATCGCGCTGCGCGACAGCGGCGTGACCAGCAGCCCGTCGAGCGCCGACTCCTCCCGCTCCCGCTGCCACGTCTTTCCGAGGGCGAGCACGGCAGCAAAGCTCACGCTGAGCCAAATCACGCCCGAAGCGACCAGCCGGGCGTTCGCCGGCCCTCCGTAGAACGAGAGCGAGGCCAGCACCACGACGAGGACCGCGAAGAACGCCGAGCTGACGACGACCTCCCCGGTCGCGAGCTCGATGCGCACGTCCTTACCCAGCACGATCAGTGCCTGGCGCAGCCAACCCGGCCGCCGCACGCGCACGCCTTCCGAGGCCATCGCCGCGTCCATCGGTCCCCTCCTTATAGACCAGCGTCCAGACCCCGGTCGGCTGGGAATGCGCGGCTCGACCGTGCTACTAGCTCGCCATGCCCGACTTTCGCGTGGAGCACCGGTTCGACTGCAGCGAGGACACCTACTGGGGTCGGCTCTTCTTCGACGAGGAGTACAACCGGCGCCTGTTCCTCGAGTACCTGAAGTTTTCGGTGTTCCGCGAGACGAAGCGCGACGAGCGGGACGGCAAGGTGCACCGCGTGGTGGAAGCGGCGCCGCCGGTCGGCGATCTCCCGGGCCCCCTCAAGGCCGTCGTCGGCGAAGGCATCGGCTACGAGGAGCGCGGCGTCTTCGACCCCAGCCGCAAGACGTACACGGTCGAGGTCGTCCCGAACCGCCTCGCCGACAAGATCCACGTCAAGCTGGAGCTCAGCACCCGCCCCGACGGACCGGATCACTGCATCCGCGTCGCTCAAGGCAGCGTCAGCGCGAAGATCTTCGGCGTGGGTGGCCTGCTCGAGAAGCGGCTGATCGCCGATCTCGAGAAGAGCTACTCGAAGAGCGCCGTCTTCACGAACCGCTTCGTCGCCGAGAAGGGCCTGCGCTGACGAGGGGCGGCGCTCGCGCCGTCCCCAATGTCCTGGAGGCCCCGAGCGCCGCTCGCGCTACCCGTTCTCGGGCGGGGAATCCCAGTCCGTGTACGGAGCGCCGCGGACGCTCGAGACGATGTCGATCGCGGCCGACGCGCCGTCCCCGGCGCTGATGATCGCCTGGCTCCGCTCCGGGCGCGCCAGCCTGCCAACGGCGTACACGCCCTCGAGCGAGGTCCGGGCGTGAATGTCCGTCACGACCGCGCCGCTCCCGTCGCGCGTGAGCCCGAGCTGGTCCGCGAGACGCGGCGACTTCCCCTCGGAGAGCACGAGGAACCGCGCCGCCACCGCTTCCCCGCCTTCCAGCGTCACCCGAAACCCGTCGGCGGTCTTCTCGACGGACTCGACGCGAGCATCCACGAGGCGCGCGCCGAAGCCTTCGGCCTGGGCGCGGGCCCGCTTTTGGAACTCGCTCCCGTGGATCTCGGGGATCCCGAGGTAGTTCCGGAGCAGCGCCCAGTGCATGGCCGTCTTGTCCTGGCCGTACACCGTCACCTGGAGGCCGGCCTTGGCGAGAAACAGCGCCGCGCTCAGGCCTCCGGGGCCATCACCCACGATCACTACGTCCATGCTCGCCTCCTCCGGGCTCGCCGAGCCCGAAACTAGTCTTCGCGGAGCGCCGACCGGCTCGACCGGCCGCGTCCCAGCGCCGCGCTACGCCCTCGGCCGGACCGAGCGGCTGCCCTTCTTCGCCGCCTTCTTCTTCGCGGGCGCCTTGGTCGCCGTCGTCTTCTTGGCGGCCTTCTTCGGCGCCGCCTTCACCTGGGGCTTGCGCTTCGGACGCGGCTCGGCCTTCGCCTTGGCGCGCTGCACCCGGCGATCCGCCGCGCGGTGCAGATCGAGCAGCCGCGGCAACGGATAGCGCTCGAGGCGGCTGCGGTAGCCCGCGTCCTTCGAGCGCTTCTCGAGCTCCAGGATCGCGTCGATGAGCTTCTGGCGGCTCCCGAAGCGCGACTTCGCGTCCGACAGGATCGCGTGCAGGCGGAGCAGCTTGCTATTGGGAACGCGGCTCAGGCCCTTGGCCGAGCTGACGCGATCGAGCCAAAGCTCCGGGGTTGCGAGCTGCTGGACGGCTTCGACCAGCTTCTCCTTGGATCCGAAGGCTTCGTTCACCGAGCTCTGAGGCGCCTTTTTCATGTTCCACTCCGGGCCGTCGTAGGTTCCCGGCCGCAAGGGGCGCCCTTTTAGCAACGGACCGCGCCCCTGGCAACCGCGGGCGGGCCGAGCCCCCCATCGAATCGCCTTCCCGGCCATGGTGCCCCACGTCAGGCTTTTGCTCGCCCACGGCGTTGGCTGCAGGGCTCCGACGTCCGAGCACCCGGGACGTTGCCACGAGACCACACTTCCAAGCGCTCCAGCGCATCCGCGGCTCGCGCGCGAGCGGCTCGGACTGGCATGGGCACATCGACGGGCCCAATCGTCCCGCTGGCAACGGTTGGAGGGGAGCGCTCACCGCGTGGAACTGCCGGAACGGACGCACGACGGGAGGGACGAGCTGGAGCGCCCGAACCCCCCGGCGAGGGCGCCCCAAGTACTCTTGCCACAGCCAAGCCCCAGCCTCACCGCAGGCGCAACCCGGGAACACCGCCGGGAAGGCAGGCGCAGACGGCTCAGCCTCGATCTCGGGTGACGCCGGAGAAGATGGCGAGCCCGAAGCGGATTTCCAGGCGCATTCGCGCTCGGCGCGCGGGACCCTAGCAGCTACCGCGAGCACGACGGCGCGAAGTGACCGATCAGCGACGCCGGGATGCGCCGGGGCGGCCGATGTGCATGGGGCTCA
>CAYYWA010000150.1:0-8097 GCA_964475255.1 uncultured Sorangium sp.
CCTCGAGCGGCTCGGCACGCTCGGGGCCGATCTCGGCAGCGTCGCGCAGGGCGAGATCCGCCGCATTCGCCGGGCACGTGCGAGCGAGGCGCTGCTGCACGTCGAGCTCGCGGCGCGCCACCTCGCGGCGCGGCTTCGTCGTCCGAATCCTTCGTTCAGCGCGGCCGGGGGCGGCGGCGCCGTCGAAGCCGGGCCCGGTCGCGGAGCTCCGGGGCCCGCCTCCGACGCGGATCAGCGCTTCGATCAGCTCGTTCAGGAGCTCGAGCAGCTCGCGGCCGAGCACGCCGAAGAGATCCGCCGCGTCGAGCGCACGCTGGCCGAGGCGGACCGCGCCGAGCACGCCGAAGATCTCGCGCGCGAGGCCGCGGAGCGCGCCGCGCGCCTGCGGCAACGGCTCGACGATCTCCCGGAGCCCGGCGCGCAGCCCGGTTCTGCGCGCGCTGCCGCCGCGCTCGCGCGCGAGCACATGAGCGCCATGGCGCAGAACCTCGAACGCCTGTCGCTGTCCGGAGCCGTGGAGACGGGCAGCAGCGCGCGCGGTCTGCTCGAGCAGGCGCGCGCTCTCGCGAAGGACTCGAGCCGTCCCTCGAATTGGTTGGACGACGAGGGAACGGCGCGGGCCGAGCAGGAGCTCGCCGAGCAGCTCGCGTGGGCCGAAGCGGCGCTCGAGCGCCTGCGCGAACGCGCGGCGGGACGCGCCGCTCAGGAGCTCGCCGAAGCGGGCGCCCGCGAGAAGGGCTTCGCCGAGCGCGCGGGCAATCTCGCCGGACGCGGCGCGCACGGCGAGGCGCGGCTCCCGGAGGAAATGGAGGACGCGCTCGAGCGCGCCGAGAGCATCATGCGCGAAGCGGCGCGGGAGCTCGCCGAGGGGCGCGGGCAAGCGGGTCTGGACCTCGAGCGCGAGGCGCAACGCCTGCTCGAGCGCTCGAGCTCCGGGCGCACGCTCGACGAGGGCGACGCCCGCACTTCGGAGGAGCGGAGCTCACGCGGCGAGAATGGCCGTCGGATGGCCACCGAGGGCGACGTTCCCCGCGCCGACGAGGCGCAGCGCGCGGCCGAGTTCAGAAAGCGCGTGCTCGAAGGGCTCGCCAAAGAACGCCGCGGGCGGCTCGGCCCGGCGGTGGAACGCTACGCGGAGGGCTTGCTCGAATGATCGCTCGTGTCCGAAGATCGCTCTGCGTCTTCGCGGCGCTGCTCGTGCCCGCGTTGCTCGCGGCTCCGGCCTCGTCGCGCGCGCGGGAGAAGAGCCGCGCCGCGCAGGTCGCCGACGCGATCACCGAGATCGATCTCGCGCGGGCCGAGCAGTTGCTCGCCGAGACGAAGACCGAGTCTCCGGCGCTCGCCTTCGAGCGCGCGCGGCTCTCGATTTATCGGGGCGATTGCGATGCCGCGGCAGCGACGCTCTCGCGCCCGGAGCTCGGGGAAACGAAAGAAGGCGCCGGGCTCAAGGCGCTCGCCGAGAGCTGTGCGCGCGCTACCGTCGCCGGGTTCGTGATCGAAGATCGGGAGCGGGGGATCTGGCTCCGTCTCCAAGACGACGCCGATCGCGCCCTCGCTCCGTTCCTGTTCGATGCGGCCGCGAACGCGCGTGATGCGGCCGCTCGCGTGCTCGGGACGGACCTGCCGCGTCCGCTGCGCATCGATCTCGTGCGCGATCTCTTTTCGCTCTCGGCGGTGTCGGGGCTTCCGCTCACCGCCGCCGAGACCACCGGCACGCTCGCCGTCGCGCGCTGGGGCCGCGTGATCCTGCTCTCGCCGCGCGCGACGGCGCTCGGCTACCCATGGCAGGACACGCTGGCGCACGAGCTCGTTCATTTGCTCATCACCCGAGCCAGCCGCGACTACGCGCCGCTCTGGCTCCAAGAGGGCATGGCGAAGCGCCTCGAAGCGAGCTTCCGCGAGCCGCGGCCGTTCGACGAGCCCGGGTGGGGCGACGCGCTCGCCTACAAGGCGCTCACCGAGGGGAGGTCGGTCGGCATCGATCGCCTGGGCCCGTCGATCGCGATGCTGCCGACGCCCGACGCTGCCGCCATCGCGTTCGCGGAAGTGACGAGCTTCATGGGGCACTTCCTCGATCGTGCCGGGGAGCCCGCGCTCAAGCTCCTGCTCGCCGATCTGCGCGGGCTCTCCGAGCGCTCCCCGGAGCCGGCGCTCCGCAGCGTCACGGGCAAGGGGCTCGAGGAGTGGAACGCGGAGTGGCAACGAACGTTGCTCGCCGAGCCGCCTCCGCCCGCGGCGGCGCACGAGGGACACGCGATCAGTCGCGATACGGCGCGCCGGGCGCGCCTCTCGGACCTTCTGCTCCAACGTGGGCACGCGCGCTCCGCTGCCGAGGTGCTCGCGCCGAGTTTGCGTCCGGAGCAGCGCGAGGCGTCCATTCGCGTTCGGGCAGCACGGGCCCACCTCGAGGCGGGTGACGCCCCGGCGGCGCGCACGGCGCTCGGCACCGTCTCCGAGATCGACGGAGTGCACGGGGCCTGGTTCGGGGTGCGGAGTCGGTTCCTGCGGGAGGATGGGGACCTCGCGGGCGCCGAGCAGGCCGCCCAGATCGCCATCGCTGTCGATCCGCTGGCCGAAGAGGCCGCGTGCGAGGGCAAGCGCCGGGCGAAAGGCTCGAAAGGCTCGGATGCGGACCTACCCGTCGCACCCGAGCGGCGGGCACTTTGCGAGGCGGCCCGGGAGCGGTTGCGGCGTTGACCCGAAGGGGTGCGGCCGCCTACGATGGGTCTCCGAAACCCTCGACGTTGCCGCAGCTTGTCCGCGTCCATCACGCTCGCGTGTTGTCCTCGGCTTTTCCAAAATCGCACCCCGCGCGGATCTGTTCGGTGTCGCGAGATTCAGCCGGCCGAGACCGACTGCGGCGGGACTTGGTCGCGGACAGCGCACAGCGTTCTCCGGAGTGACTGTTGAGCCTCAGCACCTTCGCCGCCGCCCAGCTTCTGCGTGCGCTCCCGCGCGTGCAGATCAGTCGCGCCGTGGGCCGGCTTTGTGAGCAGCCGTTGCCCCGCCGCGTGGCGGGCCCGCTCCTTCGCGTCTACAGCCGCGCGTACAAAGTCGATCTGTCGGAGGCGGCGGCACAACCGGGCGGCTACCCGACCTTCGACGCGTTCTTCACGCGGATGCTCCGCGAGGGCGCTCGGCGGATCGACGACGATCCGGTGGTGAGCCCCGCCGATGGGCTGCTCTCGGCCTCGGGCGTCGTCGATCCCGGGACGCGCTTGTGGGTGAAGGGGCAGCCCTACGAGGTCGGCGAGCTCACGGGCGACAGCGCCGATGCCGAGCGCTATCGCGGCGGCGACTTCGCCGTCGTCTACCTCGCGCCGGGGGACTACCACCGGGTTCACTCCCCGGTCGACGGCGTCGTGCGCGCCGTGCGCGGCATCGCCGGCGACCTCTTTCCGGTGAACAAGATCGGCGAGCGCCACTTCCCGGGGCTGTTCGTGCGCAACAGCCGAGCCGCGATCGCGATCGACAGCGACGCGCATGGCCGGGTCATGGTCGTCATGGTGGGCGCGGTCATCGTCGGGCGCATCACCGTGACGGGCCTCGACGCCCCCAACGTGCCCGTCGGCTTGCGTCCGTTCGAGCCGCCGCGTCGCGTGGAGCGCGGGAGCGAGCTCGGTGTCTTCCATCTTGGTTCGACGGTGGTGGTGCTGCTCGAGCCCGGCGTGCGCCTCGATCGCCCGCTCGGGAAAATCCGCTACGGCGAATCGCTCTTGAGAGCTGCATGAGCACCGACGAACGCGACGAGGTGAAGAGCGGACAGCCCGGGTCCCCCGTGCCTCCCGCCGCGGCGAGCCCTTCGGACGCGGCGAAGCGCGCGACGCCTCCGCCGAAGCCGCGACGCGAATCGAGCGTGAGCCCGCGCTTCCCCGAAACGCCCGCCGAGGCGAGCGACGGCGAGCAGCGCAACCCGATCATCCCGAGCCCACCGCGCGTGCCGCGCATTCCCGGCAACGATCCAGCCCGCGCGGCCGAGGTGACGAAGGACGCGGAGCCGCCGCGCCCGGTCTCGGATCCGCCCCGTCCCCGCGCGCGCATCGAGACGCCGCGCATTCGATCGACCCCGCTGCCGCGAGCCTACGGTCCGTCCCGCGAAGGGAGCTCGAGCGACCGATCGCGGACGCCGAGCGGGTTTCCGGCGCCGCGCTCGGAGGTGTCGACGCGCACGCACAACGGTCGCCGCTCGAGCATTCCTCCCTCCCCGCGGGATGGGACTGCGCGGCGCCCGTCGTTCCCGTCGCCCACCGGGACCCGCTCCTCGAGCCCGGGAGCTCCCGTTCGCAGCCCGGCTCCGCCCGCTGGGGAGGCGCCGCCCGCGGCCAACGTGAGCGAGCCCGCACCGGCCACGGAGACGCCCGCGGCGTCGCCCGCCATCCTCGTGATGAAGATCATCGCGGTGGGCGCGGCGGTGCCGGAGCCCGCGCCCCTCGACGTCGAGCAGGACGTCGAGGTGCACGTGGACGGCCCCGCGCCCGAAGCGGAGGCCGCTCCGGCCGAGGCGGCGGCGGACGCCACGGGCGACGAGGCGCTCGACATTCCCGTCGAGGTCGCGCCGGACCCCGCAGAAGCCGAGGCTGCGTCGGCGGACGGATACCGCGAAGAGGCGATTTCCATCCCGCCGGGCGAGGTGGAAGCCGAGCTCCCCGAGGGGCCGGTGCGCCCCGAGGAGTCGGCAAAACCGCCCCCGCCCCCGCGCCGCAAGTCCAAGCCGCCCACGGGCAAGGTCCTGCCCCAGGCGAAGAAGAAGCAGCGGCGCGCCTGGTTCGAAGATTTGTTCGACGAAGAGTTCGCGCGCGCCGACGCGCGGTTCTCGGAGGAACAGATCGGGCGCGAGGTCGACTTCATCGAAGGCTCGCTCGGCGTGGCTCAAGGGGGGACCGTGCTCGACCTCGCCTGCGGCGCGGGGCGCCACGCGGTGGAGCTCGCGAGCCGTGGCTACGAGATGGTTGGCTTCGATCTGTCGCTCTATCAGCTCGCGCTCGCCAAGGAGCTCGCGCAGGCGCGCGGGCAGAAGCTCGAGTTCGTGCAGGGCGACATGCGCGAGATGGACTTCGACGAGGTGTTCGACGGCGCGTTCTGCTGGAACACCAGCTTCGGCTACTTCGAGGAAGAGAAGAACCTCGCGGTGCTCGAGCGCGTGTTCCGCGCGCTGAAGCCCGGCGGCATGTTCCTGATCGACGTCATCAACCGCGATTTCGCGGTGTCGCAGTCGCCCTGCCAGAACTGGTACGAGGGCGACTCCTGCGTGTGCATGGATGACATGAGCCTCGACTTCATCACGAGTCGACTGCGCGTGAAGCGCTCGGTCATCCTCGACGACGGGCGGACGCGCGAATGCATCTATTCGATTCGCGTGTACTCGTTGCACGAGCTCGGCAAGCTCCTCCACGACGTCGGCTTCCGCGTCGCGGAGGCGAGCGGCCACCCCGCGACGCCCGGCGTGTTCTTCGGCGATCACTCGTCGCGCATCATCGTGGTCGCGGAGAAACCGTAGCCGAGCGCGAGCTCGTCTTCCGAATCCGCTTCGGTCTCGGCCATCCCCTTCGGCGTCAGCCCGAAATTCAGGCTCGCTCGGCTCGCCCGCTGGCGTCGAGAGCCGGGCCCTTTATGCTTTCGCGGTGGCGCTCGGAGCCTTTCACCCCGCGGTGCGTCGCTGGTTCGAGGAGAACCTGGGGGAGCCCACGCGTCCGCAGCGCGAGGGGTGGCCGCACCTCCGCGCCGGGCGAAACACGCTGATCGCGGCGCCGACCGGCTCGGGCAAGACACTCGCCGCCTTTTTGTGCGCGCTCGACGAGCTCTTCGCCGAGGGCGCGGGGCTGCCGGACGAAACGCGCATCGTGTACGTCTCCCCGCTCCGCGCGCTCGCGACGGACATCCAGAAGAACCTCGAGCTGCCGCTCTCGGAGATCAGGGCGCTCGATCCGAGCTTGCCCGACGTCCGGGTCCTCGTGCGCACCGGCGATACCGAGGCGAAGGTGCGCGCGTCGATGAGGAAGCGGCCGCCGCACATCCTGGTGACGACGCCCGAGTCGCTCTACATCCTGCTCACCAGCGACGGGGGGCGCCGCGTGCTCGGCACCGTGCGCACGGTGATCGTGGACGAGATCCACCAGCTTTGCCGCGACAAACGCGGGGCCCACCTCGCGCTCTCTCTCGAGCGCCTCGAGGCGCTGACTCGGGCGCGCGGTCCGCTCCTTCGGGTTGGCCTCTCCGCGACGCAGAAGCCGATCGAGAACGTCGCGCGTTTCCTCGCCGGGGTGGGGCGCTCGGTCGAAACGGTGGACGCGGGACACCTGCGCGCCATCGATCTCGGCATCGAGCTCCCCCCATCGCCGCTCTCGGCCGTGTGCTCGCACGAGGTGTGGGACGAGATCTACGAGCGGATCGCCGAGCTCGTGCGCGCGCACCGGACGACGCTCGTGTTCGTGAACACCCGCAAGCTCGCCGAGCGCGTCGCGGCCCGGCTCGGTCCCCGGCTCGGCAGCGAGCGCGTGCGTTGCCACCACGGCAGTCTCTCGCCCGCGCTCCGACGCGAAGCAGAGGGGCGCCTCAAGCGCGGCGAGCTCTCCGTGCTCGTCGCCACGGCGTCGCTCGAGCTCGGCATCGACATCGGGGACGTCGAGCTCGTGATCCAGGTGGGCGCCACCCGCTCGATCGCGACGCTCCTCCAGCGGGTCGGGCGCGCGGGGCACGGCGTCGCGCGGCTGCCGAAGGGACGCCTCTTCCCGCTCACCGAGGACGAGCTGGTCGAGGCGTACGCGGTCGTGCGCGCGGTGCGCGGCGGCATGCTCGATCGCACGCCGGAGCCGAGCGCGCCGCTCGACATCCTCGCCCAGCAGCTCGTCGCCGAGTGCGCGGGCGCCTCGTGGTCGAAGGACGCGCTGTTCGCGCTGTGTCGCCGCGCTTACCCCTACCGCGAGCTCACGCGCGAGGACTTCGACGCGGTGATTCGGACGCACACGGGGCGGCGTTGGTCCTTGCTCCACGAAGACGGCGTGCAGGGCATCGTGCACGCGACGCGCAGGGCGCGGCTCGTCGCGATCACGAGCGGCGGCGCGATCCCGGACACGGCCGACTATCAGGTCGTGCTCGAGCCCGAGGGCACCCCGGTCGGCACGTTGAACGAGGATTTCGCGATCGAATCGAACGCCGGGGACGTCTTTCAGCTCGGCACCGCGTCGTGGCGGATCCTGCGCGTCGGCTCGGGCGTGGTCCGCGTCGCAGACGCTCGAGGGGCTCCGCCCACGATCCCGTTCTGGCTCGGGGAGGGCCCCGGGCGCACGCGGGAGCTCTCGCTCGAGGTGGCCCGCGTGCGCGAGCAGGCGCTGACCCCGGAGGCGCTCGCCCCGGAGCCGCACGAAGCGGAGGCCGCGCGCGCGATCGTCGAGTACGTCCAGCGCGGCGCCCGCGTCCTCGGCACCGTGCCCACCCAGCGGCGCATCGTGCTCGAGCGCTTCTTCGACGAGAGCGGCGGGATGCAGCTCGTGGTCCACGCGCCCTTCGGCAGCCGCGTCAACCGCGCGTTCGGCCTCGCGCTCCGCAAGCGGTTCTGTCGCGGGTTCGGCTTCGAGCTGCAAGCGGCCGCGAACGACGAGGCGATCGTGCTCTCGCTCGGGCTCCAGCACAGCTTCCCGCTCGAAGAGGTGTTCGACTACCTCACGCCGGCGAGCGCCGAGCGCTTGCTCGTCCAGGCCGTGCTCGCCCAGCCCCTGTTCGCGACGCGTTTCCGCTGGAACGTGACGCGCGCGCTCCTCGTCGAGCGGCACCGCGGCGGCCGGCGCGTTCCGGCTCCGATCGTGCGCATGCGCGCCGACGATCTGCTCGCCGCGAGCTTCCCGGCCGTGGCGGCGTGCGGTGAGACCCTGCCGCCCGGCGACATCGAGGTCCCGCTCGACGATCGCATCGTGCGCCAGACGCTCGATGACTGTCTGCGCGAGGCGCTCGACCTCGACGGCTTCCTCGCCGTGGTGCGCGGGATTCGCGATGGAAGCATCGAGCGCGTCGCCGTCGACACGCCCGAGCCGTCGAGCTTCGCGCTCGGCGTGCTCGCGGCGCAGCCCTACTCCTTCCTCGACGACGCGCCGCTCCTCGAGC
>CAYYWA010000150.1:8107-12890 GCA_964475255.1 uncultured Sorangium sp.
TGCTCGAACGCGTCGAGGCCGGCGAGATCCGCTACCACGCGCGCGACACCGTGGAGCCCTCGCCCATGGCGCACGAGATCATCAGCGGCAAGCCGTACACGTTCCTGGACGACGCGCCGCTCGAGGAGCGGCGCACGCAGGCCGTCCTCACGCGCCGCACGCTCGACGTCCGCACCGCGGACGAGCTCGGCGCCCTCGACCCCGAAGCGATCCGGCGCGTGCGCGAGGAAGCTTGGCCCTCCCCGACGAACGCCGAGGAGCTCCACGAGGCGCTGCTCTGGATGGGCTACGTGACCGTGGACGAAGCGCGGCCGTGGGAGGCGTTCATCGCGGAGCTGCGCGAGAAGGGCCGCGTCGTGCGCGAGGGAGAGCGCTGGTTCGCCGTCGAGGCGACGCGCGAGCCGAAAGAGGTGTTGCGCGGGCGCCTGGACGCGCTCGGTCCGGTCTTCGACGACGATCCGCTCCTCTTCGAGCTCGAGCGCGAAGGCTTCGTGCTGCGCGGGCGCTTCGAGGGGCGCTCCGGCTGGTGCAGCCGGCGCCTGCTTGCGCGGATCCACCGCTACACGGTGGAGCGGCTGCGCAGCGAGATCGAGCCAGTGAGCGCGGCGGATTTCTTGCGCTTCTTGCTCGTGCACCAGCACGTCGAGCCCGAGCATCGGCTCGAGGGCCCCGCGGGCGTCGCCGAGGTCGTTCGACAGCTCGCGGGGTACGAGATCCCGGCCGCCGCTTGGGAAGCGAGCGTGCTGCCGCTGCGAGTCAAGGGATACCGGCGCGAGTGGCTCGATCAGCTCACCCTCTCGGGTGAGGTCGCGTGGGGCCGTTTGTGGGGCAGCGCGGCGAGCACGGTGCGCAGCACCCCGATTTGCCTCGTCTCCCGGGAGGCGCTCGCGGGTTGGACGGCGCTCGCACGGGCTCCCGACCTCACGGAGCTCGGCGCCCCCGCACGCGCGCTCCACGACCTGCTCGCCTCCCGCGGTGCGCTGTTCGCGCAGGAGCTCGCTCGCGCCTCGGGGCTCGACGCCGAGACGCTCGAGCGCGGCCTCGCGGAGCTCGTCGCGCGGGGCTTCGTCACGTGCGACTCGTTCGCCGGGCTGCGCATGCTCGTGTTCTCGGCGGCGCGCAAGAAGGCCGGGCGCGGTCCGAGCGCGGGCCGCTACAGCCTGCTCTCCTACGAGGGCGGCGAGCCGCTCTCCGTCGAGGCCGTCGCGCGCCAGCTCCTCGCGCGCACGGGCATAGTCTTTCGCAAGACGCTCGCGCGCGAGCGGCAGCCGTAACCGTTCCGAGAGCTGCTCCGAGCTCTGCGCACGCTCGAAGCGCGCGGCGAGGTGCGCGGCGGGCGCTTCGTCGCCGGCTTCGACGGCGAGCAGTACGCGCTGCCCGAGTGCGTCGCGACCTTGCGCGCGGTGCGGCGGCGCGGCGCGGGCGAGCCCGTGCACGTCTCTGCCGCCGACCCGCTGAACCTCCGCGGGATCCTCACTCCCGACGAACGCGTCTCACCGCTCGCCCGGAACAAGGTCCTCGTGGCTTGAGCCGCTATTGGCAAGAGACCGTTGGGGCCGGACCGCTTTCGTTGCAGCGGCACGCGGCGCCGAGTACCCGACGCAAGCAGTCGCAGCTCGCGTGAGGAGCGCACTCGGGAATCCAGCTGCACGCCGGCCCGGCATCCTCGTCGCAATACCAGCCGACGGGACACATCCCGTCTCCACAGGGGCTGCAGGAGCCGTCGTCGCACAAGGGCGGTGGCGTGCTCGATGCTTCTTCCCCGGACGCGCTCTCGGCGTCGCCGTCCTCGGCGTCGTCGCTCGGGGACTCGAACGCCGAGTCGCTCTCCGCGTCATCGGGGCTCGCTGCCTCGGGGGTTCCACCCGACCCACACGCGCTTCCGAGCACGCTCAGCACCAGCACGAACACGGGCGCGGCGAGAAGCTCGGGGACCCGGCCCCGAAGTCTCCGTCCTGAAAGACGGGGGGCAAACCTCACGCGTAGGACCTATACGCGAAAGGCGCCCACGGGAACAAGCTGGGCGATGCCTCGCCTTCCAAGGCATAGTAAGAGGATTTCACGAAGGAGCCCGGACACTGTCGATCGAAACGGCTCTCCGAGAGGTGGCGCGCGTCAGCGTGCTCCGTCCCGACCTCGAGGCGTACGCGCGCGACGTCTGGCCACGCGGGCTCATCGAGCTCGCGGCGGGGCACCCGCGCGGGCCCGTGCCCGACGCGCTCGGTTGGCCGGCATCGATCGAAGCGGTCGCGTCCCTGGTTCGACTCGCGCGTCGCGAAGGCTTTTCGCTCATTCCGTTCGGAGCCGGCAGCGGCGTGTGCGGTGGCATCCGCGGCGGCGACGGTCGCGTGGTCGTCGATTTGAAGCGGATGAGCTCCTGGTCGATCCGCCCAGGGCCAGAGCTCGACGTCGGCGCGGGCGCGCTCGGGATTCAGCTCGAAGAAGCGCTTCTCCACGACGGCTACACCATCGGCCACTACCCCTCGAGCATCCTGTGCTCGACCACGGGCGGCTGGGTCGCCGCGCGCGGCGCGGGTCAGTGCTCCGGTCGCTACGGAAAGATCGAGGACATGGTGACCTTCGTCGAGGCCGTCCTCGGTACGGGGGAGCCGGTGCTCTTTCGACGGCGAGAACACGGTCCCAATCTCGTTCCGCTGCTGGTCGGGAGCGAGGGCACGCTCGGCGTGATCACGCGCGTCGGGCTCCGGCTGCATCCGGCGCCCGCTGCTCGAGCGTATGCCGCGTTCGCCTTCGACGATTTCGAGCAGGGCATCACCGCCGTGCGCAGGGCGTTTCAAGAGGGGCTCCGCCCCGCGGTGACGCGCCTGTACGATCCGCTCGACACGCTGCTCTTCGTGCACGGCGAGGACGCTCCGCGTCGGATCGCGAAGGAGCCGGGCCCCGTGGGGCTTCGCGCGGGCGCGCTGCGCGCCGTGCTCAGTGCGCCCGGCGCCGTCGCGCGTGCGCTCGCGCTCGCGGAGCGAAGTCTCTTGTCGCGCTCCGCATTGATCGTCGTGCACGAGGGCGACGCGGGCTCGGTCGAGCGCGAGGCACGCGCCGTCGACGCGATTTGTCGGAGCGCTGGTGGGCGCGCGCTCGGCGAAGGCCCCGCACGGGCGTGGTTTCGACGTCGGTACTCGGTGAGCTACCGCCAGTCGCCGCTGTTTCGCGGCGGCGCGTTCAGCGACACCATGGAGGTCGCGGCACCGTGGGCGCGCGTGCCGGACGTGTATCGAGCGGTGCGCCGCTCGCTCGGTGAGCACGTGCTCGTCATGGCCCACTTGAGCCACGCGTATCCCGATGGCTCGAGCCTCTATTTCACGTTCGCGGGCGTCGAGCATGGCGGCCGGGACGCATTCGCGGTGTACGACGACGCGTGGCGCGCCGCTCTCACCGCGGCCATGGGCGCGGGCGCAACGCTCAGCCATCATCACGGGGTCGGCCGTAGCAAGGCTCCTCGGTTGACGGCCGAGCTCGGCGCGGGCGTCGCGGTGGTCCGCGCGCTCAAGGCCGCGTGGGATCCGAGCGGGGTGCTCAACCCGGGCGCCCTCATTCCTCCGCCGAGTGACGCCGAGCGGGTCGAAGCGCCGCCTGCGCCGCGCGAGCCGTTCTTCGACGCCGTGAGCGGTCTCGCCGAGCTGCCGGGGGATTTCCCGCTCGGAGAAGCGCGCGCGTGGATCGAAGCGCGCGGGCACGTGTTGCCGCTCGCGAGCAACGTGCCGGACGATCTCTCGGTCGACTCCTGGATCGCCCGCGGCATGCCGGGGTTGCCCGATCGCTACGCCGATCCCGTGTACACACCGCTCCCCGGCTTCTACGCGCGGCTCCACGACGGGCGCCGCTTCGTGGTTCGGCCGTCTCCGCGGCGCGCGGTGGGCCCGGATCTTTCGGCGCTCTTCGTCGGAGCGGAGGGGGCTTTCGGCCAGGTCGAGCGCGCCTTGCTCGTGGTCTCACCCAGGGGTGCCCGCGGCGTCGAACCGCTCGCCTGGAGCGGCGAGCGCAACCCGCCCCTCGGCGCCGACGAGCGCGCCGCCTTCGACAGCGCGTTGCGAGTCCTTTCGCCGCCCGCGTCCCCGGGTGACTCCGGCTCGAACTCCGCGGAGTGACGCCGGCGTTCGTGTCGACGCGCGAAAATTCTGCCCTCGAATGACTCGAGGGCGCGAACGGGCGGGTGGCGACATTCGAAAAACAAGCGGTCCCCGCGGGCAGCGGCTAGGTCCGAGAGATCACCGGCGTGTGAAATCGAACGAAATCCGCAACGTCACTGCCCGAACCCAGATTTCGCTCGCTCCCTCGCGGGTTTCCGCCCCCTTCGCGCTCGCGATGACCCTGCGATCGCTGCGCGCAGAGCGCGAATTCGTCTGGAAATCCGCTTCGATCTCGGCCACCCCGCCTCCCGCGTCCGCCCGAGCTCCGGGTTGAAACCGGTTTCTGCTCCGCCCGACAGGGGTGTGTTTCGAACACCCGCCGACTCGAGCGCATCCCATTGACGGTGAAGTCTCGATGTCTCAAAATTCTTCGAATGTCGTGTAGTGGGCGGCGTCGCGTCCGTCTTCTGCCATTCGCTGCGTTCGTGGCGGCGCTCGGGGCGAGCTGCGGTCCCACCGATGACGAGCCGCTGTTCGAGACGCTGCCCATCGGCGGAAAGACGGGAACCAACGACGGGGGAACGGGCGGTGGCGGGGGACCCCCGATGGCTGGCAGCGGAGGCCTCGGGCGTGGCGGTGGCCGTGAGCCGGTCGCAGGCGGCGGGATGGCGCCGGGCCGCGGCGGGCGGGGCTCG
>CAYYWA010000151.1:0-2810 GCA_964475255.1 uncultured Sorangium sp.
TCTCAGGTCAGCGTTCCGGAGGAGCCGCCGATCCCCGTACCCGAGAAGACACCCGCGCCCGCGCCGACGCAGACGGCGCCGGCCCGCGCGAAGAAGGCGCCGGCCCCGCCGAAGCCCGTGAAGCGCGCCGTTTCCGGACTACGGGATCTGAGCACCACGGGGGGTCACCGGCTCAGCCCCACGCGACGCCGGGCCTCGAGACAGGCCGCGCCGCCGAGCGCGAACTCGCGACATGCCGCGGGCCGGTCCTCGTAGATCGAGCACCGATAGGCCGCCGTGCTGCCGTCGCCGGTCAGCGCCGCGCAGCGCCCACCGGGTCGTGGAATGAACGTCCCCCAGGAGTCGTCCGCGACGAGGGCGGCGTGCCGGCGCCGCACGAGATCGCGCGGCCGCACCTCGACGCGGTCGAAGCCTTCTCGGCAGCACGCGCCGCAGACGGCGCAGCTCTCGGCGGTGAGCCGCGCTTCGAAGCGATCGCAGGCGGCGGTCCCGCGTGCGACGCGGACCTCGCGACGCCCTGCGCGATCCGCTTGTCGGCAGCCGAGCCCGCTCGCGCCGCGTTGGAACGACCACGCACAGTCGCCGCACGACGCCCCCGGGACGTCGTGCATCAAGAATCCGCTCGGGTGCCGCGCGCGCGTGAGCGCAAACAGCGAGTCCGAAGGCGCGATCGGGCGGACCAGGTCGGCAATGGCTGCCGTGCGCGCGAGCGCATCACGGAGGACGTCCGCGAACGGCGGGCGCTCCGCCTCCGTCCGGGCGCGCCGCGCGATCACCACCGCGGGGTCGCCGTCGTCCGCCAGCGGGTCGCGCGGGAGCGCGTCCCAGTACGGGCGCCACTCGGTCGTCACGGCGAAGAAGGCGCGCAAGCCGTACGCATCGGCGAGCGCTGCCTGGAGCCGATGGCAGGCGTGCTCGAAGACGAGGTCGCGGTCCGACGTGTTGTCGAGGCCATAGTCGGGGAGACGGCGCTTCTCGGGCCCGGCTACCAGCGAGTGGCAGATCTCGTGAAAGATGAGCTGCGCGAGCGAGTCGTCCGGGTCGAGATCGCACGAGGCGAGCGTCAGCCGCGAGTGTCCGTCCCACGACGCGTACACCGACGGCGAGCGCTCGACGTGCATTCCGAGCTGCTCGGCGGCCCGAAGCCACACGAGATCCAGGGGATCCGCGTAGCGGGCGCTGATTCGTCGGCTGGGCGGTGCCGTCACCCGGCGCAGTGTGCCGTGCCGTCGCTCGCCGTGCACCCGTTCGGGCACTCGGCGATCAGTTGGTTCGCCTCCCCATTCGGGGTGCAGCGGACGAGCCGTTTGCCGTCACAGCTCAGGCTGCCCGGGACGCACACCGCGCACTGCCCGCGATCGAGGCCGATCGGGCTCGTCTCGCTCGCCGGGGGGCCGGCGATGCAGGACCGGTTCGCGGGGCACGTGACCTGCGTCCAATCGCTGCGATCTGCCGTGCACTGGAACAGGAAATCCCCCTCGCACCTCGCCGTGCCGAGGGCCTCGCCGCACTCGGGCGCGCGGCATCGACGGCCGTCCGGATCGCAGAGCCCGCTGGTCTCGCAGCGCTCGCGCCGCACCCAGCCGGTGTCCGTGCACTCCTCGAGATACACGTCGTTGCAGCGAGCGGCCCCCGGCGTGCAGCCGCCTGCGACGCATCCTCCGGCCGGGTCGCAGAGCGTCCCCTCCGGGCAGACTTCCTCTGGAATCCACTCCGTCCCGTCGACGCTGCAGCGCTCGCGCTCCTGGTCGCGACAGCGGCGCGTCTCGGGAACGCACGCTGCGGGCTCGCAGCGACGCGCCTCGGCGTTGCACAGGACCTCGGCCGCGCAGGTCGTGATGCGCCGAACGGTGCGGTCGGTCGTGCACTCCTCGAGCACGTAGAGACCGAGCTCCGGCCGGCAGCGCACCTCGCCCGGCTCGTCACACTCCGCGGGCGCGCACGTGGCGCCGTCCGCGTCGCAGAGCGCGGGGGCGTCACAGGTTCGGATGGTCTCGAACGCGCCGGCGTCCGTGCAGCGCCGGAGCTCAGCGCCGTTGCATTCGTGCGTGCCCGGTGTGCACGCGTCGCAGCTCGCCGTCGAAGCGCTGCAAGCGCCAGGCTCGGCGCAAACGGTGACTTCGTCCCAGCCCGTGCTGTCGGCGTTGCAGCGGAGGAGGCGCGCTCCGTCGCACCGGTGCTCGCCGGGTTGGCAAACGGGCGGCTCGCAGCGCGCCGGGGTGCGGCCTGCCCCTGCGCCGGCCTCACAGAGCGCCGCGCTCGCGCAGACCTCGGCGATTTCCCAGCCGTCGAGGTCGGCGCGACAACGGAGCAGGTAGGCGCCGTCGCAGCGGAGCGCGCCCGGTTCGCACACGGGCAAAGGACACACGGCGCTGCCCGTCCCGCGTGCCTGCTCGCAGAGCGCGCGCGTCTGGCAGTCCCCGCCCGTCTGCCAGGTGCTGCTCTCGGTGCACACCTCGAGGACGCTGCCCCGGCAGTGCACCTCGCCCGGCACGCACGGGCGGCACGAGTCGGTGTTCAGGTTGCACTGGTCCGCGCTCTCGCAGATTCTGACGAGGCGGTATCCCGAGCGATCTCCACGGCACCGCTCGAGGCGCTCGCCATTGCAGCGGTGCTCGCCGGCGACGCAGACGATCTGCCGCGACGTCTCGACCACCGGCTCGACCTCGTATTCGCCGAACAGGTGCTGGCAGCCGAGCGTCGCGCCCGCGAGGAGCACGATGCTCGCAAGGGAAGGGCGAAGGGGCATCAAGGATCTACGGGAGGATCTACGGAGATTGGGACGCACTGGCCGAGCGAGGTGTTGCACT
>CAYYWA010000151.1:2910-12875 GCA_964475255.1 uncultured Sorangium sp.
CGGGGCGCAAACGTCGCACTCGTTGTTCGCCTCGTCGCACAGCGAGGCCATCGTGCACATCTCGACCTCGGGCTCGGTGCTCGTTCCTTCGCAGGTTCGGAGCGTCGTGCCAGCGCAGTTGTTCGTCACCGTCTGCCAGTGCCCCGTCATGTCACACCGGCGGAGCACGCCGCTCGCGCACGAATAGGTGTCCGTGCCGCTGCACTCGTCGCACTCGTTGTTGGCAGCGTCGCAGATCGTGCAATCCTGCTCGGTCAGCTCGCCCGTTTCCGAGCACGTTCTGAGCGTCGTTTCAGAGCAGGCGGACGCGGCCGGCGTCCATTGCCCCGTCGCGTTGCACGAACGCAACACGCTGCCCATGCACGAGTACTGTCCGGCAAGGCACTCGTCGCATTGCTGGTTCGCCGCATCGCAGTGCGCCGGGCTGGCGCACGTCTGCACCGTGTCCCACCCGTCCCCGTCCGCGTTGCACTGCTGAAGCTGGTTCGCGGGCATGCCCGTCGCGCTGGCGCCGCAACGGAACGTTCCGGGCGTACAGAGTGGGGCGCAGAAGTCATCGGCGCCGGCCTTCTCGATGCAGGCGAGGGAGCACGTCTCGGTGCCGCCGCTGCCCCAGTTGCCGTCGGTCCCGCAGGTCTCGAGCACCTCGCCGTTGCACTGCTTCGACCCAGGGTAGCAGGTCCCGCAGTAGTCGGCGATCCCGCTTTCGATGCAGCTCTCCGGGCAGGTTTCGGCCAGCATCAGCCCGGTGCGCTCCGGGTTGCACACGAAGCGATCCTTCGCGCCCATACAGCGGCTCTCGCCGGCAACGCATGCGGCGCAGCGATCCGTCGTGCCTTGGTCGAGGCAGCCGAAGGGGCAAGGATTGACGTCCGTGAGCCCGCTCTGGTCTTCCGTGCAGCGCTGGAGCTTCGAGTTGCCCGGCATCGTGCCGGCGCACCGGAGCTCGTTCGGCTGGCAAACGGCGCAGTAGTCCGCGCTCGGGCCTTCCCGCTCGAGGCAGCCGAACTGGCAGGACTGCTCGCCGGTGTAGCCGAGCCGGTCCGGCGCGCACTGCCGCGTCGCCGTTGCGTCCTCGTTGCATTCGACGACACCGGCGACCTCACACGCCGCGCAATACCCGTCCGCGTACTCGGGGGCGACGCCCGGGTAACACAGGGCCTCGGAGTCGCACTCGGCCTCCAAGTCCCATCCAGCCCGGCCCGTCTGACACACCTCGAGCCGCGCCCCAACGCATCGAGTTTGCGGGAGCGTGCCCCCGCACACGGGAACGCCGCAGCCGTTCGGCCCGACGTCGCAGGTGCCATTGGCCGCGCAGCGGCAAAGCTCCGGAGTCGCGCAATCGGCTTGGTGAACGAGCCCGCCCTCTGCCGAGCAGCTCAAGAGCTCGCTGCCGTTGCAGACCAGCCCGCTCAGCGGGCACTCCTGATCGCACGGATCCTCCGGATCCTCTTCGATGCAGAACTCGGTGGCCTCACAGGTCTTCAGCGTCTCGTACCCCGTGAGATCGGGCTTGCACTGCTGGAACTCCTTCTCCTGGCAGCGGTACGGCAGGCTCCCGTCGGGGAGGGGCATGCAGGCGGCCGGCTCGCAGCGAGCGTCGACCGCGTTGCAGAGCGCCCCCGACATGCAGAGGCGCAGCATCTGAAAGCCCGTTCTGTCGGCGTTGCACTGCTCCAGGACCGCCGGGTTCGTCGGGTTGCAGCGCGTTTCCCCAAGGGCGCAGGCCGGTTCCCGACAATCCCCCGTCCACGCGCCGGTCGCCTGGTCCTGCTGCGCGCTGCAGAGCGCCGCGGTTTCGCACGCTTTCACGAGCGCCCACGTCTGCTGCTCCGTGCATTGCTCGAGCTGCGCTTCGTTGCAGCGGAATGCGCCCGGCGTGCACGGTCGGCAGGTGCCGGTCTGCGTGTCGCAGGGGCTCTCGGCCGGGCACGGCTCTTCGGCGAGCGGCACCCACCGCGTGAGATCGTCCGCGCAGCGCTCGGGCAAATTGTCGGTGCACGGCTAGCGCCCGGGCTGGCCGCACCCGCCGGGACACATGTTCTGCGTTGCGCCGCCGCCCGACGGCGCGCTCGCCGCCATGTTGCAGAGCGCGGTGCTCGCACAGATGTCGACGACGTCCCAGCCGTCGCGGCTCTGTCGGCAGCGCCGGAGGTTCGCGCCGTCGCAGGTGAGCATCCCCGGCTCGCAGACCGCCTGGCGGCATTGCGGCGTCCAGCTCGGATCCACCCGCGCCATGTCGACGCTCTGGCGGCAGAGCGTCTCGCTCTCGCAGGTCTCGAGCGGCAGCCAACGCCCATCCTGGCTACAGATCTGGAGCTCGAGCGCAGGGTCGCCGACGCACTGGACCTCACCCGGCGTGCACGGTCCGCAGTGGGTGGGATTGCAGAGATCCGCCGACTCGCAGGTCTCGCGCACCTCCCATTGGCTGCGATCGTCGCTGCACCGAAGCCGCTGGGCACCCCGGCAGGTCCGTTGCCCCGGCATCGAGCACACCGTGCACTGGCCCGCCGCGGAATCGCAGTGGTCCTTGGTGGCGCACGCGCGGTCGAGCGTCCAGTCTCCGTCGTCGCAACGGAGGAGGTACTCCCCGTTGCAGCGGTACGCTCCGGGTTCGCAGGCGACGCTCGAGCCGAGAATCGGCTTGTTGCCCGACGAGACCTCGAACTCGCCGAAGAGCTTCTGACAGCCCGTGAGCGCGACGAGCGCCATCGCGACACGAAGCATCCACACCACCATCCCGCCGAGCCCACCGGGCCCGGGTGCCCCGGTCGCCATCAGAACCTCCCGTAAGCTCCCACGGATCCGACGCCGAGATAGGGCGAGATGAACGCCCCCTGAGGCGGCGCTTCCGCCGTCTGGGTCGCAAAGAACAGAGCGGTCCCCGCGCCGGCCGCAGCGAGGCCGACGCCCCAGCCGATGGCGGAAAGGGTTCCGTAGAGGTTGTAGCGATCGACGCGATCCCCCTCCGTCGCGGGGCAGCGGCCGCTCGCACACGCGTCCTGGAGCTGCGAGCGCGTGTTCAAGAAGAGAATGCTCGTCGTCGCGCCGAGCGCGATGCCCGCGCCGCCCACGCCCCAGAGCACATAGGAGAGCGTTCGGTTCGGCCGCGGGGGCGGGAGGAGCGGTGCGGGCTCGGGCTCCGGCTCCGGCTCGAGTGCTATTGCGCTCGGATCGGGATCGAGGATCAGCTCGAGCGTTCGTTCCTCACCCTCGCCGAGGGTGACCGTTTCCTCGCGGGGGAGATAGCCCGGCGCGGACGCTTGAATGGTGCGCTCGCCGGGATCCGCAGCCCGGCGCACGCCGAGCGCAGCACCCGGCACCTCGTTTCCATCGAGGAGCACCGTCGGCTCCTCCGGTCCCGTCACGTTGATGGTGAGCCAGGCGAGGCGAGGCTTGAGCGCTTCGATTTCCTTCTCGGCAGCCTGGTACGCCCGCTTCCAGGCCGCGGGCGCGTTCGGAGCCACGCCTTCGCGCAAGACGAGCGCATAGCGCTCGTGGGCCTCGACGAGACGTCCGAGACCCACGAGGGCCCGCGCGTGATCGACGACCAGCGTTGGTGCATGAATGAGCTGGTCGGCGCGGCGAAACCGATCCTCGGCCAGCGTGAAGTCTCCGCGCTGCAGCGCTTCGTGCCCTTCGCGGGCGAGGGCGCGTGCCGTGGCGCGGTCCGCCTCGGTCCCTTGAGCGAAAACCTGCGGAGCCGGCAGCACGGCGAGCGCAGCGGCGAGCAACGTCGCACAGGGGACGCGCAGGGCACGCGGTGAGGTGAGGAGAGTAAGCCCGAAGCGTGAAGCGTGAACCATGTCAGGACGAGCCTTCGCGAGGCGCGTGGGACGAGGGTGCCACCGTGACGTCCGCGTCGGCGGGCGAGTAGGTGGATCTCAGCAGATACGTTACCACGGACTACACCTCCTCAATGCGCACCGCAAGCGGCGACGGCGCACGGCGAGCTGGGACCGCTTCCGGATCCGCCAGATTTCCCTCTCGATTGGTGTTTCTCGGTCGCGCTGAGCAAGGCCGAGGCGCCAGAGGCGCGGATGCTCCTTACCACGCGGATTCGAGCCAACGGAATAGTGTTCCATTCGGAGACGGTGTCCCACCCGGGCGAGTAGCAGTGTTTGACGTCATGAGCCGAATCGAGTGACGCTGTACGTGCGCGAGAATGTCCGCCTCGAGGCAGCCTTCCACGATTCCGGGAGTCCTTTCCGATCCTCCTCGGTTGGCGGCGGCACAACGCTCGCGGCCCCAGTCTTCCGGCCTCGGGATGGGAGAGGGCATCGTCATCGGGCTCGCCGGCGCGGTCACTGCGGCCGATTTCGCCTGGCCCCTCAGGGCCGTCTTGTCCCCGGCGCTCCTTTTACTGCTCACGGGAATCGTCGCTCCCTGGTGTTATCTCGTGGTGCGCGCCCAGCGGGGCAGCGCGTCGCAGCATACGGTCGCCGCCTGGGCGTTTCGGATCATCGCGCTGGGGCTTTCGTTCGGGTTTCTGGGCGCGAAGTGGTGGCTCTTGCTCCGGGTCGTCGGCAACGAGCCCGAGCGATACGTGGGTTCTTCGCAGAGCTACGGAGTTGCGCTCCTCACGGTGCTCGCGCTTGGGCTGCTCGGCTCCGGGCTGCGCTTCGCGGAGCTGGCGCGCCTCGTCGCCGACCACCCGGCGCGCTTGCTCGCGCTCTCGTTCGGCGCGACGGGGCTCTTCGGAGCGTTCGTGTTGTCGCTCCCGATGTCGATGCAGCGGGTCAACGAGCTCTCGTTCGTCGACAACCTCTTCACGGCGTTCAGCGCCGTGTGTGTCACCGGGCTGTCCGTCAACACGATCGCGACGACGTACACGCTGTTCGGACAGGTCGTCGTCTGCTTGCTCATCCAGATTGGTGGTCTCGGCATCATGGCCCTCTCCGCCGCGATCGTCATGCTGTCGGGTCTTCGCATGCGCGTGCGCAGCAGCGCCATGTTGGCCGAGATCGTGGACAGCGAGTCGATCTCGGGCCTCCGCCGCACGGTGTTCGCGATCGTCGCCTATACGCTGCTCATCGAGCTCGCCGGGGCGACCGTGCTCTACCAGCGCTTCGTCGAGCTCCCCGAGGTACGGCTCGTGGACGGCGATCCGCTCGCCGGACCGCGCAGCCCTGAGTGGGCTGCGATCTTCCATGCCGTGAGCGCGTTTTGCCAGGCGGGGTTCTCCAACTTCGAGGCAGGGCTTCCTCCGCTCGTCGGCGATCCCGTCGTCATGACGACGATCCTGGTCTTGATCGTGCTCGGCGGCATCGGCTTCCCCGTGCTCGACGAGCTCGTGCGCCATCTCGGAGCCCGTCTGCTTCGTCGGCGCCCCGAGCGCCTCACCCTGCACACGCGCGTCGTCCTCGGCACGAGCGGCATCCTCCTCGCGGCGATGGCGCTCGCGTACGGCGTGCTCGAATGGCCACGCGCCTTCGGGCCCCTGTCCTTCGGGGAGACCCTCGGCGCCGCGCTCTTCCAGTCGGCTGCCAGCCGGAGCTCGGGGTTCAACGTCGTGGACGTCGGCGCGATGCGGCCGGCAACGCTCCTGCTCACTTGTTTGGCGATGTTCATCGGTGGGAGCCCCGGCTCGTGTGCGGGCGGTATCAAGACCACGACGCTCGCGGTGCTGTTCGCGGGGCTCCGTTCCGAGCTTCGCGGCACGGCGCCCCGCCTCCTCGATCGCGCGCTGCGCCCCGAGACGATTCGCCGCGCGATGGGGGTCTCCTTCCTCAGCATCGCCATCGTCTCGCTCGGCCTCTTCGCCCTCCTGCTCGTCGACCAACACGAACCGCTCGCCCTCGCCTTCGAAGCGTTCAGCGCTTTCTCCACGGCTGGGCTCTCGACGGGCATCACTGCGGAGCTGAGCGTCTCGGGAAAGCTGCTCATCGCCGTCATGATGTACGTCGGGCGCATCGGTCCGCTCACTTTGGCGCTGGCCCTGTCGGGGAAGGTGCCCCAAGCCGCCGTTCGCCTGCCCGAAGAGCGCGTGCTCATCGGTTGAGCGCCGCGAGCGAGGGCTCGAACAGCGCGGCTTTCCCGGCCGAACACGCCTTGACTCGAGATCGCCGATCCTCTTTCCTCGAGCTCTACCCGTGATGGTCGAGTCATGAAACGACCCAGGAGAGTTCTGGTCATCGGTCTCGGGCGGTTCGGAAGCGCGCTGGTCGAGGAGCTCTGGCACACGGGCTGTGAGATCCTCGCCGTCGACAAGAGCCCGGAGGCCATCGACGCGATCAAGGCGCGGACCTCCGCCGCGTTCGTTGCGGACGCGACCGATCCGGCCGTGCTCGAGAGCATCGGCGCCCGCGACGTGGACGTCGCCGTGGTCACCGCGGGGGAAGCGTTCGAGGGGGTCGTGCTCTGCGTGTCGCAGCTCGCGCAGCTCGGCGTGAAGGTCATCTTCGCGCGCGCCGCGAACGACCGGCAGGCGCACGTTCTCGAGCGCGTCGGCGCGACGCGCGCGGTGCAGGTCGAGAACGAAATGGGGCGGCGCCTGGCCGTGCAGGTCCTGAACCCCGTCGCCGGCCATATCCTCGACTTCGCCACGCACTTCCGCGTCGTTCCGTGGCAACCCACGCCGGGGTTCGTCGGCAAAGCGCTCTCGGAAGCCGGGTTCCGCAGCTACGAGATCAACGTCATCGGTTGGTTCTCGGGCGACTCGACCTCGCCGCGCCTGAATTTTCCGAGCGCCGACTACCGCATCGAAGCGGCGCACACGCTGCTCCTCGTCGGCCAGGAGGAAGCCTTCGAGCGCTTTCTCGCTCGGGTCGATCGATGACGGCGCGCGCGGTCGTGCTCGCGGCCGCGCTCGCGGTGAGCCTCGCCCCCGGAAAAGCGCGCGCGCACGAGCTCGAGCGCAGCGCTCCTCTCGCGCTCGGAAGGAACCTCGGGCTCGGCGCCGCGGTGACCATCGTGACTCTCGCCGTGCCGGCGCCCCGGGCGTGCTCGTGGTGCGAGCCGCCAGCGTTCGATCGAGCGCTCCACGCGCCGTGGGCCGCGGACGCGCGTCGCACCGCCGCGATGGGGAGTCATTTTCTGTCGTATGTCGCGATTCCGTCGGGCGCGCTCGCGGTCACGGCGCTTCCGCCCGCACTGCGGGGCAACGCCCGGCACGTCTACGAGAACGCCGCGATCCTGCTCGAATGCTTGCTCTTCGAGACGGCGCTGACCACGGCCGTGAAGAAGGTCGTCGCGAGAAGGCGCCCGGCGTTTCACTACGGCCGCGCAGGCGACACGGAGTACGGGGCGAGCCCGGAGCAGGAGAACGTCTCGTTCTTCTCCGGCGATACCGCGGCCGCGTTCGCGCTCTCGAGCGGGGCGGCGACGTTGTCGTTCTTGCGGGGGTACGCCATCGCGCCGTACGTCACCGCGGCGGGCGCGGTGCTTTCGATCGGCACGGGCGTGCTTCGGGTCGGCGCCGACGTGCACTGGCCGAGCGACGTGCTCGTGGGCGCGGCCGTGGGCGCGAGCATCGGGATCGCGGTCCCGTTCCTCCTGCACCCGAGGACGGAGCCGGGGATCGGCCGGGCCGTCGGTACCGGGCACATCCTGCCCTGGATCGGGGCGGGCGGAGCCGGGCTCGCGTACGTCGGCGCGATTTGAGCCGGAGGCGCGCCGGGTGCCCGGGGGGCGCGAACGGGCCTTGTCTCTTCGGGGTCCCCCCTTCATCGTGCGCGCGTGACGACCGCCACGTACCGCGACCCGAGTCAACCGATCGAGCGCCGTGTCGAAGACCTCATCGCGCGCATGACGCTCGCCGAGAAGGTGGGGCAGATGATGCAGGTCGACGGGCGCGAAGAGCCGGTGGCGCAGGTGCGGCGCTACGCCCCCGGCTCGATTCTCCACATCCTGAACGAGGAGCTCGAGCCGGTGATGGCGGCGGCCGCGGAGACGCGCCTCGGGATCCCCCTGCTCGTGGGTGAAGACGGGATCCACGGTCACTCGTTCCACCCGGGCGCCACCATCTTTCCGACGCAGCTCGGCCTCGCGTGCTCCTTCGATCCGGAGCTGGTGCGCGAAGTGGGACGGATCACGGCGCGTGAGATGGCGCCGACGGGCGCTCACTGGACGTTCTCACCGGTGTTGTGCATTGCACGCGATCCCCGCTGGGGTCGCGTGAACGAGACCTTCGGGGAGGATCCGCTGCTGATCGGAGAGCTCGGCGCGGCGATGATCGAGGGCTACCAGGGCAAGGGCCTCGCGGATCCCGAGAGCGTGCTCGCCACGGCCAAGCACTATGCCGGGTATTCGGAGACTCAGGGCGGGCTCGATGCCTCCGAGGCGGATCTCTCGCGTCGCAAGCTCCGCTCGTACTTCCTTCCGCCGTTCGAGCGGGCGGCTCGCGCTGGCTGCCGTGCGTTCATGACGGGGTATCAGTCGATCGACGGCATGCCGTCGACAGCGAACCGCTGGCTGCTTACCGAAGTGCTTCGCGAAGAGTGGGGCTTCACCGGGATCGTGGTCACCGACTGGGACAACGTCGGACGGCTGCACTGGGGCCAGCGCATCGTGCCGTCGCTCGTCGAGGCGAGCGTCGTGGCCGTCCGCGCGGGCAACGACCTGATGATGGTGACGCCAGGCTTCTACGACGCCGCGCAGGAGGCCGTGCGTCGCGGGCTCTTGCTCGAGAGCGAGATCGACGCCGTAGTCCGCCGCATCCTGCGGCTGAAGTTCGAGCTCGGGCTGTTCGAGAATCCCCGAGGGCCGGACGCCGGCCGCAAGCGCGCCGTGATCGGCTGCGCCGAGCATCGGGAGGTGGCTCTACGCGCGGCGCGCGAGTCGATCGTGCTGCTCAAGAACGACGGGCTCCTCCCGTTCGACGCGAGCAAGCTCGGGCGCCTCGCCGTGGTGGGGCCGAATGCCGATGACGACCTGGCGCAGCTCGGCGACTGGTCGCTCGGCGCGACCCAGTACCCGAAGGAGCGCGGAAAGCACCCGCGCGAGCTCACGACGACGCTGCTCGATGGCATCCGGCGGCGCGCGCGGGACGTCGAGGTCGTGTACGAGCGCGGCGCGAACGTCACGGACGCGGACTCGAGCGGCGTGGCTCGCGCCGTCGACGTCGTCGCGGCGGCCGACGCCGCCATCGTCGTCTTGGGTGACGAGATCGCGTTCATCGGCGAGGGCCGCAGCACGGCGACGCTCGAGCTCCCCGGCGGCCAGACGGCGCTGCTCGACGCCGTCGCCGCGACCGGAACTCCTTTCGTGCTCGCGCTCGTGAACAGCAAGCCGCTCGTGCTTCCGCGCTCCGCGGAGCGCGCCTCCGCCATCGTGGAGTGCTTCAACCCGGGGATGTTGGGCGGCCAAGCGTTCGCCGAAATCGTCTTCGGGGATCACAACCCGAGCGGCAAACTTCCGATCTCGTTTCCGCGGCACGCGGGGCAGATTCCCGTCTTTTATTGCAGGCTCAGAAACCGACACGGCGGCTACGCCGATCTCTCGCTCGAGCCCGCGTTTCCTTTCGGATTCGGGCTCTCCTACTCGCGCTTCTCGTACTCGAACGCGCGCATCGTCTCGCAGCCGGTCTCACCGGGCACACCGCTCGTCGTCGAGGTCGAGCTCGAGAATCACGGCCCGATGGATGGCGTCGAGATCGTACAAGCCTACGTGCACGACGTGGTCACGAGCGCGACCTGGCCGGAGCAGATGCTCGCCGCCTTCGCGCGGATCTTCGTGCGCGCGGGAGGGCGGGAGCGAGTGCGGCTCGAGATCCCCTACGAACGGCTCGCCCTCGTCGACGCCTTCGGAGAGCGCGTCGTGGAGCCGGGCCAGTTCGAGCTCCGCGTGGGGGGCTCGTCGCGGCGCTCCGATCAGCTCACGCTCCCGTTCGAGATTCCGGGGGAAGCGTTCTCCCTCGCCAAGATTCCGGACATGGACCGCCCGCGCTGAGCCTAGATTTCGGGGTTCCTAGACTAGTCGGGGAAGGCCGATCCCTCGCGTCTTTCCGCCGCCTTCGCGCCCGTCGT
>CAYYWA010000152.1:0-12690 GCA_964475255.1 uncultured Sorangium sp.
ACTCTGCTCGACGCTGTTTTCCGCATATTTCGGCGCGTTCCTGACCGTTTGTCGCTCTAGACCGTTTGTCGCTCTAGAAGGGCCTCGCTCACGGGCGCAGGTTCGAGCTGGGGCTCGGCGTCGAGCGGGAACGGCAGCGGCCCTTCTCGCGTCCACTGCAGGAGCTCGGCTTCGCCGCGTGCGGCGTTGCGCGTGATGACGAGATGCGTGCGCGTCGCGGGCAGGGGCGGCTTGCCGTCTTCCGTGTCGTCCTCCGCCCAGGCGCCGAGGTTGACGTAGGTCGCGCGCGGTACGGGCGAGGTGACCTCCGGCAGATGGGTGTGTCCCATCACGACGTAGCGAACCCCGAGCAGCTTGGCGACGTGGGCCGCGCGCTCACGGAGCTCCGGGCTCGGCTCGGCCGAGCTGCGGAGCCGGCCCCAGGCGGCATCGGCGCCCACGAGGACGGCGAGCGCGCCGCCGGAGCTCGACCAGGCCATCCTCCGCGAGGACGAGAGCAGCGTCAGCGCGACGAGGGCAGCCGTGCCCACGACCCCGAGCAGCACGCGATCCACCATGACCGAGGCGAACACGCCGAGCAGGCGTCGCGTGATGGGCGGGCGCCGAAGCGCGTCGAGGTGTCGGAGCGTCGCGAGCGGCAGCCGGTGCTCGCGGCTCAGCTGCTCGAGCACGCGCTCGTGCTCGAGCCGGATGCGCTCGACGGCTGCGCTCGAGTGCTCGCGCCAGAGCCGGACGAGCGCGCGATTGGCGCGCAAGAAGCGCTGGGCGAGCTGCACGATGCCGCGAGAGCCGAGACGCGCGGCGAATTTCAAATAGTCGAGCCTTCCGGTCGTGCCATGTCCCGCCTCCATCATTCCCGGCGTCGGACGCACGACGTAGCGCAGGAGCACGTCCGAGATGGAGCGCGTCGTCCGCCGCGGATCCGAGGGCGAGAGCGGGCACAAAAGGTGCTCGAAGCTGCAGTACGCGTCGTACTGGTGGCCGTGCTCGATGTAGACGTCGTCCTCGTAATAGAACCAGTCCGAAAACTCGACCTTGGCGCCCGAGCCCGGTGCATACGAGTCGAGCGCGGCACGGAACTCGTCGCGGAGTCGTTTCCAATACCACTCGACATCGTGGTTGCCGCGCACGATGACGAGCGAGTGGCCCCGCGCCAAGAACTCGGCGAGCGCGCGGACGAGAGCTCGCTCGTGCTCGAGCACGAGCCGCAGCTTCTCGAGCGCGTGATCCTCGGCGCCGCCGAGCCCGTGCTCGCGCTCTTCTTCGGTGAGCTCGGTCTCGAGCACGCAGTCGGGGAGCACGCTCATGCCGGTGAAATCGACGAAGTCTCCGGCGATCACGAGGCGCCACGGAAGCGCGCCGCGCGGCGCCGCGCCGTAGTGGTCGAGCAGCGCGACGAGGTCCCGTCGCCGCCGTTCGCTGGCCGGGGAGGGGCGCGGAGCTCCCGGCCGCACGTGGTGCACCAGATCACTGCCGAGGTGCACATCGGACAGAACGAGAAGGTTGTGAGCGGGACGATCCACTCCAAGCTTCAGTATGGTGTCGATTCGGCACGACGCACGTAGGGGTCGAATACCGCAGCACTTCCGATGAGGGAGCGCGGCGAATTCCGCAGTGACGCGTCGCGCGTCCCCCGCGGCTACAGCGTCACGAGAAGGCAGCCCGGGACGTCAGCCCACGTTGGACGCGTACCAGGAGTAGAAGCGCCGGACACCCTCGGCGACGTCGACGGTCGGCTCGTACCCGAGCAAGCGGCGCGCCTTTCCGATGTCGGCGAACGTGTAGGCCACGTCGGCGTCCATCATCGGCGCGGGCACGAGCCGCGCTTTGCGCCCGGCGAGCGCCTCGATGCGGTTCACGAAATCCGCCAACAGCACGGGCTCGCCCCGCCCGAGGTTCACGATCTCGTAGCCCAGCCGCCGATCGGCCGCCGCGACGATGCCCGCGACGATATCGGACACGTACGTCCAGTCCCGGTGCATCTGCCCGCCGTTGTAGAGTGGGATTTCGTTCCCGAGGCGCATGGTGTCGAGCACCTTGTACGCCATCATGTCGGGGCGGCCGCGCGGGCCATAAACGGTGAAGAAGCGGAGCGCCGTGAAATCGAGGCCGTGTAGATGGTGGTACGTGTGGCCGAGCAGCTCCGCAGAGCGTTTGCTCGCGGGGTAGGGGGCGAGCGGGCGATCGCTCGCGTCCGTCTCGACGAACGGAACCACCCGAGTCGCGCCGTACGCCGACGAGGTCGAGGCAAACACGAAGTTTGGTTTGCCGAACTCGCGCGCGGCATCGAGCAAGTTGAGCGTCCCCGTGAGGTTGACGTCGAAGTAGAGCCACGGGTCCTCCACGGACGCGCGCACGCCCGCCATCGCGGCGAGGTGCACGATCGCATCGACTCCGGTCGAGAGGAGCTTTCGCACGAGGGCGCGGTCTCGAACGTCGCCTTCGACGACCTCGAGCCGCTCGCGGCCGGCAGCGCTCGCCTCTTCGAGGTTCTTCCGCTTTCGCGCGGGGCTGTAGTAGTCGTTGAAGTTGTCGAGGGCCACCACGCGGTCGCCGCGGGACAGGAACATTTCGGTGGTGTGGCTGCCGATGAAGCCGGCGGCGCCGGTAACGAGGATGCGGAGGGCCATGGAGGATGAGCGATGGGCGGATTGAGGAGGCCCGCACGCCGAGACGGGTGTGCGGGGTCAACCCTGCGCGAGAGCTTACTCCCAGCCCGAAGACGAGGAAGCCGAAACATTTCCGAGGGGGCGCGGCCCGTCGAGCGGGCTCTGCAACCCCGCGGGATCACGGCCGGTCGCGGAGAAGGCGGTTCGCGGCGATGCCGCTCGAGTCGAGGAACTGCCGGACGAGCTCGTGCGTCGACTGCGCGATGTCCCGGGGCGCACCGGACGCCACGATGCGCCCTTCGGCGAGCAGGTGGACCCTGTCGGCGATGTGCAGCGCGCTCGCCATGTCGTGCGAGATGACCACGCTCGTCACGCCGAACTTGTCGCGCGTCTCGAGGATCATGTCGTCCACGCGACGGCTCGTGATCGGGTCGAGCCCGCTCGTCGGCTCGTCGTAGAGGAGCACCTCGGGCTCGAGCATCAGCGCTCGCGCCAGCGCGACGCGCTTGCGCATGCCGCCCGAGAGCTCGCTCGGATAGCGATCTTCGACGGCGGGCAGGCCGAGCGCGCGGAGCTTCTCCGAGACGCGCGCGCGGATTTCACTCTCTTTCAGCTTCGTGTGCTCGCGCAGCGGGAACGCGACGTTGTCGAGCACGTTCATCGAGTCGAGCAGGGCGGAGTACTGAAAGACCATGCCGAGCTTCTTCCGAAACTCGTTGAGCTCGCGATCCTTGAGGCTCGCGATGTCCACGCCGTCGAGGTACACCGCCCCGCGAGTCGGCCGATCGAGCCCAATCAGGATTTTGAGCAGCGTGGTCTTGCCGGCCCCGGAGCCTCCGATGATCACGGCGACGTGTCCGCGCTCGACGCTCATGTTCACGTCACGGAGCGCGAACACGTCGCCGAAACGGCGCTCCACCCGGTCGACCCGGAGGTGCGCGGTGGCGGGCGGCGCCGGGTGCATCCCGCGCCCGGAGCTTGCTCTTGCCGAGGTCACGCGAGCATGAAGCTTACCCCACTTGACACCGGCCACGGACCCCGCATGCTCCCGGCCATGACCGAGGAGCACCTCACCGCCCTGCTCACCCTGGCGGAGGCGAAGAAAGACGAGAAGGGGTTCTTGCGGGCCGGGGAAGGGCGCTCGTTCAGCTTGTATCTGGCATCCGGCGCGGCCGGCCTCACGATCACGCGGGTCGAAGCCATGAAGCTCGAGAAGCACCTCCTCTACGCGCGCACGACGCGCAACGAAATCTTCGTGCTCGCCCTGGAGGACGTGTACGCGGGCTCCGTCGAGCAACCCCCCGCCTCCGGTCGCAAGGCCGGGTTCGTTCCCTGAAGCGTCGGGATCCGAAGGAGAACGCGGCGTGAACGGCGACGACGATCGGCTGACACTCGGCGGAAAGAGCTTCGGCTCGCGCCTCTTCGTCGGCACGGGCAAGTACAAGAGCATGGAGCAAACGCGCGCGGCGCTCGAGGCGTCCGGCGCGGAGGTGGTGACGGTCGCCGTGCGCCGCGTGGACCTCGCGAACCGCGGGAGCGGCTCGCTGATGGAAGTGCTCACGAGCGGCCGCTACACGATCTTGCCGAACACGGCCGGGTGCTACAGCGCCGACGAAGCGGTGCGCACGCTGCGGCTCGCGCGCGAGCTCGGCATCGCCGACATCGTGAAGCTCGAAGTCATCGGCGATCCCCGCACGCTCTATCCCGACAACGAGCAGACGCTGGAGGCCGCGC
The DNA here is from genome assembly GCA_964475255.1 of uncultured Sorangium sp. Lineage (GTDB taxonomy): Bacteria > Myxococcota_A > Polyangia > Polyangiales > Polyangiaceae > PMG-095. The sequence continues at coordinate 4,344 of CAYYWA010000152.1, forward strand.
GCGTGCTCGTCAAGGAAGGCTTCGTCGTGCTGCCGTATTGCATCGACGACCCGATCGTCTGCAAGAAGCTCGAGGACGCGGGCTGCGCCGCGGTGATGCCGCTCGCGGCGCCGATCGGCTCCGGCCTCGGGATTCGCAATCCGTACAACCTGCGCATCATCCTCGAGCAGGCGAAGGTGCCCGTGATCGTCGATGCCGGAGTGGGCACGGCGAGCGACGCGGCCGTCGCGATGGAGCTCGGGTGCGACGGCGTGTTGATGAACACGGCCATCGCCGAGGCGCGCGACCCGGTGCTCATGGCGACCGCCATGCGTGAGGCGGTGAGCGCGGGCCGCAAGGCGTTCCGCGCCGGGCGCATGCCGAAGCGCCTGTATGCGACCGCCTCGAGCCCGGAAGCGGGGCTCATCGAGTGATGCGGCGCCGATGAGCGCGACGGCGGCGCGGGGTTCGAAAGGGCCATGAGCCGCGCGCGCGCGTTCCCCCTCGTGCGGCGAGCGATCGCTCTCCTGTACGTGGTGGCCGTCTTCTACGGTGGCACGGCGAACCTCGGTCCGCTGCCGCAGACGGCGTTCATCGCATCCGACAAGCTCGGCCACGTGCTCGCGTTCGCGGGGCTCGAGCTCGCGTTCGAGCTCGCGTGGCTCGAGCTCCGACCCGGCGTGCGTCGCGCGCTCGCGATCCTCGCGAGCCTGGGCGTCGGGCTCGCGCTCGAGCTCGTGCAAGCGGGGCTTCCGCACCGAGCGGGCGATCCGTTGGACTTCGTGGCGGACGCGATCGGCACGCTGCTCGGGGCCCTCGTCGCCACACTCCTCGGGCGCAACGCGGCCCGGCACCGGCGCGCGACGCCCTCGCGGAGCTCATGAGCCATCCGGTCCTCATCGCGATCACCGATTTCGACGGCTACCCGGAGCGGCGCGTGCTCGAGCGCTGGGAGCTCCTCGCGGCGGCGGCCGCACCGGGCCCGGTCGCGGTTCAGCCCCGCGGGCGGCGCCCGGCGCGCCCGCGGCTCGAGCTCGGCCGCGCGCTCCGCGACGTCGCGCGCGCGTTCGGACAATGGTTGATCGTCAACGATCGGCTCGACCTCGCCGTGCTGCTCGGCGCGGACGCCGTGCACCTCGGGGAGGGCGGCGTCGCGACGGACGAGGCTCGGCGGCTGTTCGGCGCGGGACCCGTGTTCCGCGCGTGCCACGATCCGGCGGCAGCGCTCGTCACCGACGCGGACGCCGTGCTGCTCTCACCGATCCACGAAGCGCGCAAGGGGCGCCCGGCGCTCGGGCTCGGCGCGCTCCACGCCGCGGCACAGGGACGTGCACGCGTCTATGCGTTGGGCGGTGTGACGAGCGAGCGGAGCGCGGAGTGTCGCCGCGCCGGAGCGGCGGGCGTGGCCGCGATCGGCGCCGTGTTCGGCGACGCGGATCCGCGCGCGTTGGTCGCGGTGCTCGGCATCCGGCGCTGACGCCGAAACCGAGCGAAGGGCTCGCTTCCATGGGGCGAGCCCCGTCGAGCTCGCCCCACGTCGAGCGCGTTCAGCCCGCGGCAGGCGTTCCGCCAGCGCCGCCTTCCGAAGCGTCGCCTCCCGAGGTGCCGCCCTCGCCGCCTCCTTCTCCGCCGCCGCCATTGCTGCCGGCCATCCCGGCGGTGCCGCCGGCGGTCATGTCGCCCGCGGTGCCGCCTCCGGCCGTATCGCCGGCGGTGCCGCCTCCATCACCCCCGGTGCCGCCCGTGCCGCCCGCGTTGGGATCCGGCTCCTCGGGCTCTTCCATCTCCGGGGGGAACTGGAGGAACGCCACGACGGCGCCCTCGGGACGAATGGTCACCTCGGTCTGGTCGACGTAGACGGGCGCACCGGTCGCGTCGATCAGGGTTCCGGTGACGGTGGCAGGGGACTCGCTCCACGAGTCGGGCACCGCGACGCGCTCGTAGAAGCTGTTGAGCGTGGTGGTCTCGTCCGTCGTGGTCGTCGCCAGTTCGGTGAGCTGCCGGGTCACGGTGTCTCCGCTCTGGCTGATCTCGAGCGTGAGCGAACTTGCGGCGCCGACTCCGTCGAAGTCGACGTTCACCGCGACGATGGTTTCTTCTGTGCCGCAGGCACAAAGTGCGAAAGTCGCTGCAAGACCGGCAGCGGAGGCAACACGGGTCAAGTTCATGGCGCGCATACTAGTGGCGTCTCACCGGCTCGTTCAACTGTCGTCTTTCGAGTCCGTGTCTCTCCGGTGTCCCGTCGAGCTCCGCTCGAGCGACGAACGCTTGGGAACGCGCCGAAATACGCGGAAAATAGCGTCGAACAGGGTGCCCGCGCGGGGAGGGGCGCGCGAGCCCTCCCTGCGAGAAAGGGCTCGAACGTCGATCCGTCAAACGGATCGGCGTTCTGGGCGGGTCGAATGCATCCGAAACGCCGCTGCGTTGGCCCTTTCGCACCGTTGTCCCGAGCCTCGTGCCCCGATCCGACCGAGAAACGGGCGCTCGTCGAACGGGCTCACGGAAAGTTTCTCTTCTGATGCAAGGCCCCGAGTCCGGTCTCCGATATCCGCGCGAATCGCGAGCGCCGTCGAGCGTCCGAGCGGCTCCGCTGGGAGCCGTTCCCGTCTTTTTGCGACGAGCCGGCGGGGACGCCCGGAAACTCGGGCTCGCGGGGCAACGGCTCGCGAAAGATTGCCACAGGGTCGGCGCACGCAGGCCCCACCGGGGCGGCTCGCGACCCGCGTCGGGCGCGCCGCCCGTGCGCTTCGGCCCGCCTGGTACAACGATTGCCACTCCACGAGACATGGATCCTGCACGGTACGCCGGTGCTCTGGGAGGAGAGAAGGGGCGATCCGCGGCGGCGCTCATCGCGTTCGGGGGGCTCACGGTGCTGAGCGCGGTCTTCGGAGCGCGCGAGGTTCGTCGCGGCAAGGGCAGCTTCTGGTATCGGTTGCTCCGAAAGCCGAAGCACGCCCCACCCGACTGGGTATTCGGGCCGGTGTGGACTGGCCTCTTCGCGCTGCAGGCGCTCTCGGGCTATCGCATCTGGAAACAGGCGCGTTCTCCGGAGCGTGCGCGCGCTCTCGCGCTCTGGGGCACGCAGCTCGCGCTGAACACGAACTGGACGCGCGTGTTCTTCGGGCGGCATCGCACGCACGCGGCGCTCCAAGACCTGATCGCGCTCTGGGGCAGCCTGGCCGCGTACGTGATGCAGGCGCGCGTCGTCGATCGGAAGGCGTCGTGGATGATGGTGCCGTACGCGGGCTGGGTGACGTACGCCGGCTACCTGAACGAGGAGATCGCCCGGAAGAACCCCAAGTTCTTGGCGAATTGAGCCTGGCGCGGCGCGCCGCGCCCGCGCTGTCCCGAGCGCGATCCCGTGGTATAGGCTCGCCCCCTCATGTCCGCGGAGCTGCCGTTCGAACCCGTTCCCGCCGAGCTCGACTTCCCCACGTACGAACGCCGGATTCTGGAGCTCTGGAAGGAGCGGCGCATCTTCGAGCGCTCGGAGCTCGACGTCCCCGCGGGCGCGCGCGACTTCGTGTTCTACGAGGGGCCGCCCACCGCCAACGGCCTGCCCCACAACGGCCACGTGCTCACGCGCGTCGTCAAGGACTTGTTCCCCCGCTACCACAGCATGCAGGGCGCGCGCGTGCTCCGAAAGGGCGGTTGGGACACGCACGGGCTGCCGGTCGAGGTGGAGGTCGAGAAGGAGCTCGGCATCCACGGTAAGGCCGCGATCGAGCAGTACGGCGTGAAGCCGTTCGTCCAGCGCTGCATCGAGAGCGTGTTCCGCTACACGGCGGAGTGGGAGCGCCTGACCGAGCGCATCGCGTTCTGGGTGAGCCTCGAGGACGCGTACGTAACGTATCACCGGAGCTACGTCGAGAGCGTGTGGTGGGCGCTCTCGGAGCTCTTCAACAAGGGCCTGCTCTATCAGGGACACAAGGTCGTCTGGTGGTGGGCGCAGGGCGGCACCGCGCTGTCGAGCGCCGAGGTCGGCCTCGGTTACAAGACCGTCGACGATCCGAGCGTCTTCGTGGCGTTCCCCCTCGTCGACGAGCCGGAGACGGCGCTGGTCGTCTGGACGACGACGCCCTGGACGCTCCCTTCCAACACGTACGCCGCGATCAAGCCCGGCGTGACGTTCGACGTCGTCGAGCTCGGTGAGCCGCTCGACGAAAAGAGCGCCGAGGGGAAGCCCGCGCGCCCGCTCGCCGCGCGGCGTCTGATCGTGGCCTCGGCGCTGCGCCCCGCGCTCGAGCAGAAGCTCGGCAGGAAGCTCGTCGTCACCGAGACGCGGACCGCGGAGGCGCTCGCGGGGCGGCGCTACGTTCCTCCGTTCGACGTCTACTATTCACGCCTCGGCGAGCGGCGCGTCGCGCTCCGCGGCGGCGGCGAGGACGCGCTCTATTTCCGCGTCATCCTCGCGGACTTCGTCACGCTCGACACGGGTACGGGCATCGTCCACGTGGCGCCCGCGTTCGGCGAGGACGACCACGAGGCGCACAAGCGCGAGCTCCGACGCTACGAGAACCCGGACGAGGTCGAGCTCGTCTGCGCCGTGAACCCGGACGGGCGCTTCAAGCCCGAGCTCGAGAAGTACGCCGGGCGTTGGGTGAAGGACGCCGATCGTGACATCGTGCGCGAGCTCGCCGAGCGTTCGCTGCTCGTGCACGAGGAGCTCTATCGTCACGAGTATCCGTTCTGCTGGCGCTCCGAGAACGATCCGCTGATTCAGCTCGCTCGCCCCGGTTGGTTCATCCGCACGACGGCGCGGCTCGACCGCGCGCTCGAGAACAACCAGGCGGTGAACTGGCTCCCCGAGCACATCAAAGAGGGGCGCTTCGGCGATTTCCTCCGCAACAACGTGGACTGGGCGCTGAGCCGCGAGCGGTACTGGGGAACGCCGCTGAACGTCTGGATCTGCACGCAGGATCCCGAGCACCGCCACGCGCCGACGAGCGTCGACGAAATCGAGTCCCGAAACCCGGACGCGTTCGCCGCCTTCCGGGAAGAGCGACGCAAGAACCCGAAGCTCAACGAGCACCTCATGGTCCACAAGCCGTGGATCGACGAGGTCACGTTCCCGTGTCCGACGTGCGGCGCGACGATGCGTCGCGTCTCGGAGGTGGTGGACGTCTGGTTCGACTCGGGCTGCATGCCCTTCGCCCAGTGGGGCTTTCCGCACCTGCCCGGCTCGAAGGAGCGCTTCGACGCCGCGTTCCCGGCGGACTTCATCAGTGAAGCGATCGACCAGACTCGAGGCTGGTTCTACTCGCTCTTGATGGTCGCGTCGCTCGTCTTCGACGAGGAGACGCAAAAGCGACTCGGGCTCTCCCGCGTTCGCGGCTATCCGCTCCCGTTCCGCACCTGCATCGTGCTCGGGCACGTCGGGGATCGCGAGGGACGGAAGGAGAGCAAGAGCCGCGGCAACTACACGCCTCCCGAGATCATCCTCGACCGCGTGCGCATGGACTTCGCCGTGCTCGAGCAGGCGTTCGACGCGCGCGCGCCGCGCGGCGAGGTGTGGATCGCCCGCGAGGATCTCGAGGGGATGGACCTCGAGGAGGGCGCGCGGCTCACCGCGTATCGACCCGGCGCGGAGACGCGGTCCGTCGAGCTCACGGTGCGCGTGCACAAGAAGCTCCCGCGCCGTGTCGCGCTGCTCTCGCCCGAAGATCGAGCGGAGCTCGGCCTCGGGCTCGCTCCGCGCGGCCTCGAGACGGCCCCGGCGGAGGTGCCGCGCCTGCCCGCGGACGCGCGCGTCACGCTCGACGACCCGAGCCGCCCCGCGCCGGGCGCCGATGCGTTCCGCTGGTTCTTCTACGCGTCGTCCCCGCCCTGGAGCAACACGCGCCACAGCTTGACGAACGTCCGGCTCCTCCAGAAGGAGTTTCAGATCAAGCTGCGCAACGTCTACTCCTTCTTCACCATCTACGCGAACATCGACGGGTATCGCCCGGCGGACGCGCGCTTCGCGGCGCGTCCGATCGCGGAGCGGGCGCTGCTCGATCGCTGGCTCGCGAGCGAGCTCGAGCTCTCGGTGCGCGCCGTGCGGCGCGCGCTCGACGCCTACCTGATCTACGACGCCGCCCAGGTCCTGATCGAGCTCGCGGAGAGCCTCTCGAACTGGTACGTGCGCCGCAGCCGCGCGCGCTTCTGGGGCCCGGGGCTCGAGCAGGACAAGGTCGATGCGTACGCGACGCTCCACGAGGCGCTCGTGACGATCGCGCGGCTCGTCGCCCCGTTTCTGCCGTTCTTCGCCGAGGAGCTCTATCAGAACCTCGTCGTCCGCGCGGGCGTGCCGGGCGCCAAGGCGAGCGTGCACCTCGACACCTTTCCGGCCGTCGACGAGAGCCGCATCGACGAGCGCCTCTCGGCGGAGACGCGCGCGGTGCGCGACGTCGTGAGCTTGGGGTTGCGCGCGCGCACGGCGCAGAAGCTCAAGGTGCGCCAGCCGCTCGCGCGCGCCGACGTCGTGTTGAACGACCCCGCGTGGCAGGAGCGGCTCGTGCCGTACGCCGAGTTGATGCGCGAGGAGCTCAACGTGCACGAGCTCCGCTTCATGGCGTTCTCGCACGACGAGGGCGCGGTCTCGTTCCGGCTGAAGCCGAATTTCCGGGCGCTCGGGCCGCGGCTCGGCAAGGGCGTGCAGGCCGTCAAGCGCGCGCTCGACGGGGCGAACGGGGCGCGCTTGCACGCGGAGCTCGCCGAGCACGGGCGCGTTCGGCTCGACGTCGGCGGGGGTGAAGCCGTCGAGCTCGGCCCGGAGGAGATCGAGGTTCAGGTGGAGGCCGCGCCGGGCTTCGCCGCGGAGACGGGGCGGATCGGCGTGGTCGTGCTGCACACGACCCTCACGGAAGCCCTCGTGGACGAGGGCCTGTTCCGCGAGGTTTTGAGCCGCGTGCAGGCGACGCGCAAGGAGCTCGGGCTCGAGTTCACCGATCGCGTCGAGATCACCCTCGACGGCACCGAGCGGCTCGTCCGCGTGGCGAGGGAGCACTCCGACGAGATCGCGCGCGAGTGCCTCGGCACCGCGGTGCGGATTGGCGAGCACACCGCCGAGTCGCGGGAGCACGGTATCGGCGAGGAACGGCTCTTTCTCGCCGTGCGCAAGGTCCCGGCGTGAGCGCTCGAGTCGCGCCCCGCGTCCATCCGACGGCGGTGGTGGACGCCGGCGCGACGCTCGGCGACGGCGTTCGGATCTGGCACTTCTGCCACGTGATGCCCGGCGCGTGGATCGGCCCGGACGCGATGCTCGGCCAAGGGTGCTTCGTGGCGAACGGCGTGCGCGTCGGCGCCCGCGCCCGCGTGCAGAACCAGGTGAGCCTGTACTCGGGCGTGGAGCTCGAAGAGGACGTGTTCGTCGGCCCCTCCGCGGTGTTCACGAACGTCCGGCGTCCGCGCGCCTTCGTCTCCCGAAAGGACGAGTTTTTGCGCACGCTGGTGAAGCGCGGCGCCACCATCGGCGCCAACGCGACGGTGCTTCCCGGCGTCACCATCGGCGACTACGCGCTCGTCGGTGCGGGCGCCGTCGTCACGCGGGACGTCGCGCCCTTCGCCCTCGTCGTGGGCGCGCCGGCGCGCGCCGTGGGCTGGGTGAGCCGCGCCGGAGAACGCCTCGAGTTCTCCGCGGGCTAAGCGCGCTGTCCGCGCACGGGCGAACGCTATCGATGGATCGACGGACGCGTCGAAGCGGCCGACGACTGATCAGCGGCCCAGCCGGACGGGGTGGCCGAGCTTTCGAGCGAGCACGCCTTCGACGACGGCCCAGAGCTCTTCGCCGGTTTTCGCGGCGACCCAGCGGCCGTCGTCATAGTCGAAGTGCCACGCGGAGCGCTCCGCGGCCATCCAGATCTGCCGCGCAGCGCGGTGCGAGTTGATGACGTAACGCGTTCCGTCCGAGAACTCGAGCGTCAGGATGTCGCTGGCGAGCTCGGCCTCGAGCGTGTCGTCCTCGAGCTCGTCGAGCGCGGCCACCAAGCGAGAAAGCTCGGGCAGCGCGCGCTCGTCGTACTCGCGTTCGGAGAGTGCCATGGCTCGGTTCTACCCCGCCGCGCCGAGTCGCCAAGCACGCGCAGCCCGACGAAGCGGCCCGCCGCGAGCACCGCTTCGCAGCTCGGGACGCCGAGCCCGTTGCGAGCGGCTACTGCGCTCCCGGAATGCAGGCGCCGGCCTGGCAGTGGTTGCCCTGGACGCAGTCGACGTCCGTCTGACACGGCCAGGCGCATTTGTTGAACGCGGTGTTGCAACGGTGCGTGAGGCACTGAGCGTCGCTCGAGCAGGCGAACGCCATCGGGGAGGGTTGTGCCATCTGCCCGGCAGCGGGCGCCGCGGGAGCCGCCGGCGTCCCGGGAGCGGGCGCAGGCGCCGGGGTGGGTGC
>CAYYWA010000153.1:0-12664 GCA_964475255.1 uncultured Sorangium sp.
TTGCGACCGGCTTCTCGCCTTCGCCCGCCGCAAGCCGCTCGAGGTCGGCGCGGCGCGGGGCTCCGCCGCGGCGGGCGCGACGCCGTCGCCCCCGCGCTCTTCGGCGGACACCGCCTCCGGAGCGCCTGATTTCCGAGGGTCCGGCGCTTCCCCCGCGGGTGCGTGCGCGTCTCGCGCGGGCTCGCCCTGAGCCTCACTCGGAGGCTCACTCGGTTTGGGACGCTCGGAAACGCGGTCGCGTCGGCCGCCGCCGACGCTCGGGGCGAGCAGGAGGGCGGCCACCGCCGGATCGGCGGCTCGTCGCGCCGCTTCGGTCCGCAACCGAGCGGCCTCGTTCGAGCTCGAGGCGCCGAGGGCTGCGGCGGCAATCAGGATCTCCGTGCGCCCGAAATCCGGCGGTGAGAGCTCGGGATTGAGCACGATCGCGCCCACGCCCTGCCACACGGGGTTCGCGTTCGGACCGAGCACGAGATCGAGCACGGCGAGCGCGTCACACTGGGTGTGCGCGGCGAGCCACACGAGCTCATAGGCGAGCTCGGCGGACTCGGTGGCGCTGAGCGGCGGCCGTTCACGCAGCGACAAGGCGAGCAGCGCTCCGAGCAGCGCGCGCTCCTCCGGGAGATCGGCGCCGACCTCGAGCACATCGAGCACGTTGCCGTAGCTCGTGTCGGCGTCGTCGCGCGTGAGGGGAGCGATCGCGGGGCTTCCGGGCGGCACCGACGGGGGCACCGAGGGCAGGCTGAACCGCGCCGTCGCGCCACGACGGCCATGCCGCGCGAGCCACGCGTCGAGCGCCGCGGTGCGCACGGTGCTCGCCAACGCGGGCAGCTTCGGATGCTCCCCGAGCTCGCGCACCAGCGCCGCCGCGGCAAACCCAGGGTTCATGCGTCGGCTGCGGGCGAGCGGGACACTAGGCGACGCCGATCGAGTCGAGCAGCGGTCCCGGCTGTTCGGGATCCGTGTTCAACGCGCGGTTCTTGCCATCGACGCGCACGACCACCGGCACGTGCCGCCGTGCCTCTTCTGGCGTCATGTCGGCGAACGTGGCGAGGATCACGCGATCGCCCGGCTGATTGAGGTGAGCGGCGGCGCCGTTCACGCACACCGCACCGCTGCCGCGCGGGCCTTCCAGCGCATAGGTCACGAGGCGAGTGCCGCGCGTGACGTTCCAGATGTGCACGGCCTCGTGCGGCAGGATGCCCGCCGCCTCGAGGAGGTCCAGGTCGATGGTGACGCTGCCTTCGTAAGCCAGATCCGCGTGCGTCACCGTGGCGCCATGGATCTTGGATTTGAACATGTTGAGCTTCACGAGCGCCCTGCTGCGTCGCGCCATGGCGGCCCGTCCGAGTACGGGTCCACCTGTCGGACCCGAGAACCATAGGGCGACCGCCGAGGCCCGTCAAAGGCCACGACCACCCCCCGGCAGGGCGCAAAGCCCGGAACTTGGCCGGGGTCCCGAGATCCATTTACCAGAGTGGGGAGAGCCGCGAATCGGGCTCTTGGAGAGACCACGGTCATGGCAAAAAAGACGAAGGCCGAAATGCTGGAGGCGCTGCGGGGGATGATCCGGGAGGCCCTGCGGCTGCGCGGTGAGGGATCCGGTTCCCGCCTCTCCCGGGCGAGCGGTGCGATCGACGGCTACATGCGCGCGCTCATGGAATCGGGGCTCGCAGAAGCCCGCGAGCTCCTGGACCTCGTTGCCGCCGAGCGAGCCGCGGCGGACGGGCCAGCCACGGGCGAAGTCACCGTCGATCCGGCGACGCTCGCCGCGTGATCGGGCGACGACCGGCTCGGGGAACCGCTACACGCGCACGAGGGCCTGGAGCTCCTCGAGTCGCGCGGCCACATCGGCGAGCGTGAGCCCGCAAACACGGCGCGGGCCAACGTCTTCGATGCAGAACGACGCCACCGTCGCGGCGATCATCACCGCCCGGCGCTGGGTGTTCTGGGCGAGGCCGCGTGGGCCCGCGAGGTACCCCACCACCGCGCCGGCGAACGTGTCGCCGGCGCCGGTCGGATCGATCTCGCTCTCGAGCGGATAGGCGGGCGCGTAGAACGTCGAGTCCGCGTCGAAGAGCAGCGCTCCGTGCTCCCCGCGCTTCACGATCAGCCGCCTCGGGCCGAGCGCGAGCACGGCGCGCGCCGCGCGCTTGACGTTGTGGTCCTCGGCGAGCTGCAACAACTCCTCGTCGTTGATCACGAGCAGGTCGAGGCGCTTGAGCACCTCGAGCAACGACTGCCGTTCGCCCGAGATCCAGAAGTTCATGGTGTCCGCCGCGACGAGCCGGGGCGAGGCGGCCTGAGCGAGCACCTCCAGCTGCAGCGCCGGCTGGATGTTGCCGAGCATCACGAACGGCGTCCTTCGGTACGACTCCGGCAGGGTCGGACGAAACTCGGCGAACACGTTGAGCTGCGTGTCGAGCGTGGTCCGGCTCCCGAGATTTTCGGTGTACCGGCCCGCCCAGCGGAACGTCTTCGTGCCCGGTCGGCGCTCGAGGCCCTCGGTGTCCACGCCGCGCTGGACGAGCTCGGACACCGCGCTCTCGGGAAAATCGTCGCCGACCACGCCGACGACGCGCGGCACCGTGAACAGGCTGGCGGCGTGGGCCGCGTAGACGGCAGAGCCGCCCACCACGTCGCGGAAGGCTCCAGTAGGGAGCTCGAGGTCGTCGAATGCAACGGATCCGACGATGACGAGCGGCGCGGCGCGGTTCTTCGAGTCGTTCAACATGGGGCTCTCCTCAATCAGCTTCGCGGCGGGGGCTCGGTTCCGCCGAATCCCCGCCCTTCGGCGAGCAGTCGCTCTGCCCAGCGCGCGGCTCGCCGCCGCCGGCACTCCTCGGCACGGAAGATCGACACGAGCTGCGTCGTCGCCTCGCTGAGGTCGTCGTTCACGAGCACGTAGTCGAAGAGGCCGTAGTGGGCGATCTCCTCGCGCGCCGCGAGGAACCGTCGCCGAAGGCTCTCCTCGTCCTCGCTGCGCCGCCCGCGCAGCCGCTGCAGGAGCTTTTCCATGCTGGGCGGCAGGATGAACACCGCGACGGCGTCGGGCTCGGAGCTCTTTATTTGGCGCGCGCCCTGGTGATCGATGTCGAAGATGATGCCGCGGGCGCCGCGCGAGCGCTCGATCTCCGCCCGGGCCGTCCCGTAGAGATTGCCGTGCACCTCGGCCCACTCGAGGAACGCGTCGGCGCGGATCAGCCGCTCGAACTCGCTGCGGCTGACGAAATGGTACTCGCGACCGTCCTGCTCTCCGGGGCGCGGGCTCCGCGTCGTGTGCGAGATGCTGAAGGTGAGCCCCGGCACGAGCTCCAAGAGCCTCCCCGTGAGGGTCGTCTTTCCGGCGCCCGAGGGAGAAGAGACGATGAGCTGCAGGGGCGGACTACTCGACATTCTGTACCTGTTCTCGGAGGCGTTCTATCTCGGCTTTTAGCTCGACGACCAGCTGCGCGGCGGTGGCGTCCTGGGCCTTGGCGGCGATCGTGTTCGCCTCGCGCCCGATTTCCTGCAGGACGAACTCGAGCTTTCGACCGACGGGGCCGGCCTCTCCGAGCGTGGTCGCGAAGTAGTCGAGGTGGCTCTCGAGACGCGCGAGCTCCTCGGCGACGTCGGCGCGGTCTGCCAGCAGCGCCACCTCGTGCTCGAGCCGGCCCGTGTCGAGCTCCACGTGGGTCTCCGCGAGCAGGCGCGCGAGCCGTTCGCGGAGCTTGTCACGATAGCTCTCGACGAGACGTCCAGCGCGCGTGTGCAAGGCGGAAACGAGAGCGCGGCAGCGTTCGTGCCGTCGCTTCACGTCCGCGAGCAGCGCGCGGCCCTCGCTCTCCCGCATCGCGGCGAGCGCCGAGGCGGCCGTGTCGAACGCGGCCCCGAGGGCGCGCCGGAGCTCCTCCGAGTCGAGCGCGTTGGGCGCCGTGATGACCTCGGGCATCGCCGTGATCGCGGTGAACGGGACCTCGGCCCCGGGAGCGAGCTCGTCACGGAGCTCGACCAGGGCGGCGTACAAGCTCCGGGCCCGCTCGCGCGAGAACCGCGCGCCGGGCAGGGCCGACCCGAGCACGCGCACGCCGATGTCGAACCGGCCGCGCCCGAGGCGTTCGCGCGCGAGCTGCTCGAGGTAGGCGCCCTGATCGAGGAGCTCGTTCGGCAGCCGGACGCGCACTTCGGTGTGGCGATGGTTCAGAGCGCGGAGCTCCACGGAGATCCGCGCGTCGCCGAAATGCGCCTGGCCGGCACCGAATCCGGTCATGCTGCGCATCGTCGGGTCTATAGCCCCTTTCTGCGCTTCAGATCGTCCATCATGCGCCGATACTCGACCTCCCACATCGAGGTGCCTTCCTGGACGTGCTTGAGCTGCGCCCGGACCTCCGCCTGGAGCTCCTGCTCCTCCGCGGCCTCACGCCGGAGCGGCTCGCGCATCTTGCGCCGGAGCACGTAGTCTTCGGCGAACACTTCCTCGACGTTCGCCGAGTGCATCAGCATCTCGACGAGCTGATCGAGGATGTAGTCGATCCCGTCCTCGCCGATCTTTAGCTTGCGCTCGTCGGCGACGAGCTTCTTGATGCGGCCGAACTCCGACTGCGGCAGCCCGCGCTGGGCGAGCAACGTCTTGGCGCGGTCGGTGACGTCTTGCTCGTCGCGCAAGTACTGGTTGAGCACGGCTTCCACGTCGAGCTCGACCTCTTTGGGCGCGGGGGCCTCGATGTCTCCGTCCCGTACGATGGCGGTGACGATCTCGTGGGCGAGCTTCGGAATCTTGGCGCTGTAGAGGCGCATGGGAGTTTCAGTACTCCATTTTGCCCGCTCGGAGCCATGCCGCCTCGAGGGTCTGCTGCAGAAAATGCCGACGAATACCCGCCCGCCGCGGCTCGGTCATTTTTCCGCCGTGTCGCTCGAGGCCCCGGGAGCGAGTGATTTCTCTCAGGATGTCGGGCACTTGGGCCCGGAGCGGAGGCGGCGGAACACCGCCGCCCGCTGGCGCTGCTTGTATCGGTCGTGGCTCGCGTCGCCGGTCTCGTTGATGGCCTCGCTCTCCACGTCGAGAATCTGGAACTCGCACAGGACGTAGACGATGGGCCCCAGGCTCTCCGAGCCGGCCGGGGCGAGCTCCATCAGGTGAGGGGGCACGCGGACGGGCACGTCGGTGACGAACTGCACCACGCGATAGCTCGGCGCGGTGAAGCGGTTGTCCGTGGGGGCCATCGACTCGTCGAGCTTTCGCTGCAGCTTGTCGCGCACGGCCGCCCAGTTCGCGTGCCTCTCGAAGAGCTGGCGCAGGTCGAAGATGGTGTTCGTGCTCTGCTTCGGGACGACGTAGTTGAACGGGAAGAGCTGCTCGGTCAGATAGAGCAGCACGGGGAGGACGTCCTCGCGGGTGCGCGTCACGATCCGGAAGCGAAGCTTGTCGTACAGCGCCGCGGCCGTTGCTTCCGGTCGGGAGAGCAGCTTCGTGTACGTCGAGTCGAGGTTCTTCCGGCCGCCGATGAACTCGGTGATCGGGAAGCCCTCGCTCAGCATCGTCCCGACGATGCGGTACACCTTCTCCTCGACGAGGTGGAACAGGTCGCGGTCGCTCACCGGCAGCCGGAACAGGAGCTCGCGGCCGGCCATGTGATTGATGATCTGCACCACCTTGAGGATGGTGCAGGCGCAGACCTGGCGATGCCCCTTGCCGGACGCGATCTGAAGCAGGTCCTCGATCGCGGCGTTCTCCAGCGGCTTCGGGATCTTGAAGTTGAAGTGCCGGCGGAGATAGCTCACCGCCTCCCGCTGGACCTGCTGGATGAACGCGCGATCCCCCGGCACGTCCAAGTAAAGCTCGTGGTTTTCGACGAACCGGCGTGCGCGGGCGACGTCGGTCAGGTTGAGCCGGTACCAGTCGATGACGGAGGTGCCCGTCAGGATCAGGCGAATCGCCTCGATGTCCTGAAGGGTGAAGTCCTCCAGCCGCTTCAACCGCGGGGCGTGCGGCAGCGTCGAGATGCGCTCTGTGGAGCGCGGCGGCTCCGGTTCGTTCTGGGTCAGTGGTGCGAGGTCGTGGCGTCTTTGGGTGCGGGACGCCGGAGCGAAAGAGTAGCGAAGAAAATCCCGAGTGTGACGCCGAGCACGACGAGCTGGGCGCCGAGTGCCTCGTTCGCCCAGAGGAGCGCGAGTGGGGCCGGCGTCGCCAGGTACCAAGGGTTGATCTTCATGCGGTTCGTTTCTCCTGATTGTCGGACCCAATCGGCCACGCCCCAAGCCGAGTGCATGTAGGAACGTGTAGGTTCATATGCTACAAAGAGTCGCGACGGGGCAACAGTTAGCGAGGCGTGACGGCGCGTTCAAGCACCTCGTCGGGTGAGCAGTTATTTATGTAGGTAAAGATGGGCGGAGCGGGTGTGCCGGCGGCCGACACCAGCGACCGTTGGTGGCTGTAGCACCTACCCAACCCCGCGGGAACTTTGAGGAAACCCCGATCGCGGGGCTCGCCACCCACGCGCCGAACGGTGTAGGGTTTTTCGACGTGACGCACGGTGCACGGCTCGTGGGTGCGGCCTGGCTGGTGGGAGCGTTCCTCGTGCTCTCTGCCTGTGGCGATCACGGCGTGCTCCCTACGACGGTCGAGCGCGGGCCGGACTTGAGTCTCCCCGAGGTGGTGTTCGATGAAGGGTACTACTACTGCCGCGTCGAACCGATCTTGTTCGAGCGGCGCTGCGGTCCTGGAGACCCGAGTCAGGGCGACGCGGCGAGCGGCTGCCACGCGAGCGTGACGAGCTTTCGCCTGACCGAATACGCGCCGCTCGTCGCGGACTCGTGCGGGGGCGGCGTCAACCCGAGCGTGAGCATCCCCCCCGCGGCCGCGCAGAACTACCAGACGGCGCAGGCGCGCATGCGGCGCGACCCGGATCAGGCGCCGCTTCTGCTTTATCCGACGGGGCAGGCGCAGCACCCGCGCACGGTGATCGAGGCGAACAGCGCCGAGGCGGACGTCATCCGAGCATGGGCCACGCAGTATTCAACGCAGTAGTTTGCGCCCTGTCGCTCGTCGTCGGGGCCGCCGCGGCCCGCGCCGAAGAGCAAGAGGTGTTCGCGCGGGTCGTCGTCTCCGAAACGGAGCTGCGCAGCGGTCCGGGTGTCTCTCACCGCGTCATCGATCGCGCCAAGCGGGGCGACACCTTCCTCGTCGAGACCCGGGAAACCAAGGGCTTCTGGCTCGAGGTGACGCTCGCGGACGGGCGGACCGCGTACCTGCTCGGCGACACCGTGGAACGCATGGCGCTCTCCGACGAGCCGGAGCTCGCCGAGCACCGTCCCGGTGTGTTCGCGCCGCCGGCGCTCAAGACGGCCCGAGGGGGCTTCGCGCTGCTCGCCGGGATCCACGATGGCGACGGCTACGCGGAAGCGCGTCCCGCGTTCGTCATCGCGCCCTCGCTGTCGTTCGAGCCCTATGTCGGCATCGCGCTGCGCCCCGAGAGCCGACGCCTCGTCTACGGCGCGGCCACGGCCCTGAACTTCGCCCCCGACTGGGCGATTGCGCCGTTCGTCGCGCTCGGGCTCGGCGGGGTGCTGGAGCAGCCAAAGGACGAGTTCGTGATGGAGGAGCGCAAGTGGTTCCACGCGCGGGCGGGCGGAGGCCTGCTCGTCTCGCTCCGCTTGCGCTTGCTCTTTCGGCTCGAGGCCTCGCACCTCGTGCTGTTTACGGAAGACGACTACCAGAGCACCCAGGCGTACCTGGCCGGGCTCGGGACTTACTTCTAGGTGGCTCATCGCAGGGAGCTTTCTGGGCAGATGAGGAGATATCGAATGCGTTCCGCTGGTTCGTTCGCCCCGTTCGGGAGAGGGTGCGCCGCCGCTGCGCGATGCCTGCTCGCCGTGGTGCTCGCGGCTCCGTTCTTCGCCTGTGCGACGGTGCGCCCCGAGCAGCGGGCCATCCTCGCCGATCCCGTGATGCAGTTTCCGGCGGACGAGCGCGATGAGCGCGCTCGCGCGCACGTGCTCGAATACCGAGAGGGAGCCACGGGAGGTGGAGCGATTCGGGGCGGCGGCTGCGGCTGCAACTGACCCCTCTCGAGCCCATGGACGCTTTCTTTTCGTCTCGCGCGCGCGCCGCGCGCCTCGCGGCCGCGCTCGCCGGCCTCGGGCTCTCGCATGCGCCCGGTGCCGGGGCGCAGGTCGTCGATATCGATCTCGGGGCGAGCGGGTACATCGAGCCGAGCGGGACGAGCGCGCTGCGCGTGATCAACCCGTCGGTTTCGGTCACCGGGCGTCCCACGGAGTCGGTCGGAGTGCACGCCCGCTACGAGGCGGACATCGTGTCTGGCGCGACGGAGACGGTGAAGGCCGGGAGCCTCTCGGGCGTCGATGTCGTCTCGTCTGCGACGTCGTTCGACGATACCCGTCACATCGCGAGCGGCGGTTTGACCGTCACGCGGGAGGACACCGAGCTCGCCGCGAGCTACGCGTACAGCACCGAGAACGACTACCGCTCGCACTCGCTCCTCGTCTCGGCCGGCACCACCTTTTTCCAGAAGAACACCGAGCTCGTTCTCTCGTACGCGCGGAGCTTCGACGACGTGTGTACGTCGCGCTACCCCGATACGCTCGCGCCGACGGCGCGGCTGCCCCTCGACAGCTCGCGCGGCTGCTTCACCAGCGAGCGCGCGACGCGTGACGTGAGCCTCGACGAGCTGCAGCTCGGGTGGACTCAGGCGTTCACTCCCGTGCTCGTGACGCAGCTCGCGCTGACCGGCGGCATCCAGCACGGGTTCTTGGCGAACCCCTACCGCTCGGTGGTGATCAGCCCTTCGGGCGATCGCGCCCTCGAGCACCACCCGAACGACCGCTTGCGCGGCGCGGTGGCCTTGCGCGCGCGCCTCTACGTGCGCGGGATCGAGACTGCCTTCGGCGCCGGTGTCCGCCTGTACCGCGATACGTGGGACGTGTTCGGCGCCAGCTACGAGGTCACGGCGGAGCGCTATCTCTTTCCCGCGTTGCGGATCGCCGTGCGCGGACGGTACTCGCACCAGACGGGCGCGCTGTTTTACAGCGACGACTACATCGGCGGAGAGCCGATCGACGGAGTGCGGGGACAATACTTCACCGGGGACCGCGAGCTCTCGCCGCTCTCGAACCTGCTCTTCGGGGGGCGCCTGCTGTTCGCTCACGAAGCGCCGCGAGGCGAGCGCATCCTCGGGATCTTGTCGCGCGCGTCGGCGTCGCTCGCCGTGGACGTCGTGAGCACCGATCTCGAGCGCTTCACCTGGGGCGGCGTGACCCCCGACGACACCCTGGGTCTGCTCGGCTCGCTCGGGATCAAGACCGAGTTCTGAGCCGGATTTCGGGCTCCTCGCCTCGACGGCTCGCGGCTCGTGCGCCGCGCTCCTCGCTCCTCGCGCGTCGGCGTGAGGGTCAGCTGCGCTCGCCGCGCAGCCCGTGGCGGCGCGCGAGGTCGTAGAGGTGCTTTCTGTCCATCTTGGCTTCGCGCGCGGCGGCGCTGATGTTGCCGGAGTGGCGGTCGAGCAGCCACGACACGTAGCGCCGTTCGAAATCCGACTCGAACTCCGTGCGGATCTCGCGGTAGCTCTTCTCGGGCACGAACGCGGGGTAGGGAGGCGGGAGCGCGCCGGCGGCGCCGGCGGACACGGGCATGTCGACGAGGCGCACCTCGCGGTCCCCGCCCGCGGCGGCGACGTAAATGGCGCGGTCGAGCACGTTTCGGAGCTCGCGCACGTTGCCCGGCCAGTCGTGCGCGCTCAGGGCGGCGATCGTCTCGCGACTGAGCGCGATCTCCTTCGCGGCGGGCACGCGCCGACGTGCTTGCTCGAGGAAGCGCTCCACGAGCGCGGGGATGTCCTCGCGCCGCTGGCGGAGCGGAGGCACCGTCACCGGCACCACCGACAGCCGGAAATACAAATCCTCGCGGAACTTGCCGCGCTCGACCTCCTCGCGGAGGTTGCGCTTCGTCGCGGCGATGATGCGCGCCTCGGTGCGCAGCATCTTGTTGCCGCCGACGCGCCGGAACTCGCCGGTCTCGAGCACGCGCAGGAGCTTGGGCTGCACGTCGAGGGGCAGCTCGCCGACCTCGTCGAGGAACACGGTGCCGCGCCCGGCGAGCTCGAAGGCGCCCTGACGCGTATTGACGGCGCCCGTGTACGCCCCGCGTTCGTGCCCGAAGAGCTCGCTCTCGATCAGGTTGTAGCTGATGGCCCCGCAGTCCACGACGAGGAACTCGTGCTCGTGGTGGAGGCTCTTGTCGTGGATGGCGCGGGCGAGCACGTCTTTGCCGGTGCCCGTTTCGCCCTCGATCAACACGCAAGCATCGGTCGGAGCGATGCGCTCGAGCAGTCCGAAGATGGTGCGCATCGCGAGGCTCGGCCCGACCACGTCGCCGAAGCGCGGCGCTTCGCTCGGCAGGATCTGCGCGCGGTTCGGCTCGGCCCGCAGCAAGAGCTCGACATTGCCGATCGTCAGCGTCGCGCCGGGCTCGAGGGTGGCCTGGCTCACCGCCGTTCTGCCGACGCGGGTGTGATTGGTGGAGCCGAGATCGCGCACCACGATGCCGTCGGCGCGGCGCTCGAGCACGCAGTGGTGGCGTGAGACGGTGTCGTCCGGGAGCACGAGGTCGTTGTCGCTCGCCTTACCGACGGTCAGGCGCTCTCCGAGCTTCACGCGTCGGCCGCGCGCGGCGCCCGTGATCACGAGCAACACGAGCTCGTCGGGGACTGGAGGCACGCTGCCGTGCGCGCGCGTACTGGGTTCTCTGGCCTCTGAGGGTTGCGTCACTCGGAGCTCTCGTCGACGAACACGAGCGTTTGCTCACCGTTCAGAGTAACCCGATGAGTCTGAATTGTCTCCGTCTTGCCGCCGCTGCCGCGCACGGAGTGTGTGGAGGTCAGCTCGATGGTGAGCAAGTAGTCGCCATTTCGGAGGCGCGGTTCGAGGCGAATCGGGGCGCGCTCGCTGCCGTCGAGGGCGAGCGTGACGCCGTGGACTGGCTCGCGCTCGCCGACGGGCGTGAAGCTCGCTTCGAGGGCCTCGGTCGTGCGGGCGAGCTCGGGGGAGAGGCGCACGACGATGGGCTGCTCCCGGGGTCGGGAGCGATCGAGATACGTCGCGCCGAGGGCGAGGCCCACGGCGAGTGTGACGAGCGCACCGAGGCGTCGCTCACGCGCGCTCATCGGGAGCGCTCCGACGTTCTTCGCGCATGGCGCACTCGGTGCTCAGGGGGTGCTCGTCGAGACGGCGGCGCTCGGCGCGGGAGCCGTGCTCGGGGCAGCGGCTTTCGGGGCGGTTGGCGGAGCCGCGGTCGGCGCGAGCGCGGCGCTCGATGCGGGAGCCGTGCTCGGGGCAGCGGCTTTCGGAGCGCTCGACGGAGCCGTGCTCGGCGGAGCGCTCGGCGCGGGAGCAGCGCTCGGCGCGGGTGCCGCTTGCGTGGCGCTGGCCGGGACGGTGCGGGCGCTGCGGCTCGCATCGAGCAGGCGCACCAAGCGCACGAGTCCCTGAACGGTGGAATCGGGCAGGTTGAAGCCCGGCATCGTTCCACGCCCGTCACGAATCGCGCGGGCGATCGCTTCGTCCGAGGTGGCGGCTTGCCAGACCGGGTCGGTCAGATTCCGAGCGCGCGTGAGCGGGCCCTGGGGGCCATCTCCGGCTCCGACCTGGCCGTGGCAGCTCGTGCAGTTCTGCGACCAGGCGACGAGCGTGACCTCGTCGATCCCGTGGGGAGCGAGCGGGCTCTCTGCACCCGGCTTGACCTCCACTTGGCCCGCCCCCGGGTTGCTCGTGTGGTCGTGATCGGCCGGCGTCCATTCGCGGAGGTCGCTCGACGCCCGATCGCAGCCGATGGCCGCGAGCACGACGCACACGATGCCGCCCCACGACGAGAGGCGCGCGGAAGAGCGATGAGTCCTCATGGCCGGGCCGTCCTAGCACAGACGTTCGTACCAGGATGGCCGCGCGCGTCAGAGCGACTCGAGATAGGCCACCAAATCGCCGAGCTGTTCCGGCGAGAGCGCGCTCGTGTCCCCGTGCGCGTCGCCGCCGCAATCGGGATCGAAGCGGTCCGCGAGCGTCCTCGCGCACCCGTCGTGGAGAAACGGCGCGCGGTGCGCGATGCCGACGAGCGAAGGCACCTGGAGCGCCTTGCCCGTGCCCACGGCGACGGATTGGTTGTTCGTGAGCCACTTTCCGGAATGGCAGGTCGCACAACCCGTTTCGGCCGATTCGAAGAGCGCTTTGCCGCGCTGCACGGCCGCGTCGTCCGCTGGGCGCACGGGAGCGGGAGCGGGGAGGGCGAACAGCCAGGACTCGAGGCTCGCGAGGCGCTCGGCGCTCTGGTGTACGCCGCCCATGCGCCCGACGAACACCGCGCTCATGATGGCGCCGAGGCCCTCGAGATCCCCGTCCCAGTGATACGGCGCGGTGTGCTCGATGGCGGCATTGAGCGGCTGCGTGCGGCGCGGGCCGATTCCGGAGAACTGCCAGACATGGCCGTCCTCACCGCCCTCGGGGTGACAGCTCGCGCACGCGATGCCGGCGCCCGAATCGCGATGGACCAGATCGAACCCCGTGTCGCGGGGGCCGCCGTTCCCGAGCGGGATGGTGCGGCTCGCCCCGTCTAATCCGTTGAGGTCGTCGCCGACCACGAGCGCTGCCGGGTCTCGGAGCTGAACGACGACCTGCGTCGGCG
>CAYYWA010000154.1:0-12628 GCA_964475255.1 uncultured Sorangium sp.
GCTGCCGTCCGACTGGTCCTCACGCTCTCGCTCGGCGCCGCCTGCGCCGCCTGCACCGCCAGCGCCCCCGCTGTCACCGCCGCTTCCAGCCGAGCCGCCCAGGCCCGGAGCGCCGGCCTCCCCCGGAGCGCCGCCGCTGCCCGAGGCGCCGCCGCTGTTCTCGCCACCCCTCGGGGCGATGGTGCAGAGCGTCGTGCACTTGCCGCCGACCGCGCCGTTGTCTTCGCCTTCGTCGCACGCTTCGGGCGATTGGCGATAGCCGTCGCCGCAGCGCGCGTGGAGGCACGCGTTCGTGCACGCGTTGGTGTTGCTGCCGTCGCCGTCGTCACATTCTTCGACGCCGGCCAACACCTTGCCGTCGCCGCACTCGGCAACGACGCACGTTCGCAGACACTCGTCCGTATCGTCGTCGTTGCCATCGTCGCACTCTTCGGGCGCCTGGACGATGCCGTCGCCGCACGTCGCGAGCCGGCAATCGTTCCGACACTCGTCGTCATTGTCGTCGTTGCCGTCGTCGCACCCTTCTCCGGCCTGCACGAACCCGTCCCCGCACCGGGCGCGCTTGCACTCCCGGGTGCAGCGATCGGAATCGAGGAGATTGCCGTCGTCGCACTCGTCGTCGCCCTTGACGATGCCGTCGCCGCACCTCGATTCGAGGCAGCGGCTCGTACACTCGTCCGTATCGTCGTCGTTGCCGTCGTCGCACTCCTCGTCGTCCTGGACGATGCCGTCGCCGCAGCGCGGGAGCCGACAGTCGTTGCGGCACTCGTCGTCATCGTCGTCGTTGCCGTCGTCGCAGGCCTCGCCCGGCTGCTTGTGTCCGTCGCCGCACCGCGCGTCCTTGCACTCCGTCGTGCAGGAGTCTTTGTCGGATTGGTTGCCGTCGTCGCAGTCCTCCCGCCCGGCGTAGACGTGCCCGTCACCACACGACGCGCGCGCGCACGTCGTCAGGCACCCGTCGTCGTCCCGGTCGTTCCCGTCGTCGCACTCCTCACCGGCCTGAACCACCCCATCTCCGCAGGTCGGCAGTGTGCAGTCGGTCGTGCAGCCGTCCTCGTCGTCGTCGTTGCCGTCGTCGCAGAGCTCGCCCGCCTCCTTCACACCGTTCCCGCACTCCACGAACGTTGCGGGATCGTCCTCACCGCAGCTCGCGACCAGCGCAGCCGCCAGGAACGGAGCCATTACCCACGAGGTCTTTTTCATGCGCATCGCATCCTCCGAATCAAGCCCGTCGAAGAATTACTCAGGGATTAACGCGCACCATTCCTCGCTCCCCCCCTCCTGTCAATGCGTGAATGTTCGAAGGGGGCGCACTATTTCGTCAGTGCCAAAGGAATCTTTCGCGACGCCCGCCTGGGGCGATGCGCTTCGGCGGGAAGGGGCGGTGCGGGCTGCTCCCCTGCAGGGCGAGGAGAGAACCCCGAGCCGTCGAGCGGTTCGGGGCTCTGCGCCGGTTGCCCGACTGCTCGTCCGCGCGTCGGTCCAACCCGCAGGGGAACGCGACCGAAGTGAGCGGCAAGAGCGGTGGCGAACGCGGCTCTCCCCGAAACCGAAATCACGCGCGACGTGTCGCGCGACTCGACGTGTCTCCGTGCGAACGAATCGAGAGCGTGCGAGCGCGCTTCGCGCGCAGCGCTCGATGGGAGCGGAAGCACGCAGCGCGAAGCGGCCGTTCGTTTTTTGACTCGTAGGCTCACCGGAAACGCGAGCGAGCTCGAAGCGAACGACGAAGTTCCTCATCGTCCGAGCCTCACCGCTATGCTACGAACTGGTTCGTATCTGAGGGACCTCGAGCTCATGACGGAGATACACGTCGGCGACGAGGCGCACGCACTATTGTCGCGCGCCGACTTCATCGAAGAGTGGACGGCTCTGTACGCGGGGTGTCTGTGGGCCACGGCCGGGCAACACCCGGAGTTCGTGCGCACGTGGTACCGCATCTATCGGGGGGTCCACGAGCCCGTGCTCGCCGTCTCGCGCGCGCCCTCGGGAGCGCTCGCCGGGGTGTTGCCGCTGGTCGAGCTCGACGGTCGCCTCACTCACGCCGCGCCGGACGACTGCCCCTATCACGTCTGGATCTCCGCGCCGGACCTCGGCAACGAGTTCATGCCCGACGCGATGGTCGCGCTCGACGCCGCGCTCGGTCCGATGCGGCTCGAGCTCTGTTTTTTGCCGCCGAGCACGCCGCGCGCCTGGCTCGAGGGGCGCTCGCCGGCGGCTTCGCGCGCGGAGCTCGCGTTCGCCTCGCGGCGCGTCCTGCGGGTCGACAATCCGGATGCCGTGCGCGAGTACGTGCGCGGGAAGAGTCGGTTGCGCACGACGATGGGCAAGCTGAAGCGGACGGGCAACGTCCGCTTTCGACGCGTCCGCGCGCCCCACGAGATCGCCTCCGTGCTCGCGGCGTGCGAGCCCATGTTCGAGGTCCGCTACGGGGCGATGCACGGGATCTTGCCGTTTCGGGACGATCCCTTGCGGCGCAAGTTCCTGCTCGCTCAGGCCGAGGTTCCGGGGCTCATGCACGTGACGGTGCTCGAGCGCGATGGGGAGATCTTGGCCGCTCACATGGGGCCCGCCGGTAAGCGCGAGCTTTCCATCTCCGGCATCGTTTATTCGGAGTTCGAAGCGCGTTATTCGCCGGGTGCATTGCTGCTGCTCGAGCTCGCCGTGTTGCTCTCTCAAGAGGGATACGAGCTGCTCGATTTCACGCCCGGGGATGACGAATACCGAGCCCGGTTTTCCACCACGAACGAGCCCGTGTACGGCCTCACGCTGCACGCCGACCGATTGCGCCGGGAGGCTCGCCGGGTCCAGACCGCGATTCAGAACGTCGCGCGGAGCGCCCTTTCGCGCCTTCCGGGTCAATCCAGCTCCCTCTCTCGGTTGTCGCGCGAGCTGCAAGAAGGCGTGGTTCAGGACCCCGACGCGGGCCCGCCCGGGCCAGCCGAGCCGCCCGCGCCCATCATCGTGCTTCGCGTTCCCGCGGACCTCGAGCGGGTGCAGCGGGATGGGGTGCGTGAGAATACGCTCGACGAGCTCACGCGATACTCGGGAACGCGGTCGAGTTATATCGCTCTTCTTCGGGCCGCGATGAGTCATATCCGCGCGGGCGGGCGCATGTTCACGCGCACCCGTGACGGAATTCTGGAAAGCATCGCGTTCCTGGTGCCGGCGCATGCGTTCGGAGCCGGCCACGGCCTGCCTGCCGGTGCTTCCGTGATCTGCGAGATCGATCGACTGTCCGGGGCGAGCGAGTCCTGGCTCGAGGACGTCGTGGGGGCGTTGGAACACCACGTGCAGGGTGACCTGTACGTGATGATCACCGATTCGATGCTGGCAGAACGTCTCAAGGCACGCGGCTTTACCGCGGTCACGAGCGCGCGGCTCCGGCCCCTCGAGCTCCCCACCCACGGAGCCTCCGAAGGCGAAGCCGTCTCGAACGCGGGGGGTTGAGCCATGCTCCGCCCCGTCGCCTCGGGCGGCGCGGACTCTGCGATTTCGAGCCGCTTTGGCGCGCCGCCGCTGGCTAGTGACGCGTTCGTGCCCGACGTGCCGGGGCTCCGGCACGCCGAAGCGGTGCTGCGCGCGGTGTCCGCGCAGGCGCACCGCGAGCTCGTGCACCGCCTCGAGTGGGTGCGACCCTTCTCCACCCGAGCGAGCCGTTCACGCGTGTTGATCGTGAGCGAGCCGGGACGCGTGCCCGAGAGCCAGATTCATCCGCTGCTGTTCTACGGGCGCGAGCTCGGGAGCGCTCACGTCGAGGTGCGCGAGATCTCGGTCAAGGTCTTCGAGGCGTCCCCTTCGCGTGCACCGCACGGCGCGGACGTCATCGTGCTGCAAGCCTGGGTTCCGCCGGACGCGGAGCGATACCGCGCCGTGCTCGATGCGCTCCGCCAAGCGAACCCTGGCGCGAGGACGGTGTTCTTCGACGCGTTCGCGCCGACCGACCTGCGCCTGGCCGCCCCGCTCGGCGACGCGGTGGACCTCTACGTGAAGAAGCACGTCTTGCGAGACCGAGCCGCGTACGGTCGCGCGACGCGTGGGGACACCAACCTCACGGACTATTACGGTCGCCTCTACGGAATCGATCATCCCGAGCGTTCCTTCGAAATCCCTCCGGGGTTCTTCGGGAAGCTCAGGGTCGGTCCGAGCTTCTTCACGGGGCGGACTCTGCTCCCGTTTTTTTTCGCGTCCGCCGAGCCGCTGAAGCGCGAGAAGGTCATCGACGTCCACGCGCGCATTTGCACGGACGGCACGGACTGGTACGCGCGCATGCGCCTGCACGCGCGCGAGGCGCTCGTATCGATGGCCGACCTGAAGCTGGTGAGCGACCCCGGGGTGCCCTACCGGAGGTACCTGGCGGAGCTCTGTGCCTCGAAGCTCTGCTTCAGTCCCTTCGGCTATGGCGAGGTGAGCTGGCGCGACTACGAAGCCGTGCTCTGCGGCGCCTTGCTCCTGAAGCCGGACATGTCTCATTGCGAAACGTGGCCGGACATCTTCGTGCCTTTCGAGACGTACGTCCCAATCCGCTGGGACTTCTCGGATCTCGAGGAAAAGACTCGATACTACCTCGCTCACGAGAGTGAGCGCGAGCAGATCGCGCAGCGCGCCTACACCCGCTTGCACCAGTACTCGATTCGCGGGGAATTCCTCGGGCAGATGCGCGACGTGGTCGAGCCGTGAAATCCCGGGACGCGGCCTGCCCTTGACGCAGCGAGGTCAGGTCGCGATGACCGGCGAGCCGGACGACGTGGCCGTAGTTGCAATCGCTGCGACGAACGAGAACAGTGTCGGGTCATGTGCGGGATCGCTGGTGCGATCGGCGTGATCGATGCTCGGATACGAGAGGCCGTGCGCGCGATGAGCGCGGCGGAGATCCACCGCGGCCCGGACGACTCCGGGTTCTACTCGAGCGACGGGCAGTCCGCCGGCGTTTGCTTCGGCTTCCGGCGGCTCGCCATCCTCGATCTCTCGGCCGAGGGGCACCAGCCCATGGTCGATGCCGAGCGCGGCCACGCCGTCGTCTTCAACGGGGAGATCTACAACTACGTCGAGCTCCGCAAAGAGCTCGAGTCGCGCGGACGCGCCTTTCGCTCGCGCTCGGACACCGAAGTGTTGCTCGCCGCCTACGGCGAGTGGGGGGAGGGCGTGCTCGCCAAGCTGCGCGGCATGTTCGCCTTCGCCATCCACGATGCTTCGCAGGGCAAGGTGCTCATCGCGCGCGATCGCCTCGGCATCAAACCGCTCTACTACGCCGAGCTGACGCGCCCCGAGGGACCGCTCTTGCTCTTCGCGTCGGAGCTCCGGGCGCTGCTCGCGAGCGGGCTCGTTCGGCGCGATCTCGAGCCGCGCGGGCTCGCCTCGTACCTCTGGAACGGCTTCGTCGTCGGCCCGACGACGCTCGTGCGCAAGGTCGCGTTGCTCGGCCCCGGTCAGGCGCTCGTGGTTCGTCCGGGGGAGGCGGCTCCGCAGCCTCGTCGGTACTGGGTGCTCGATCGAGAGAGCGCTCAGCGACCCGTCGAGGAGAGCGTGGCGGCGCTCGAGTCCACGTTGCTGGAAGCGACCCGGCAGCACCTCGCGAGCGACGTCCCCCTCGGCGTGTTTCTCTCCGGTGGTATCGATTCGAGCGCCGTGGCGGCGCTCGCCACGCGCGCTGGGACGCGCGAGATCGCGACGTTTCACGTCGGCTTCGACGAGTCCGGTTTCGACGAGTCCGAATACGCCCGCCGCGTCGCGAGCGCGCTCCGCACGCGTCACATCGAGCTGCGCCTCACGCAAGAGCGCTTTCGTAGTGGTCTCGAGTCCGCGCTCGCGAGCCTCGACCAGCCGACGTTCGACGCGATCAACACGTATTTCGTGAGTCGCCTGGTGCGCGAGGCCGGGTTCACGGTCGCGCTGGCCGGCACCGGCGGGGACGAGCTGTTCGGCGGCTACCGGAGCTTTCGCGACCTGTCCCGCGCGCGCGTGCCGCTCACGCTCGCGCGCCTCGCGCCGCGGAGCTTTCGCACCGCGCTCGCGCGACGGCTCATCGAGCGTGTGCACGGCGCGAGCGACGTGCCGCCCCAAACGCGCTGGGGCAAGCTCTCGGACCTGCTCGATGCGGGGGGCGACTTGCCGGACATGTACCAGGTCGCGTACGGCCTGTTCACCCGCGAGTTCCTCGCCGAGCTCGGAAGCGCGCCGGGCCTCTTCGAGTTGGCTCCGAGCGGGCTTCCGCCCGTGCGCCGTGACGAGCTCCGCGATGCGGTGCGCGGCCTGCCGCCGCTCTCGGCGGTGAGCTTGCTCGAGCTCTCCCTGTTCATCGGAGAGCGGCTGCTCCGCGACACCGACGCCGCGAGCATGGCCGTCTCTCTCGAAGTCCGCGTTCCGCTCCTCGATCATCGCGTGGTGGAGGCGGCGTTTGCCGTACCGGATAGCGCCCGGTTCCATCCCCTCGGGAAGAAGAGCTTGCTCCGCCGGCTCGCCTTGCCCGACCTCGACCCCACGCTGTTCGAGCGCCCCAAGGCAGGGTTCGTGCTGCCGATCGAGGTCTGGGCGCGGGATCGTCTGGCCGGCGAGATCGAACGCGCCTTCACGGACAGGAGCCACGTCAAGGGCGTCGGGCTCGACGCGGACGCGCTCATGCGGCTCTGGGGAGGATTCCGCGCCGGGGCGAAGGGGCTCTATTGGTCGCGTATTTGGGCGCCCTTCGTGCTGCTCGACTGGTGTCGCCGGCACGGCGTGGCGCTAAACTGATGGTTCTGGAGGTCTCATCGTGTCGCGTCGCTATCTTTTGATTTCGCCTTGTCGCGACGAAGCGGAATTTCTTCAGACCACCATCGATTCGGTCGCCAAGCAGACGGCGCTCCCCGCCAAGTGGTTGATCGTGGACGACGGGTCGCGGGATGCCACGCCGGAAATCCTCGCCAAGGCGGCCGCCAAGTACCCGTTCATCCAGGTGGTGCGCCGTGAGGATCGCGGCCATCGCTCCGTCGGCCCGGGCGTCGTGGACGCGTTTTACTTCGGCTTGTCGCAGGTCAATCCGGACGACTACGACTACCTCTGCAAGTTCGACTGCGATCTCGAGCTTTTCCCACGGTACTTCGAGCGCGCCATGGAGCACTTCGAGGACGATCCGTGGCTCGGCACCCTGTCGGGAAAGCTCTACCTCCGCATCGAGGGACGGCTCGTTCCCGAGCGCACGGGTGACGAGAACTCCGTCGGCCCGGTCAAGTTCTATCGGACCCCGTGCTTCAGGGAGATCGGCGGCTTCGTGCGCGAGGTGTGCTGGGACGGCATCGACGGCCACATGTGCCGTCTCCACGGGTGGGTCGCGCGATCCGTGGACGAGC
Source organism: uncultured Sorangium sp. (assembly GCA_964475255.1). GTDB lineage: Bacteria > Myxococcota_A > Polyangia > Polyangiales > Polyangiaceae > PMG-095. The sequence continues at coordinate 7,329 of CAYYWA010000154.1, forward strand.
CCGACCTCCGCATCATCCATCTTCGTCAGATGGGCTCGAGCCACATCAGTCTTTGGCATGGACGCACGCGGTGGGGGCGCGGCAAGTACTTCATGGGCTCGACGCCCGCGTACGTCGCGGCGGTGTCCTTGTACCGGATGGCGGAGCGGCCTTACGTCCTCGGCGGCCTCGGCATCCTGGTCGGGTACTTGAAGGCGATGGCCGGCAAACACCCACGCATGGAGGACGCTCGGTACCTCGACTATCTGCGGCGCTTCGAGCGGGACTCGCTCCTCTTCGGAAAGCGACGCGCGACGGAGCGCTTTCACGACCGCATCCGTGAGCAACCCCCCAAGGTCGCGCGCACTTCGCGGCGTGAAGGCGCGCTCGTGGAGGGCGGCTGAAGCTCGCACGCGCGGTCCGGATGGGGGCGGACGCGGTGTTCGCCGCCGCGTTCGTCGTGGGGCTCGCGGGCGGAACCGGCGCGTTCGATCCGTTCGAGGAGGCACCGCCCCCCTCGGCCGTGCTCGAGCCCGAGATCCTGGCGGCACACTGGCCAGCCATGGGCGTCGGGCCTGCGGCGGTGTCCGCGACTGCCGGCGAGGACGACGACTTCTTTCCGTTCTCGCCGCCTGCGGACCCGTTCTCCGCGTCGGCCCTCGACCTCCGCTCGATGAACGAGGCGAGCGCTGGGCTCGGGGGTCCCATCGTCGCCGCGGGGGATGCGCTCGTGCGCGCGAACACCGGGATGCCCATCCGCTTCTGGGGCGTGAACGGGACTCCCCACCTGTTCGAGCTCTCCGACGAGGAGCTCCGCCAGACGGCACGGAGGCTCGCGAAGGTCGGCGTCAACCTGCTGCGACTCCACGGGCCCATGTGGCACGAGGACGATTTTTCGCGCGTCGATCCAGAAAAGCTCGCACGGCTCCACCGCCTCGCCGCGGAGCTCAAAGACAACGGGATCTACCTCGCGCTTTCGATCTATTTCCCGCTCTGGCGCAAGCTGCGCCCCGAGGACGGCTTCGCCGGCTATCGCGGTGACCAAGAGCCGTTCGCGCTGCCCTTCTTCAACGACGCCTTCGAGCGCATTCAGCAGGGCTGGTGGGACGCGATCCTCTCGCCCGAGAACCCGCACACGGGGCTGCCTCTGGCTCGCGATCCGGCGCTCGCGTTCGTCGAAATCCTGAACGAGGACTCGCTCCTCTTTTGGACCTTCAAACCGTACGAGACGATTCCGGCCGAGCAGATGGCGAGCTTGGAGCGGGGGTTCGGCCAGTTCGTCGCGCGCCGCTACGGGGACATCGAGCGGGGGCTCGCCCGCTACGGGAGCACCGTGCGCGGGGATCACCCGTCCGAGGGACGCGTCGGCTTCGTCGGGCTCTGGGACGTGGTGAACCGTCCCTCGACGCGCGGCCGCGATGCCGCCGAGTTCCTCACCCGGACGATGCGCGAGTATTTCGTGCGCCAGCGCGATCACCTGCGGCGCACGGGCTACGCGGGCACGATCGTGTGCTCGAACTGGGTGACCGCGGACGCGCGCGTGCTCGGGCCGCTCGACAAATGGGCGAACCTGGTCTGCGACGCGATGGATCGGCACGGGTACTACCAGGGGCCGCACCTCGGAGAGCGCGCCTCGTACATGATCGCGCCCGGGGATCGCTATCGAGACGCGAGCGCGCTCCGTTTCGATCCCGACTCGCTCGACCGAGTGGAGCCGAGCTACGCCTTGCCCATCCAAGACGTCCGCTACAACGGCAAGCCGAGCGTCATCTCCGAAATCGGTTGGGCCGCGCCGAACCGCTTTCGGGCGGAGCTCCCGCTCATCGCGGCGAGCTACGCCGCGCTGCAGGGCACCGACGCGCTCATGTTCTTCGCCCTCATGGACACGGGCGGCCAACGCATCGTCACCAAGTTCGGCATCGACGATCCCGCCATCCTGGGCCAGTTTCCCGCTGCGGCGCTCCTCTACCGCCGCGGCGATCTCTCGCCTTCGCGACCCGTCGCCAAGTTCGACCTCGCGCTCGCCGACCTCTTCGCCCTGCGCGGCGGACCCTTCCAAGCCCCTCAGAACCTCGACGAGCTCCGCAAGCAGGGCGTGCCGAAGGGCGCTCTCCTTCCGCGCGCTGCCGAGGGCACGTTGGACCCGCTCGCGTTCCTGGTCGGACCCGTCGAGGTGCACATCGCCGAGACCGCGGCGCGAACGCAGCTTCGTTCGCTCGAGGGCTTCGTGAATCGTCGCGAGCGCGTCGTCACCAGCGCGACCTCGGAGCTCGCCTGGGACTACGGGCGCGGGCTCCTTCGGCTCACGGCTCCTCGCGCCGAGGGCGCGGCCGGATTTCTGGGTCGGGTCGGCCCCATCGACCTCGGGGTCGCCTCGCTCGAGACTCGACTCGACTACGGCGCGTTCCTCCTCGTGTCGCTCGACGGCGAGCCGTTGACACGGTCGCGCCGCATGCTCCTCCAGGTGATGTCCGAGGTCCAGAACACGGGCTTTGCGACGACCCCCGCCGGAAGGTTGAAGCGGATCGTCGCGGTCGGCGGCCCGCCGTTCGCCGTGCGCAAGCTCGGCGGTGTGCTCACGCTGCGCCGTCCGGATGCCGCATCGCTCCGCGCGACGGCGCTCGACGAGAACGGCTATCCCGTGCGCACGAGCCGTACGCTCGAAGGGGGATTGCCGCTGCTCCCGACGACGCTCTACTACCTCATCGCCACCGAGTGACGGCGAGCGTGGGGCGCGCGCAGATCGTGTCGTGGCGCCGGGTCATGGAGCGGCAGAGCGCGCCGTTCTGTGCGCCGGTGCGTCTTCGCTCTCGAGGACGAGCACGAGGTTCGTGAGCGAGCCCGCGATGGACACGGGGATCCGGTGGACGAGGCGGATGCCCGGCGGAACCTCGTCGCGGTATCTCTCGAACGAGCTCGCCGCGCCGAGGATCATCCACACGCGTCGCCCGCGTTTCCCCTGCTCCTGCACGAGGCGCTGGAGCTTGACGGGGGGCATGTCGGCGCACTGCTGCCGAAAGCGTTCGTGGAAGCCCGGCGGCAGGTACGGTGCCGTGCCGGGGTGATTGTTCGTGTAGAAGCGGAACGAGGAGCACGTCCGCGCATCGAGGAGCAGCACCTCGGGTTTTGGGCCCGAGCTCGCCTCTGGCAGCGCCAGGGCCTCGCGCAGCGCCCGCGGAAACGCCGAGGTCTCGCTGAACACGCGCTTGGTGCCGTGGAAAGTGGTTTCGAAGCTCACGAACGGCAAGATCACGAACGCCAGCGCCGGAGCGAGCGCCGCCGTCGCGGCTCGGGTTCTTCGGCCGAGTTCGTCGATCGCGAAGGCGGCCGCGACCCCCGTGTAGACGAGGATGAAGGCGTTCGAGCGAAACACGCCGAGCGGCCAGAAGCCCATCACGTTGAAGGCGGTCATCACGAGCAGGGGCAGCACGACGAGCAGCGCCATCCGGAGCCGCCGCCGGAGAACCATCGTCGCGACGCCCGCGACGAACAGGGCGACCCAGAGCCACGCGTCGACCGTGCTGAGCGTCGCGAGCTGCTCCTGCCAGCGCTCGTGGGCCCAAATGCTCCGGCGTTGCCCCGGGAATCCGGCCATCCCAAACCAGCGTTCGAGGACCCACCCGCCGAGAGTCTGTCCCTCGACGCGGCCCGGCACGAAAAACACTCCGTACTTGTCGGCCCAGAACGCGGTCTCTGCACCCCCTTGGCCGACCTGCAACCGTCTCCAAATCCAGAAGTAGACAGAGAGCACGGAGGCGAGCGCCGCGGCAGCGCCCGCCACGACCGCGATCAGGTGACGCGGGTAGCGTTTCCGGTATGCGTCCCAAGCGAGCGCGAGAAACAGCCCGGGGAAGGCGAACAAGGCGTCTTGCGCGAACAGAATGCTCACGGGGGCGAGCCCGAGCGCAGCGAGCAGCGCGCGCCGATTTCCGCTCACGCCATAGCTCGCCGCGGCGAGCACGAACGAGAAGTGGAGCGCGAGGGAGACCGCGTACGGCTTGAACTCTTTCGAGAGGTCGATGGCTGCCGGATGCAGCGCGATCAGCGCGACGAAGAACAGGCGCGCCATCGGCGAGACCAGGATCCGCGCGGCGAGCACCGGGGCGGCGAAGAGCACCAACAGCCCGGAAGCCCACGACAGCGAGCGCAGGACGAGCTCCCACGCACCGAAGACGTGAACGAGGAGCAGGGTGATCGCCATGTATCCAGGCGGGCGGATCAAGAGGTCTCGGAGCGGCTTCATCACGAGCTGGCGGGCCCAGCTCGCTTCGTCCAGGTCGAGCGCCACCTCGTCCCACAGGACGCCACGACAACGGAGCCAGAGACCCACGAGGACGAGGAGCCCGGCCGCGATGCGCACGAGCCGGGCGTTCCCGTCTGGCGCGGGGTTCCGCAACGTGAGCCATGCCAGCCCAAGTCGGCGCCGAATGCGCTCCAGACCCCATGCCATGTCCGGCACTTTGCCATGGGTTCGCGGGATGAGGAGCCCTTTCGGCGTGCGGGGCGCGAAGAGTCTTCGGCTCAGGAAACCGGCGGGCGTGGACCTGCGTCGAGGATTCGGCTACCAAAACGGCGTGTCCGCCGAGCCGTTCCGCAGCAAGAACGGAGCCCGCGCCCGCAATCGGCACGTCGCTGGGCGCTCGAGACGTTTGGGGTGGAGTGAGCCATGACGCGTGCGCTGCTCGTCGTCATGGCGTTGCCCATGGAGGCGCAGGGACGCTTCGAGCAAGCCGGTATCGACGTGCTCTACACCGGGATCGGCAAGGTGAACGCGGCTTGCACGCTCACGCGTCGTCTCGCAGAGCTCGCGCGAGCGGGAACGCCGCCTTCTCTGGTCGTGAACTTCGGAACGGCTGGCTCGCGTCGGTTTCCGGCCGGAGCCGTCGTCGCGTGTACGCGCTTCGAACAGCGCGACATGGACGTGAGTGGGCTCGGCTTCGACGTCGGCGTGACGCCGTTCGAGGACGTACCGAAGACGATCGCATTCCCGAGCGTGTTCACCGCGCTGCCCGAAGGAACGTGCGGCACGGGGGATCGCTTCGAGAACGAGGGAGCTGGGAACGCGCTTCCTTGGGACGTGATCGACATGGAGGCGTACGCGCTCGCCAAGGTGTGCTGGTTCGAGGGCGTGCCCTTCGCGTGCGCGAAGTACGTGAGCGACGGCGCGGACGCTGCCGCCGCTGGTGACTGGCAGCAGAGCCTCGCGCGGGCGGCCGATGCCTTTCTTGCGCTTTACGAGCTGCTAGAACGCCGATCAGTATGACCGATCGGCGTTCTAGCCTTGTCTTGTAGGGGCGGCTCGCGCCGCCCCCCCCCCCGCC
>CAYYWA010000155.1:0-12623 GCA_964475255.1 uncultured Sorangium sp.
GCCTCGAGCGGCGGCAACGCCGGCGCCTTGAGCGGCGGGATGTCGAGCGGCGGCATGTCGAGCTCGGGCGGCACGCCGTCCGTTCCAATGATCACACCGATTCAAAACGGGATGCAGGGCTGGGCCTCCCGCTATTGGGACTGCTGCAAGCCGCACTGTGGCTGGTCGGCGAACGTGCCGAGCGGGGACGCGATGAACAGCTGCGGCCAGGGCGACGAGCTCTTGAGCACGAACGACGTGCAGAGCGCGTGCAGCGGCGGCGGCGCGTTCATGTGCCACGACCTCGCGCCCTGGGCGGTGAGCAACACGATCTCCTTCGGCTATATCGCCACGTCCGCACAGCAGGACATTTGCGGACGCTGCTTCCAGATCCAGTTCACGGGCTCGGGACACCACGACGGGGGCGACCCGGGCTCCCAGTCCTTGAACGGCAAGACGATGCTCGTTCAGGCGATCAACGTCGGCAACGACGTGGATCACACGCAGTTCGATCTCCTCGTCCCCGGCGGCGGTGTCGGCAAGTTCAACGCCTGCTCGCAGCAGTGGGGCTCCTCGGATCTCGGGCAGCAGTACGGGGGTTTCCTCGCGAGCTGCAAGCAGCAGAACCCGGACTACAACGCTGCCAAGAACTGCGTGCTGAACCGCTGCCAGAGCGTGTTCGAGTCGAAAGGATTCAGCGAGCTGATGGCCGGCTGCCGGTGGTTCGTGGAGTGGTTCGGCGCGGCCGACAACCCGAACTTCGTCTACAAAGAGATCGAGTGCCCCGAGGAGCTGGTGAACCGCTCCGGCATGCGGCGCTGACACGCGTGACACGCGTGAACCGGTGCGGCTTGCGGCGCTGACACGAACGCCGATCGTTTTCCGACGCGCTCAGGCCCGTGCCTGCTCGAGCCGCGCACGCGTGGCGAGCGCGACCCCCGCCACGCACACGACGAGCGCCCCGAGCAGCCCGGGGGTCACCGGCTCGTCGAGGAAGAGCGCCGCCCAGAGCACCGTGAGAAATGGTTGGAGGAGCTGGAGCTGGCTGCCGCGCGAAATCCCGGCCGCGGCGAGCCCCGCGTACCAGGCCACGAAGGCGGCGAACATGCTCACGAGCGACACGTAGGCAAAGCCGAACCACGCCGCTGGCCGTACCAGCGAGACCGAAGGGAGGTCCGACGCGGCGAGCACCAGCGCGACGAACGGCGCGGCGAGCACCAGCGACCAGCTGATCACGGAAGCCCCGGAGAGCTCGCGCGACAGCCGGGCTCCCTCGGTGTACCCGATGGAGACGCACAAGACCGCGGCGAGGAGCCCGAGATCCGCCTCGCCGGGCGCGTCCGGGCTCGCGCCGAACACGTAGAGGCCGACGCCGAACAGCCCGAGCGCGCTCCCGAGCCAAAAGCGGCGGGCCGGGCGCTCTCCCGCGCGGAGCACCGCGAGGATCGCGGTGCACACCGGAGCGAGGGCCACGACGACCGCGGCGTGCGACGCGGAGCTCGAGGCGAGGACGGCCGCGCTGATCAGCGGAAACCCGGCGATGACGGTGAGCGCGATCACGGCGAGAGACGGCCAGTACCGACGCGCCGGCAGCGGCTCGCCGCGCGCGATCAGAAACACGAGCGCCAGGAGCGCCGCAGCCAGCGCGCGCCCGAGTCCCACGGTGAGCGCGCCGAGATCGACGACCGCGACGCGCGTCGCCGGCAGCGTCCCGCTGAAGCCGAGAACACCCATCGCCGCGAGCACGAACCCCTGCCGGGAAGAGAACCGCTGCACGACGGTCATCCTAGGGGATCGCGCCGCACCCGGCAGGAGCAATCCCGAGCGCGGCGCGCCCAGACAGAACCCGCCCTGTGCCGGTGACCGCGCCGTACATCTGTACTGGTCGAGTCCCCCAATGACCAGTACAGTCCGTGAATGCGTGTTTCGACCGGGCACCTCTACGAGCGGCTTGCCGAGGAATTCGCGGCCGCCATCGAGCGCGGCGCGCTCCGACCGGGGGAGCGGCTGCCCTCGGTGCGGGGCTTGAGCGCGAAGCGGGGCATCAGCCCTGCAACGGTGGTTCAGGCGTATGCGGCGCTCGAGCACCGCGGGTTGATCGAGCCGCGCTCGCGCTCCGGGTACTACGTGCGGCGTCGCCTTCACGTCTCGATCGCCGCCCCCGAGGTGCGTGAGATCGCGCGCAAACCGCGACGCGTTTCCGTGGCGAGCGCGATTCACGATCTGTTCGACGCGATGGCGGATCCGAGCGTCGTCCCCATCGGGGCCGCGTGCTTGAGCCCGGAGCTCCTACCGATCGAGCGGCTCAATCGCCTCCTCTCTGCCGTATCCCGAGAGCTCGGCTCATTGGGCGGCACGTACGGCTCCACGGAGGGATGGCTCCCGCTGCGCCGCCAGCTCGCGCGCCGCGGGCTCGAGACGGGGATGGCGCTCTCCGCGAACGACCTGGTCGTGACGAACGGCGCCCTGCAAGCGCTCGAGCTTGCGCTGCGCGCCGTCACGCGGCCGGGAGACATCGTGGCAGTCGAGTCGCCGACGTACTTCGGGGTTCTCCAGCTCGTCGAGACCTTGGGCTTGCGCGCGGTGACCATTCCCTGTCACGGCGAGAGCGGCCTGGACCTCGCGGCCCTCGCCGCCGCGCTCGAACGGCATCCCCTGCGAGCCTGCGTCGCGGTGCCGAGCTTCAACAACCCGTCGGGCGCCTGCCTCGCGGAAGAAGAGCGCATCGCGCTGCTCGCCCTGCTTTCACGCTACGACGTGCCGCTCATCGAAGACGATCTCTACGGCGACCTCCACCACCGGGGAGCCCGCCCGCGGCCGGTGAAGGCGTTCGATCCGCACGGCCGCGTGCTCTACTGCACGTCGATCTCCAAGACCCTCGCCCCCGGCTACCGCATCGGTTGGATAGCGGGCGGGCGCTATCACGATCGGATCGTGCAGCTCAAGCGCGGCGCGGACATGCACACGGCCGTCCCGCTGCAGGCTGCGCTCTCGGAGTTCCTCGCCGGCGGGGGCTACGAGCGCCACCTGCGCGTCCTTCGCGCGCGACTCGCCGACCAGGTCGAGCGCCTTCGAACGGCGGTCGCCCTGCGCTTCCCGACCGGCACGCGCGTCAGTAACCCGAGCGGTGGCTTCGTGCTCTGGGTCGAGCTGCCCGAGCACGTCGATTCGCTCCAGTTTCAGCGGGCCGCCCTCTCGAAACGCATCTCCGTGGCGCCGGGCGTGCTCTTCGGTGCGGGGAACGAATTCCGTCACTATGTCCGGCTGAGCGCCGGCCACCCGTGGTGTGAGCGCACCGAACGGGCGGTGGGCACCCTCGCCGAGCTCGCTCGCGCTCCCACCGCGCTCGCGGGCTGACCTTTGCCAGCGCTCCCATGGGGAGCACGGCCAAGATGGTCGGGAAAACCGAGAATCCCGCAAAGAGGCCCGCAATGACCCCCGAAAAAGCCCTCGCATTCGCCAAGAAGCACGTCGACGTGTGGAACACGCTTTTCTTCGACGAGCGCGGAAAGCTCGAGAGCGTGTTCGCTCACTATTCCTGCGCGTCCGGCTCTCCCTCGTAGTAGGCGAGCGACTCGCCGAGGCGGTGAATCTCGCGGATCCAGGGCTTCTCGAAGCTGGGTCCCGCCGCGATCCCCACCTTGTTCGAGTCCGGATAGCCGACGATCTCGCACTTGTACCGCGTCGAGATGCACAGATAAACGAGCGGCTCGTCGCTGTCGTTCACGATTTGGTGCGCGTGCTCCGGGCCAGCCGGGTGCGCGATCCAGTCACCGGCGCGGATCGGCACGCGCTGCTCGCCGATCCGCACGGTGCCGCGCCCGGAGAGGACGTAACACGCTTCTTCGTTCGCACAGTGGTAGTGGATGGGAAACGCGCGCTCTCCGGGCGCGAGCTCGAGCACCTGCGCACCGAGCTGCTGGTTTCCGGTGTGCCGCGCGACCGGGCGCGACTTCACGTGGAACTTCCCCTGTCGGAACTCCGTCGGCTCGATCTCGTCGGCGTTGATGACGTTCGGATGGCGTCGCTCCGTGGACATGGACGATACAGTACGAAAAACTCCGGGACGCCTCCACGACGACAAGCGGAGCTCGCCGTGGTGCGGCCCCCGCGGCTCACGCGTTGCACTCGCGTTTCTCGAGTCGACCGACGTCCCCGGTGTGCTGCTGGGCGGTCTCGCCCTCCCCTCCAGGAGTGAGCCCGCCAGGGCGAGGCGTGCGGGTTCGACCGAAGAGCGTAAGCTCATGGCTCGTAGAGGTGACCATGCGGAAATCGGAGCGCGAGCCGGCGCCGGCGCTGCCCATCAAGCTCGATTCGACGACGAACGGAGAATACTGGCCACGACCCGCGACGCCCGCGCTCGCCGCCGCCCGTGAACGTGCCTGGTCGGCTGTCGACGAGCACGCGCGAGCGCTCCGCTGGACACGCCGCGAATACCTCACGAGCGCGTGCGGCGCGGCGACGGTGCTGCTCGCGCTCAATCAGATGGGATGCGGGGGTGGCAGCTATCGCGTTCCGAAAGAAGCGCCGCGCGAGCCGGCCGCCGCGGAAGCGGCCCTGTCCGGGAACGAGCTCGTCATCGACGTGCAAACGCATCAAGTGAGCGCCGTGCGCCCGTGGTGGGACGTGTCCGGGCCGTCGCTCGCCGACTTTCTCACGACGACACCGCAAGCGCGCTGCGGGGCCCCTCACTGGGCACGCTGCTTCACGGATGACGTGTTGATCCGCGAGGTCTTCCTCGAGAGCGACACTCAGGTGGCGGTGTTGAGCGCGCTCTGGGGCGACCCGCACCCCATGCTCGCCTCCGAAGCGGCGCGGACGCGGGAGAAGGTCGCCGAGCTCGGGCGCGGTCGCCTGCTGATCCACGGCATCGTGCAGCCGAACGAGCGCCCCTGGCCGGAGATCGAGGCGTACATGCAGAGCCTGGTCGCCGATTTCGGGATCAGCGCGTGGAAGCTCTACACCGTGTGGGGCCCGAAGGGGCAAGGCTACCGCTTGGACGACGAGCTCGGCATGAAGACGATTCAGACCGGGATCGATCTCGGCCAGACGCTCTTCGCCGTCCACAAAGGGCTGCCCCTGCCGGGGATGAATCGCGCGTACACGTCGCCGCTCGACGTCGGCCCTGCCGCCCGCGCCTTCCCGCAAGCGACGTTCTTGGTGTACCACTCGGGGTGGGAGGCCGATCACGTCGAGGGTCCGTACGATGCGAAGGCCGAGCGCGGCGTCGATGCCCTCGTGCGGTCGCTCCAGGAAAACGGCGTCGGCAAGGACGGCAACGTGTACGCCGAGCTCGGCTCCACGTGGCGCGAGCTCATGAAGGCGCCCGACCAAGCGGCACACGTGCTCGGCAAATTGCTCCTCCACCTCGGCGAAGATCGGATTCTCTGGGGCACCGACGCGATCTGGTTCGGCTCACCCCAGGACCAGATCCAGGCGTTCCGCGCCTTCGAGATCTCGGCGGAGTTCCAGGAGCGCTTCGGCTATCCCGCGCTCACCCCGGAACGCAAAGCGAAGATTTTCGGTTCGAACGCGGCGCGCGTCTACGGTGTGAACGTCGCCGAGCTCCGGCGCCGCCATGCGTCCGACACGGTGGCGCGGCTGCGCGAGGAGTATCGGAACGATCCGAATCCGTCGTTTCGAACCCATGGGCCGCGCACCCGCCGCGAGATGCTCGGCCTCTTGCGCTCACCGCACGGACACTGATCGGCGCAAAGCCCGCTCTCGGGTCGCGGGCTTCACGGCGCCGGCGCGCCCGCCTGAATCCACGCGGTGATCGTGGCCATGTCCTCGGCGGGGAGACACGGATCCTCGATGCACCCCTGCGGCATCACGAGATATCCGCACTGCCACGTGGGCAGCATGAGCAGCGCGCTATTGGCTGGATCGCCGGGAACGACGAGCACCTTGTTGCCGCACGGCTCCACCATCTTGGAGAGCAGGGTCTCGTGCAAAGTCGCCTGGTTCGTGAGCACGAGCTCCTGACCCTCTTCACCCCCGCCGTGGCACGAGAGCGCTCCGCAGCTCCGCTCCAGAACGTCCCGAACGGCCGCGAAGGTCGCCGGCGCGTTCGGGGTACCGGCCGCGCCGCCGCCCGCACTCCCGGACTGGCCGCCGGCTCCGGATGCGGCTTGGCCACCGCCGCCGAGAGAGCCGCTCGTTCCCGCGCTGCCGCCCTGGTCTCCACCGGCTCCCGCGCCTCCAGCGCCGCCCGTCAGGGTACCGCCGGTTCCGCTCCCCGCGCTGCCGAGGGCGCCCGCGGCGCCGCTGCCGCCCGCTGCCGCACCGCCGAAGGTGCCGCCACTGCCAAGCACACCGCCGGAGCTCGTGCCGCCACTCGATGCCCCGGCGTTCGAACCGACGAGACCGCCCGCGCCCGTGGTCGCCCCGCCCATCGCGAAGCTGCCGCCGCTCGTGCTCGCTGTCGTCCCGGCACCGCCCTGCTCTGCGGGCTGCGCGCCGGGCTCCGGGCTACACGCGCCGGTCATCACTCCAAGAACCAGAACGACGAAGCAACGCGACATCATCGGGATTCGTATGGCCCCGGATCGATAGCAGCCACACTCTCACTCCGCCATATCGCGAGGGCAGGATTTCGAGCGGACGCTGACGGAGCGAGCGAAACCGAGACGCGTCGTTGGCGCCCGATGCAGTGACCACAAAAAGTTCGAAGCCCCCTTTCGGAGGCTTCGAACTTTCCGCTCGAAAACTCGGAGCGCTACGCGCTCGCCTTCAACGACGTCATTTCGCCGGGATTCTTGATCCCGTCGGTCTCCTTGTTGCCGTCGAACTTACCGAACGTCGTCACCGGACCACCGTCGGACCCCTTGCAGCCCACGGCGTTCATGAGCGTGACGTACAGCTTGTTGATCGGCACGTTGCCGCGGCTCGATCCGGTGTTTCCGATCGTACCGCCGTTCGTGCACGAGCCTTCGCTGTTGCCGCGGCCTATCTGCCCGCCTTCCACGTTCACGATGGCGCCTTGCTTCAGGTAGCCCCCGGCGCTTCCGGCGATGACGATTGGCAGGTTGTTCAGGTTGTGCGCGTTGCCGTCCGAGAGCTCCGGCAGCCAGATGGTCGCCGTGTTGTCGAGCAACGTGCCCTCGCCTTCCCCGATGGAGTTCAGGGTCTCGACGAGCTTGACGTACTTGGCTGCATACCAGCGGTCGATCTCCCCGATCATGTCGACGACTCCCGGGAAGCAGTTGCCGCCGACGGTAAAGTCGCCCGTTCGGTGCGAGAGACCGTGGTGTTCCTTGGTGTGGTTGATGCCGTCCCACTTGAACGTGACGTACCCCGGGTACACCAGCATCAACATGCGATTGACGTCGCACATCATGGTCAGCGCCATGAGCTTCATCATCATGTCGCCGCCCTTGGTGAACGAGATCGCCAGGTTCGAGTCGCCTTCCGGCGTGCCCATGGGTCCGAGCACGTTCCCGGGCGTGATCGGGCCGGTCGGGCTGGCTTCCTTCAGGGCCTCTTCGGTGATCCCCAGGTTCATCGCCGAAAGCGTGTTGCAGGCGGCGGAGAGCTCGGGATCGTTCACGCCGACCTCGGTCTCGCGCAGCAGCTGCAGCCAGGAATCGACGCGATCCTGGTCGGCTTTGCTCATGTTCAGCCGCTTGTACGTGGCGAGGTCGTCGCTGACGAGATCGATGACGCTCTTGCCACGCGCCGCGAGATAGTCCGCGCGCGTGACCGGCTCCTGACCCGTGCCGCCGCCGTTGGTGAGCACACCCGAGAGCAGCGTGAAGACGCTCTGCGGATTGACGTTCGCGGGGTAAGGCGTGGCCGGCTCGGAGAACGACAGCACCTCCTTGATGCTCGTGCTCGCGGCGCCGACCCCGAGCACGAGCGGTGCAGCACCACCCGGGTTGATCTGCTTGGCGATCACGTGGTCGAGCGACTGGGCCGACGCATAGCGGCTCCTGTCGTCCACGATGTACGCGCAGGTCAGCTTGGAGCCCATCGCCTGATCGTGCGGGTCGATGCGCTGACCGGAGCCGTACTGGTTCAGCGAGCGGAACCCGCGCGGGATGAGGAGCTTGTTCACGTAGGGCGACAGGCCCTCGAGATACGTCCCGGTCAGGTCCTCCTTGGTGAGCGCTCCGTCTTCCTTCTCCGGGAACCAACGGTTCGTCAGGCACCCGTTGTGCGTGAAGAAGACCACCAGGCGCGTCAGCGGCGCCGCCGCCATGCCCTGCGCGCGCGCCACCCGCTCGTGGACGGACGGCAAGAACGGCGCCGCCAGGCAGGCGCCAGCGACGCCCTTGAGAAAGAATCTGCGGGAGATGGGAGACCGTTTCCTGAAGGTCATTGCGCAACCTCGACGGCACGGAATCGGAACGATTCGGTCTGGGTAAGATCGGAAATCAAGGTGAGCACGCTGTAGTTGCCCGCGGAGATCTTGGCAGCCAGTTGCTCCGAGGTGCAGGCATCTGCCGGGTGCCCTTCACGTTGATACGCGAAGCTGACCCACTTGCTCGCATACTGACGGATCGCGCTCGGCGACGAGGCGATCAGCGCCATCAGCTCGGCCGGCGTCGAGACCAGCACGGGATCCTTGCCCGCCTCGATGACGACGCTTGCCTGCGTGTCGAGCGGTACACCGTTCGCTTCCGTGGTCCGGTAGGCTCCGATCGCGTCGAACGACTCCATGACGAACCCGGGCGGGTTGACGTAGAGCGAGTGGCAGCTCACGCATTCGTCTCCGGACGTCTGCGCCTCCACCTGCTTGCGGTTCGTGTCGAGATCCGGCGAGATCGGGAGCGCCGTGTCCGCCGCGCCGGGAGGAGGCGGAGGAACGGAGATCCCGAGCACCTGCTTCGTGATGAACGCCCCGCGGTAGATCGGGTTGGTGCGGTTGTAAGACGAGAAGTTGGCGAGGAACCCGAGGCGGGTCAAAAACCCGGGGCGCTGATTCGCGTCCAGCGTCACTTCCGTCAGCTCGGTGCCGTACTGCGACGGATCGAGGCCGTAGAGCGCCGCGGTGTCCTTGTTCACGAACGCGACCGGGCTCAGGAACAGATCCTGGAACGTGGCGCCCGGCGTGAACGTGACCTTCTCGAAGAAGCGCAGCGTCTCTTCCGTGATGGCCGGCACCATCTCGGGCTTGAACATCGGGAAGAGGCTCGGGTCGCGCTGAGCCGTGCCCCAGCGTCCCTCGGCGTTCATGAGGAGGTAATACTTGTTGAACGCCTCCACCATGTCCTTCGCCTTGGGGTCTTGCAGCATGCGCTGCGCCTGCTGCGCGATCTCCTGCGGCGTCGAGAGCAGGCCCTGGTCCGCGGCCTGATCGAGCTCCGGATCCGGCATCGAGCCCCAGATCATGTACGAGAGGCGCGACGCGATTTCGTGGCTCGAGAGCGCGTACCGGCCGCCCTCGGCCTGCGCCTCGACGATCTCGGCGCGCTGGAGGAACGACGGCGAGATCAGGAACATGTACAGGAGGACTTCCGCGATTTCGTCCGGCGTCCCGTTCTCCGTGATCGTGGGGCCGTCCGCGACGACCTTCTGGAAGCGCGTGACCTCCTCGGGCGTGAGGGCCCGGCGGAACGCGCGGCGACCGAACGAAACGATCGTGTCGTTCAGGCAGGTGTCGTCCCCCGCGGTGGGCGTGCACTTGAGGAAGTTCGCCCGGAGCGTGGGATCCGCCATCACCTGGGCGGCGATCATTTCCGCGACGGCCTTGTAGTTCGCCCAGGCAAGGTCCGTCATGCCGCCGCTCTGGTCCGTCGCGAGGAGCGTGGACGGGGCCACACCGTTCGCGGCGTTCAGCGTGGTGACACCCAAGAGATCGCGAATCGTCCGATCGTACTGCGAGCCCGTCAGGCGCGGGATCTGCGACGTCGGCGCGACCTCGGGCGTGCACGTCGGCGGAGAAATGGGCTCGGCGGGTGCCGGAGGCGTGCTCGGAGGAAGCGGATTGCCCGTTCCGGTGGGAGCCGTACCCGGGTCGCCCGCCGACGACGGAGGCGTCGTGGGGTTTCCCGTGCCCGTCGTCGGTGGGGTCGACGGGTTACCGGGGTTCGTCGTACCCCCCGGAGGGGTGCTGGTGCTCGGGTTCTGCCCCGGGTTGTTGGGACCCGGGCTCGGTCCGCCCATTTCACCAGGCGGCTCCGCAATCTCTCCCGTGCAGCCCACTAACAGCGTGGCTGCTACGAAAATCGCGCTTTTCCAGGTGTACATCGCACTGACCTCGCAGGTGCTCGTCCGGAGCGAAGGGCAGTGCAACGGAGCACGTCCGGGATTTTTGCAGACGACGCCCCTTGGGGAGCCAAGCCCTGCTCTTCGCAATTAGCTGTATATCTCAGATAGAGTCAGTTGGGATCTCGAAACGCAAACTTTGGATGCACTTTCCGGTTCGCGATTCAAATTTTTCAGCGTGCGTCTCGGTGGGTCTCGTCGCGACGTGATCCGCTGCCTCGGCCAGCGAGCAATCGGAGCGAATTTCAGCCAAAACACCGCTTCGCAGCGGACCCGAGCCGTGCGCCCTCACCTCACGGAATGGCAGCCTTCGCATTTCCGAGCGAGCTTTGGAAAGCCTTCCTGGACGAGCGACATTTCGATTCCAGGCGAGATGGACTCGTCCCACCGAAGTGAAGAAGGACCAAGTTCGAGCGAGCCGCGAGCTAGGAGCAGGCTTCTGGACTTATGAGTCTGGAACCGGATGCTGCACGGCGCAACCCGCGTCGGGCGCGCGGCTTTCCGAGCCTGCGACCCGGATGGTAGAGTTCGCCGCACCGTGGTCGATGCGAAGAAAAGCCAGCCCCGCCGAGGAGCCGGGGTCCGTCGCGGCGCGCTGGTTGCCTTGTACTTGGGCGCGGGCGCCCTCGGATACGGAATGACGGCTTGGGGGCCCGCCAATGCCGCCGGCGGCTCCGGGTCCACCCCGCTTTCCCGCGTCGGTTATGCGCTTCGAGAAGAGCGCGTCTCCGTGAGCCCCGAGGCCTGGACGGCCCTCGGCGAGGATGTCGAGGTCGTGCGCTCGACCTGGAATCCAGAGCAGCTCCCTATTTACGATCTGGTCGTCGCGGTGCGTGGGTTGAAGCACGGAGGCACCCCGGACTGGGTCGAAGCGGAGCGACTCTGCCGCCAGCTCTCCTGGCCCCGCTGCGACCGTCCGGCCCTCGAAGCGCTGAAGCAGAGGAGCCGTCCATGAGATCCCCGCGCTTGGCTTCGCTCGCAACGTGGGGCGCCGGCCCGCTCTTGGTGCTCGCCCTGGGTGCGGCGCTCGGACGCTCGCGGCAAGAACGAAATCCGTTCGTCGAGGCGACCGCCGCGCTCTCCGAAGCAGAGCGAAAGCAGCTCGAGTCCGCGCCAGCGCTCGCGATCGCGAACGCGACCTGGGCGCTCGGCGATCTGGAGTCGGTCAAGCGCGTGCTGAAGGCCGAGCTCGACCGACTGCCCGACTCCGAGGGGCACGCTCGAGCGCGAACCACGCTGCGCATGGCCATCGCCGACGACAACCCCGACGGACAGGCCGCGCTCTTCGCGCTCACCTGCACCTACGATGAGCGGATGTGTGGGCAGCTCCGCGAAGCGGCCCAACGAGAGGCCCGCGACCGCCTCGTTCCTCCGGGCAACGCGGTCCCGCTGTCGCTGCTCGGCGGCCATCCTCACTGAGCGGATCGAAAAGCGACGAGCCGTGAGTCAGAGAAAAGCCAAGCCCCGGTCAGCGCCCGCGATGGCCACGAAAAAGGGCGGGCGTGTCGCGGCCGCTCGTCGGGATGCGACCGGGCGTCTCCATCTCGTCGTGCATCGCGATCCGGGGACCGGCCAAGAGCACGTCGCTCTGCGCGCGCCGGTGTTCCGCGAGGCGTGGCAAAACGAGGTCGCCACGGGCGCCGCCAATACCGCGCACGGCGTCCTGTGCGGCGAGCCGAGCGCCGCCGGGGCCGTGGAGCTCGCGCGCACGGCGATGGCGGCCGCGTCTCGCCTCATCGACGGCCTCTTCGCGCGCGCGCCGAAGGGCTCGGTGGCCTGCAAAGCCGGCTGCGACCATTGCTGTCATCAGGTGGTCGGGGTCACGACGCCCGAAGCGCTCGCCATCTTCGCGCACCTGAAAGAGACCCGCTCCGAAGACGAGCTCGCGCGACTCACCCGACACGTCGTCGCGCTCGACGACAAGAGCCGCGGCCTCTCCTCCGCGGAGCGCTTCTCTCCCGACCACCCTTGCGTCTTCCTCGACGCGGGGCGCTGCACCATTTACGAAGTGCGACCGCTCGCCTGTCGCGGCATGAACTCGCTCGACGCCGGTGAATGCGAGAGTCGCTTGCGCGATCCCGAGGCGCGGGCGGCGTTCCTCGCGAGCGGCTCCGGTGGCCGCTCCTTCATGGAGCCGATCCGGGCCTTCCACGCCGTGAGCGCCGGCCTCCAGCTCGCGCTCTCCGAGATCTACGGCCTCGACATGTTGCCGCTCGAGCTCACGCGCGTGATGCGCCGCCTGCTCGAGGGTCCCGCATCGCTCCCCGACGAGTGGGCCGCGGGAAAGGCTCCGTTCGCGTCCGCCCGCAGCCACGACAAATCCGACGACCCCACGATGCGCGAGCTGAGCGGCGCCCTCCGCGCACCGACGTCGAAGCGCTAGAGCGACAAACGGCTAGGAATGCGCCGAAATATGCGGAAAACAGCGTCGGGCA
>CAYYWA010000156.1:0-12553 GCA_964475255.1 uncultured Sorangium sp.
GCGGCCATCATCCGAAGCCACCGCCGAATGCTTGCGCGTATCTCATAAGCGGTGCGCTAGCCGGGAGACTCTCTCTACACACGTGCAGCCGCCGCCATGATCCGGGTACGAGTACTTCCCTCCTGGCGCGTCAGACGACCCGGTCGGGGTGGCTGTAGACGTTGAGGCGTTTGCCGCGGACGAAGCCGACGACGGTGACGCCGAGGGCGTCGCCGAAACGGACGGCGAGGGACGTGGGCGCGGAGATCCCGGCGACCAGCGGGACGCCGCAGGCTGCGGCCTTTTGGACGATCTCGAACCCGATGCGGCCCGAGACGAAGAGCACGTGATCGGCGAGGGGAATGCCGGCTCGCGCTGCCGCGCCGAGGACCTTGTCGACGGCGTTGTGCCGGCCGACGTCCTCGCGGGCGAAGCGGAGCTCCCCGGCCACGGTGAACAGCCCTGCGGCGTGCAGCCCGCCGGTGAGATCGAAGCCGGGTTGGGCCGTGCGCAGGCGCTCGGCCATGGCGAAGAGCGCGGCCGGGCGCGTGACGCGATCGGAGCACACGACGCCGCCCGCTTCGAGCGCCGCGGCGATCGTGGCTTTGCCGCAGATGCCGCAGCGCGAGCGCGCGTACGTGTTGCGGCGAAGTCGTTCGAGCGGTGGCGCGACGCCCTCGGCGAGCACGACTCGGATCACGTTGCCCTCTGCTTCGGGATCCTGAACCGTCGTGCAGTGGTGGATGGAGACGACCTCGGCGGGCGAGCGGATCACGCGCTCGCTCAGCAAGAAACCGAGCGCGAGCTCCTCGTCGTGACCGGGCGTGCGCATGACCACGGCAATCCCCGTCCCGCCGATCTGGATCTCGAGCGGCGCTTCGTGGGCGACCTGATCGAGCGCGGCTTCGATCGTCGCGCCCGTGTAGCGGCGAACGGAAACCGTGAGCTCACGCGCTCCGTCGAGCTCGGCATCGAGTGAATCCCGCTCGACGGGTTCGAATCGCGAACGGCTCTCGCTCACGCGTTCGACTCGGCAACTGGAGAGAGGGTCACCACGACGGACTTCGACGTCGGCGTGCGGCTCTCGTCGGCGACGCTCTCGAGCGGCACGAGCCCGTTCGCTTCGGGAAAGTACGCGGCGGCACAGCGTCTTGGAATGTCGTAGGGGATGCACGCGAAGGCGTGCACGGTGCGCGCGACGCCCTCGTAGCGGCTCGTGATGTCGACGAGGGCGCCGGCAGCGAGCTCCCGCTCGGCCATGTCCTCCGGGTTCAGGAAGAGGACCCGGCGGTTGCCCCGAACCCCACGGTAGCGATCGTCGTTCGTGTACACCGTCGTGTTGAACTGATCGTGGCTGCGGATCGTCATCAGGAGCAGCTCGTGCGGCGCGAGCCGGTGCGGATCGAACGGCTGCACCGTGAACTCGGCCTTGCCGCTCTTCGTCTCGAAGCGGCGCTCCCGCGCCGCGTTCGGGAGCACGAACCCTCCCGGGTCCCGGACGCGCTCGTTGTAGCGCGTAAACCCCGCAATCGTGGCGGCGATGAGCTCGCGAACACGGTCGTAGTCGTCGGCCAGCGCGAGCCAGGGCACGGGGCGCTCTTCGCCGAAGGTGGCGGCCCCGAGCCGCGCCACGATTTCGACCTCGCTCAGCAAGCCGGGATCCGCCGCAGGAAGCGTGCCCTGGCTGCGCCGCACGACTCCCATCGAGTCCTCGACCGTCACGAAGCGCGCCACGCCGCCCCGCGCATCGAGCTCGCTGCGCCCGAGGCACGGGAGCAGGATCGCTCGCTCCCCGGAGGCCACGTGGGTCTGGTTCAGCTTGGTGGCGACGTGCACGGCGAGCTTCGTCTTCTGCAGCGCGCGTAGGGTGCGGTCGGTGTCGCTCATCGCCCGCGCGAAGTTGCCGCCGAGCGCGACGAAGACATCGACCTCTCCGCGCTCCATCGCGCGCACGGCGCCAACCGCGTCGAGCCCGCGAGCGCGTGGCGCGCGGATCCCGAGCCGTGCGTCCAGCGCGGCGAGGAACGCCTCCGAAGGCGCCGAGTGGATCCCCATGGTGCGGTCGCCCTGCACGTTGCTGTGTCCGCGCACCGGGCACACGCCCGCTCCCGGACGCCCGATGTTGCCGCGCAAGAGCAGGAGATTGACGATCTCGCGCACGTTGGCCACCGCGTTCTTGTGCTGGGTGAGGCCCATGGCCCAGCACACGATCACGCGCCGCGCGCTCGCGTAGAGCTCCGCGAGCCGGCGCAGGGTCGCCCGCGGCACCCCGCTTTGCTCCGCGAGCACCTCGGGATCCCACTGCTCGAGCGCGGCGCGGAACGCTTCGAAACCCTGCGTGTGCTCGGCGATGAACGCGCGGTCGAGGACGTCGCCACGCGAGCGGTCGAGCGCGAGGAGCTCCTTCATCACGCCCTTCAGCAGCGGGACGTCTCCGTTGATGCGCACCTGAACGTGCTCGCTCGCGATCGGCTGCCCGATCCCGGCGAGCCCCTCGGCCGTCTGTGGGTGCGCGAACCGCACGAGCCCGGGCTCGCGGAGCGGATTCACGGCGACGATCGTCGCGCCGCGCGCTCGCGCCTCGGCGAGCGTGCTCAGCATGCGCGGGTGGTTGGTGCCCGGGTTCTGGCCGATCACGAAGATCAGGTCGGCGAGCGCGAAATCCTCGAGGGTGACGGTGCCTTTGCCGACGCCGAGGGTCGTGCGGAGCGCCGTGCCGCTCGACTCGTGGCACAGATTGCTGCAGTCCGGCAGGTTGTTCGTGCCCAGCGTGCGCGCGAGGAGCTGATAGAGGAACGCCGCCTCGTTGCTCGCCCGCCCCGACGTGTAGAACACCGCCCGGTCGGGCGACGGCAAGCCGCGAAGCGCCTCGCCCACGAGCGCGATGGCCTCCGCGTACGAAATCGGCCGAAAGTGCTCGCCGCCTTCGCGCAGCATGGGCTGGACCAGGCGCCCGCGCTGCTCGAGCCAGCGATCGGAGCGTCGTGCGAGCTCGCCGATGCCATGCTCGCGAAAGAACGCGGCCTCGACGCGCCGCCGATCGGCCTCGTGCGCGACGGCGCGCGCCCCGTTCTCGCAGAACTCCGCCATGCTGCGGTCGCGGGGCGGCGGATCCGGCCAGGCGCAGCCGGGGCAATCGAAGCCGCGATCCTGATTCACGGCGCCGAGCGCCCGGAGCCCGCGCACGACGCCCGCGCGATCGAAGGTGTACGTGAGCGCGCTCGCAACGGCCGGGAGGCCCGCGGCAGGCTTGGGGTGCGGAGAGCTCGGATCGGCCATCGCAAGCTGCATTGTAGAGGGCCCGTCGCGCGGCGCGCCCACCCCATTTGGGGTCCTCGCGGACGCTGGGCGATTCGGCGGGATGCTCGGCACGCAAGCATGGCGCGCAGCGCCGAGCCGCAGGGGTCGGCACGGTGGTTGCTAGTCGACTCTCGTGAGCGAATCGAGCATTCCGTCCGCGCTCGGCCCCGGCGACGCGCTCATCGTCGTCGACGTGCAGAACGATTTCCTTCCGGGTGGGAGCCTCGGTGTGCCCCACGGCGACGAGGTCGTGCCCGTCCTGAACCGCTGGATCGAGCAGGCGCGCGAGCGCGACGTGCCGGTCTTCGCGACGCGCGACTACCACCCGCCGGACCACTGCTCGTTCCGGGAGCGCGGAGGGCCGTGGCCTCCCCACTGCGTGCAAGGAACCCACGGAGCCGAGCTCGCGCCCGGGCTGAAGGTCCCGCGAGAAGCGTTGGTCCACAAGGCGACGGACCGCGACCGGGAGGCGTACTCCGGCTTCGACGGCACCGACTTGGACGAGCGGCTCCGCGCGCAAAATGTGCGCCGCGTCTTCGTCGGCGGGCTCGCCACGGACTACTGCGTGCTCAACACGGTCAAGGACGCGCGGCGGCTCAGCTACGACGTGGTGCTGCTCGAGTCGGCCGTGCGCCCCGTAGAGGTCCAGCCCGGAGACGGCGCGCGCGCGATCGCGGAGATGAAGGAGCTCGGCGCGACGGTGCTCTCCGAGGGGCCGGACGCACCCGATCCGTCATGAGCGACGAGGCGCTCTTCACGGATCTGTACGAGCTGACGATGCTCCGCGCGTACCTCGCGGGGCGGATGCACGCGCCGGCCGCGTTCGAGTTCTTCGTTCGGAGGCTGCCCCCGCGGCGCGCGTTCCTGATCGCGGCAGGGCTCGCGCAGGCGCTCGACTACCTCGAGGCGCTGCGCTTCGATGAACGGGAGCTCGAGTACCTGGCGCGCACGGTGCCGCTCGAGCCCGCGCACGTCGAGTACCTGCGCACGCTGCGCTTCACCGGAGACGTGGACGCCGTGCCCGAGGGAACGCTCGTTTTTCCGGACGAGCCCCTGCTCCGGGTGGTCGCGCCGATTCCCGAGGCGCAGCTCGTCGAGACGCGGCTCATCAACATCCTCCATTTCCAGACGCTGCTCGCGTCGAAGGCGGCGCGCACCGTGCTCGCCGCGCCGGGCAAGCAGCTCGTGGACTTCGGGTCTCGCCGCGCGCACGGCCTCGAAGCGGGCGTCCTGTGCGCGCGCGCCGCGTTCATCGCCGGCTTCGCGGGCACCTCGAACCTGCTCGCGGGACGCCGCTTCGGAATCCCCGTGTACGGGACGATGGCGCACTCGTTCGTTCAGGCGCACGACGACGAGCTCGAGGCCTTTCGCCTGTTCACGCGCGCGAACCCGAACACCGTCCTCCTGCTCGACACGTACGACACGGAGCGCGCCGCGCACGGGGTCGTGCGCCTGGTGCGCGAAGAAGGGCTCGCGATCCGCGGCGTGCGCATCGACAGCGGCGACCTGGGCGCCCACGCGCACGCGGTCCGCCGCATCCTGGACGCCGCGGGGCTCGAGCAGTGCTCGATCTTCGCGAGCGGCGGGCTCGACGAGGACGAGCTCGTGCGGCTCGCCGCTTCCGACGCGCCGATCGACGGATTCGGCGTCGGCACCCGGCTCGACACCTCCGCGGACGCGCCGTACCTCGACTGCGCCTACAAGCTCCAGGAGTACGGAGGTCGCCCGCGGCGCAAACGCTCCGAAGGGAAAGCCACCTGGCCCGGGCAGAAGCAGGTGTTTCGCAAGCGGGCTGCAGACGGGCTCCTGGTGGAAGACGTCGTCACGCTCGTCGGCGACTCCCAACCGGGGGAGCCGCTCTTGGTCCCGGTGATGCGGGGCGGGCGGCGGCTCGGCGCGGCGGAGCCCCTCGCGATGATTCGCGCCCGCGCCGAAGCGCAGATCCAGAGCCTCCCGGAGCGGCTCCGGATGCTCGAGACAGTGCCCGAGCCCTACCCGGTGCGCATCTCGGAGCGGCTCCATTCGCTCGCGGCCGCGCTCGACAGAGCCGGCCCTCGAGGCACCTGACGGCCCCTGCCCAACGAGAGGAACGGGCCCGCTCTCGCTGCGACGAACGCGCGCTCGTCGGCTCTCGCCTTCGGTCTCGGCCCGTCTCCGGCGTCAGCCGAAATTTGAGGAAGAATCGCCGCCGTCCACCCGCCGCCGCGAGTGGAAAATGTGACAACCGCTTGACCGACGGCGGGGAGCGGCTCACAAGGCGGTCTCGGCGCATCCCGGTAGGAGCAGTCGAGGTCCACGATGGGCGTGATCGTTCAGAAATTCGGTGGCACGAGCGTCGGCAATGGCGAACGCCTGAAGCACGTCGCCGCCATCATCCGGCGCACCCGCGAGCAGCATTCGGTGATCGCGGTCGTTTCGGCCATGAGCGGAACGACGAAGGCCGAAGGCACCACGAGCCTTCTGCTCGGCGCAGCCAAGTCCGCGCTCTCGCAGGTGCCGTTCGAGGACGCCCTCGTGCTCGTCGAGAAGAACCACGTGGCGGCCGTGGAGCAGGCCGTCGAGAGCGAAGCGCTGCGGACGGAGACCATCGCTTTCATTCGCGACGAGCTCGATCGGCTGCGGAGCTTTCTGAAGGCGATCGGGGTGATTCGGGAGCTCTCGCCGCGCTCGCAGGATGCGGTGCTCGGCGTCGGCGAACGCCTGAGCGCCCGCATCCTGAGCGCGGTGCTGCTCGATCGAGGGACGCCCGCCGCGTACACGGACCTGTCGGACCTCGTCTCCGAGGGCGAAACCGAGGTGGACCCGGCCTTCTTCCGCAGGCTGGAGCGGCGGCTCGCGCAGCTCTGCCGTCCGAACGGCGACGCGGTTCCGGTCGTCACGGGGTTCTTCGGCATGGTGCCCGGCGGGCTGCTCAACGCCGTGGGCCGCGGCTACACCGACTTCACCACCGCGCTGATCGCGGCCGGCCTCGGCAAGGGCGAAGCGCTCGAGATGCAGGTCTGGAAGGAGGTGGACGGCATCTTCACGGCGGACCCGCGGAAGGTCCCGAACGCGCGCGTGCTCTCCCGCGTTTCGGCCGCGGAAGCCGCAGAGCTCACCTATTTCGGCTCGGAGGTGCTGCACCCCTTCACGATGGAACGCGTCGTGGCCGCGGACGTGCCGATCCGGATCAAGAACACCTTCCGCCCCGAGGGCGAGGGAACGGTGATCGCCGCGTACGAAGGCGGCGGACGCCCCGAACGCGCCACCGCCGTGACGACGAAGGCCGGTGTCACGGTCCTCACCATCACCTCGAACCGGATGTACAACGCCTACGGCTTTCTCGCCCGCGTGTTCGACGCGCTCGAGCGCCACGGCGTCGTGGTGGACCTCGTCTCGACGAGCGAGGTCAGCATCTCGTGCACGGTGGATCGGCTCGCCGCGGCCGAACGCGCCCGCGCGGACCTCGAACAGCTCGGTCACGTCGTGCTCGCGCCGAACCGGGCCATCCTCTCGATCGTGGGCGAGGGCATGAAGTACGCGACCGGAACCGCCGGGACGATGTTCTCGACCCTGGGCGAGGCGGGCGTGAACGTCGAGATGATTTCGCAGGGCGCGTCCGAGATCAACATCTCGTGCGTCGTGCGCGAGGAAGACGCCCCGAAGGGTCTCGTCGCCATTCACCGCGCGTTTCTCGAGCCGAGCGAGGCGCGCGCCACGGCTTCGTCCGGGCCGAACGCGACGACCGGGAAGTAGACGCCGACGCGCTCGCGCTGCCACCAGACGCCCGTGCGTTTTCGCGTCTCGCGGTCCGTCATCTTGTACTCGTAGAGCACGGCGCGGACGTAACGCGGCGGACGCCCGCCGAACGGATCGCTCCGGAACAAGGCGAGCACCTCGGGGGACCCCTCGAGGAGCCGAGCCATGAGGCTCTTGAACCAGATCGGGGGACGATCGAGCGCCGCGAACCACATTTGCCAGTCGAGGCGTGGCTGGTGCGGCGCCACGCGCGGCGGCGGACGCCGCAGATCTCCCGGCTTGTATCGAAACTCGTACTCGCGAAAATCGACGCCGTTTCGCGAGCCCTCGATCACGATCTCGGGACGGCGCCGCGTCATCACGCTGAAGAGGCCGTAGCGATTGGCGGCATGCACGGTCTGGAGCGGCTCGACGAGGCGGCGCACCCGGGGGCCCGGTTTGCGCTTCCCGTATGCGACGAGATGCACCACGAGGGACGCACCGAAGAGCACGCCGGCAGCGACGTCGGTCACGAGGCGGCGCAACAGGCCAGGACGCGCGCTCGGCCGCGGCGGGGAGAGCGGGAGGACGCGGCGCAGCGGCTCATCGTCGAGGAGCGAGAGCGTGAGCACGGAGGTCAGCAGGTTGAAGAACCCGTAGTTGCCCGTGAGGGCGATCAGCCCCTGGAACCCCGAGAGGAGCACGAAACCGAGGCGCCGCAGACGCCGCGGCGCGAACG
Organism: uncultured Sorangium sp.; assembly: GCA_964475255.1. GTDB lineage: Bacteria > Myxococcota_A > Polyangia > Polyangiales > Polyangiaceae > PMG-095. The sequence continues at coordinate 7,736 of CAYYWA010000156.1, forward strand.
CGAGGAACGGCACCGCGCACTCGATCACGAGCACCGCTCGCGTAGAGAACCGCGTGACCGAGCGCGGGAGCTGGTGCACGTACCAGCCCACCCGGGTCGGGAGCGGCTGGGTCTCGAAGTGGTAGCAGCACGCCGTTCGATCGCGCCACGTCGGGTCCCCCGAGCGGAGCTTGGCGATGCCCGACTGGTAGTGGAGGCGGAAGGCGAGCCACCGCAAGAGGAGCAGCCCCGCGAGCGGCGGATGCACGCGCGGAGCACGCGGCACGAGCCCACCGGGCGCGACGAGCAGCGCGGCGAGCGTGCTCTCGAGCAGCAGCGAGTCCCATTGAAACGCCATGAAGTCACGCCCCGGCGCGACGAAGGAGAGATACAGGACCCAGAGCGACGCGAGCGCGAGCTGCGGCGCCACACCGAGCATCAGGCAGAGCGCGAGGAGCTCCCCTGCTCGGCACGCGCGGACGATCGCGCGATCGGACGCGTCGAGCCAGAATACCGTCGGCACCGCTCGGTACCACTCGCGCCGCGCCTCGGGCGTGCGCGCGATCAACCGGAGGTACTCGAGGTAGTCCCGAAACGGCAGAATGCCGGTGCTCCCGAACAACCCGAGCACCTGAACGCGGAGGGAGCGAAACGCGACCAGGTGAACGAGCCCGAGCGCGCGCAAGAAGAGCCACACGGTGAGCGCGCTGCTCGGCGCCGCGACGGAGCGTCCGAACAGCCAGCGGTCCAACCGACCGAAGGCGGGCCGGTGCCGCGCGACGAGGCGATACACGAGCTCTGCCGCGAGGCTCACGGGCGGCACGGCGAGCAGGACGCCCGCGAGACGCAGCCCTGGAGCGCGACGGAGCACGCGCGACACGACTCGTGCACCGCTCGTCACGCGACCATTCGGCTCGACGAGCTGAACCGCACGTCTCGCGCGCTCGCGAGTGACTCCCAAGAGCGCGAGGGGAAGCAGCGTCTGGAGCGGGACGTAGAGGACGGCGCGTCCCGTTCGCGCTTGCCAACGCCGCACGGAACGGGCGCAGAAGCCACACCGGCCATCGTAAACGAGCACTGGTCGTGGCGGTTTCAGGACCATGGCGCTGCCCCGCCCCGACGAGTCGGTGGCGACACTCTGAGGGCCTGCAATCGGCGGGCCGCGGAGGAGCTCGGGTCGAAACGTCGCCCGTTCGACGGCTGCAGCTCTGCGCCGCTCGAAAGCGCTCGGTCACGCGCGCGTGAACGCTCCGTGACGCGACGTCACGTCCGCCTTGCGCAAGGGTCACGCGTTCGTCACGAGCGCTGACCACTCTCGCGCCCGACTGCGTACTCCTCCCGTGGAACGAGTCTCCGGGAGCGTGCGCCGTCTCGAACCCCGATGCGCCGCTCTCGCCTCCTCGCTGCGCTCGCTCTCGCGAGCGTGTACCCCGTCGTCGTCACAATCCGCCCGGCGGCGGCTCAACCCGCTCCGGAAGCGCCGCCCCCGGAAGGACCGGCGCCGGAACGCGCGCCGGAGCCGCCAGGAGCGCCGGCAACCCCCGAACGAGCGCCGGAGCCACCGGGGCCTCCCGTGGAGCCGGATACGGAGCCACCCGTAGAGCCCGATCCGGACGGCGCGTCGCCCGATGCGGCGGAGGCCCCCGAGACGTCGACTCCCGAAGCGCCCAACGCCCCTGCCGAAGCTTCCGCGACACCAGAAGCGCCCCCTCCGGACGACTCGGGAGTGGAGCTCGAGGCGGAGGCCGAGCTCGACGCCGAGCTGGAAGCCGAGTTCGGCGAGGAGTTGGTGGACGTCGAAGCGCCCCCCGCGCCGGGCAAAGGCGTGGTGTGGGGCGTGGTTCGTGACGAGCAGAACGAGGCCGTCATCGAAGGGACGGTCACGGTGGTGGGAACACCGTTCGAAGCGATCACCGATCTCGAGGGGCGCTTTCGGCTCGAGCTGCCCCCCGGGACGTACACGCTGCGCGTCTCCTACGAGCTCTACAAGTCCCAGCGCATCGACGGCGTGGTCGTCACCGCGGGCGCTCGCCAGCGCGTCGATGCAGCGCTCGTGCCCGACGAAGATGCTGTCGACGTCGTCGAGATCGTGGCGGAGGCCGACAAGACCTCGCTCGAGGGCGTCCTGCTCTCGCGCAAGCGCGCGACCGTCGTCGCGGACGGCGTGGGCCGCGCCGAGATCTCGAAGAGCACCGACCGCAACGCGGCCCAGGCCGCTCAGCGCGTGGTCGGCGCGACCGTCGTGGGCGGCCGCTTCGTGTACGTGCGCGGGCTCGGAGAGCGCTACACGAACGCGCTCCTCGGCACCGTGCCGTTGCCGAGCCCCGAGCCGGATCGCGCTGCGGTGCCGCTCGACTTGTTCGCGACCGGCGTGATCAACGCGCTCACCATCGCCAAGACCTTCTCGCCGGACGTTCCCGGCGATTTCGCCGGCGGCTCCGTGCGCATCGAGCCGCGGGGGATCCCGAGCGAGCCGCTCTTCTCGCTGTCGGTGCGCGGTGCCTACAACACGAACACCACGTTTCGCGAGCGCCTCGCCTCCTCGGAGACCGGCTCGCTCGACTGGCTCGGCATCGACGACGGGACGCGCGCGCTCCCCGACGGGTTCCCGGCCTATTCCTTCGGTCCGCGCACCAAGCCGAACGGGGAGACGATCACGGCCGAGGAGCGCCGCGAGGCGGGGCTCCTCCTGAACGCGCCGATGAGCGCGCGGCGCGCGACGGCGCTCCCGGACCACAGCATCTCGGTCGTCGCCGGCAACGGCTTCGATTTCGGACAGAACCGTAAACTCGGGGTCGTCGGCAGCCTCGGCTACGGCCGCGGCTATTCCGTGAGGCGCGACGAGGTGCTGCGCTTGTTCGAAGGCGTCGGGCGCGAGGTCGATCCGCGCGGGTTGAAGGCCGTGCGCGACTACCGCGCGACGACCGGCCGGCAGAGCGTGAGCCTCAACGGCTTCGGCGCTCTCACGTATCAGTTTTCGCCCGCTCACTCGATCGCGCTGCTCGGACTTCGCAGCACGCTCGCCGACGATCGCACCCAGTACATCACCGGCTTCCACTCGGGCCGGAGCATCAACGTGCACGCGACGCGGCTCGCGTTCGTGACGCGCTCGTTGAACCTCGCCGTCCTCGACGGGGATCATCGCTTCGCAGATCTCGGCGGCGCCGAGCTCGGCTGGTACCTCTCGCTCTCGAGCGCCACGCGTGACGAGCCGGACCGGCGCGACACCGTGTGGGGCAGCGGCACGCCCGGCTCGGACTCCGTGTTCACGCAAGCGACGGAGAGCGGGCGCCACTTCTTCTCCGAGCAAGTCGAGAAGCAGTACGGCGCTGGGCTCGACTGGACGCAGCCGCTCGGCGACGCGAGCCGAAAGCTGAAGCTCGGCGGCCTCGTCAGCCTCCGGAATCGGAGCTTCTGGTCACGCACCCTGCGCTTCGAGCGCACGCCGCGCGGCACGGCGCCGGAGAGCTGCCCTCCCGGGCAGTTCGACGCGTGCAACGACGCGCTGTTCGCCGACGCGAACATCGGCCCGGTGCTCGAGCTCCGGGAGAACACTCAGGAGACCGACGCATACGACGCCGCGCTGAACGTCTTCGCCGGCTACGTGATGGCCGAGCTCGGCATCGGCCAGCGCCTGCAGGTGCTGGTGGGCGAGCGCATCGAGCACACCGAGCAGACCATCGATCCGTACGACCAGTTCGATCGCTCGAAGGTGGTCGCGGGGGCCCGCATTCGGCGGACGGATCTCTTGCCCGCGCTCCACGCGACGTACAGCCCCGGCGACACGACGAAGCTCCGCGCGTCCGCGACGCGCACGCTCGCGCGGCCGCAGCTCCGCGAGCTCGCGCCGTTCGCCTTCCAGGACTACTTCGGCGGCCGCGTGACGGCGGGCAATCCGGACCTCGAGCTGACCCGCGTCACCAACCTCGACGCACGCCTCGAGCACTTCCCGACGCCGACGGAGGTGCTCGCGGTGAGCCTCTTCTTGAAGGATTTCCAGGATCCGATCGAGCCCGTGATCCTCGGCGGCGGCGACGAGGGCTCCCTCACCTATCGAAACGCGGAGGGCGCTTCCCTGCTCGGCATCGAGCTCGAGGCGCGGCGCGGTCTCGGAGGGCTTTCTCCGACGCTCGAGAACCTGAGCGTGGTCGCGAACCTCACCCTCGCGCGTTCGCGCATCCGCATTCGCAAAGAAGGAGCGGTGGCGCTCACGAATGCGTCGCGACCGCTCGTCCAACAAGCACCCTGGGTGCTGAACCTCGCGCTCGACTACTCGAGCCGCGAAGGCGGCACGGGGGCGCGCCTCCTCTACAACATCGTCGGCCCGCGCCTGGCGCAGGTGGGGAGCGGCGGGCTCGACGACGTGTACGAGCACCCGCGCGGCATGCTCGACATCACCGTGCAACAAAAGCTGCTCGACGGGCTGAGCCTCAAGCTCGAAGGCAAGAATCTCTTGAACTCCGAGGTCCTGATGACTCAGGGCTGCGGCAACGAAGGGCTGTTCGACAACACGTGGCACTTCTCGTGCTCGTCCGGCGAGGCGGAGGCGGTGACTCGCTACACCGAGGGCGTCACCGTTGCGTTGTCCGCCTCCTACGAGTTCTGAATTTCGTTCTCCACCGCATCGTCTTGCCACACACGTGTCACGCGGCGCCCACATCGGAGGACCAGAACCCCCACGAGCTCAATCGTACTTCTCGGAAGGAGACTCGAAATGCGACTACTTTCGTCTTGGACCGTGGCGGCGTTCTTGGCCGCCCCGATGGCAATGCTTGCGTGCGGTGACGACGACGAGCCGCCGGTCGAAACCAGCTGAGGCAGCAGCGGTAAGGGCGGCTC
>CAYYWA010000157.1:0-12474 GCA_964475255.1 uncultured Sorangium sp.
CGCAGGGTCGGCGGCTGGGGGGGCGGAGCGGCGGCGTGCGCCGCGGGGGTCGCCGGACCGGGGGCGGCCGCCGGCGGCGCCGGTCGCTGACAAGCCAAGGCGAGGGGCAGCGTGAGCAGGGCTCCAAAAAGCGTGCGCGATCTCATTGGGGGGCTCCGGGCTCCGAACGCGGACGTACTTCTACGATCGCGCGTCGTTCGGGGACGAGATATTCGGCCGCCACGCGTTGCACGTCCTCGGGCGTGACCGCGAGGTAGGCAGCGAGCTCGCGCGTGAGCAGGCGTGCGTCTCCGTAGAAGAGCTCGTATTGGCCGAGCTGGAGCGCACGCTGGCGATTCGCCTGCAAGCCGAAGACGAACGCGTGTTTGATGCGGCTCTTTACACGATTGAGCTCGGCCGCGCTCGGGGGAGTCGTGCGCAGACGAGCGATCTCCGCCTCGAGGGAACGCTCGACCTCCGGCAGGCGGGCCTTCTCCGTGAGCGCAGCGAAGATCGTGAGTTGATCGGGGCCGCGCCGATCGTCCGTCCAGGCGGCTACCTGTCGCAGCAAGGCGCGATCGCGCACGAGCCGCTGGTAGAGCCGTGAGCTCTCGCCGTCCGTCAAAAGGAGCGCCACGAGCTCGAGCGCGGGGTGATCCGGCGTGCGGTACGGCGGAATCCGATACCCGTAGTAGATGCCCGGTGTCTTCGCGTTCAGGTCTTCGACCACGTCGCGCTGCGACGCGGTCGGACCGCTCGTCTGCGGCGCGTCGAACGGCGTGAGCGGACGCTTCTGAGCGCCGCCGAAGTGCTTCCGCACGAGCTCGAGCGCTTGATCGGGATCGAAGTCGCCCGAGATGGCGAGCACCGCGTTGTTCGGCGCGTAGTGCCGGTGATAGAAGTCCTGCACCCACTCGAGCTTCGCGGCATCGAGGTCTTCCATGCTGCCGATGGTGGGGTGTGCGTACGGGGGATAGTCGGCGAACACGAGCTCGGCGAGGCGCAGGCGGCCGCGCGCGTAGGGCGCGTTCTCGACCCGCATCCGGTACTCCTCCTTCACGACGGCGCGCTGGTTTTCGAAGTTCTCCGCGCTCACGTCCAGCCACCGCATCCTGTCGGCCTCGAGGAACAGCGCGAGCTCGAGCTCACTCGAGGGGAGGTCCTCGAAGTAGTTCGTGCGATCCGGGGACGTGGTGCCGTTCAGGGTGCCGCCGCGCTCGGAAATCAGGGAGAAATGCTGCCCTTTTTTCACGTTGCGGCTGCCCTGGAACATCATGTGCTCGAACAGGTGGGCAAACCCGCTCTGCCCCGGCCCCTCGTTGCGGCTCCCGACGTCGTACGTGACGCTGACGGCGACGGTGGGGGAGCTGCGATCGACGTTGAGGACGACGCGGAGCCCGTTCTCGAGGGTGACGCGTTGGATCGAGAGCGAGAGCCGCTCCATTGCTGTCACCGCGGGATCCGCGGCCGGGGAAGCCGTCTGCGCTCGAGCGTCCGCCGCGAGCGGCGGGGCCCCAAAGAGCGAGACGGCAATCGCGAGTGCTCGCCACGACATGACGTCGGCGGGCGTAGCACATTCTGGATTTCTGGGCCGTTCTAGAACGCCGATCGGTTTGACCGATCGGCGTTCTAGCCTCGTTTCGTAGGGGCGGCACGCGCCGCCCCTCCCCGCCGAGGTGAACTCGGCGGGGCCCCTCCCCACGCGGGCACTCTGTCCGACGCAGTTTTCCGAATATCTCGGCGCGTTCCTAACCGTTTGTCGCTCTAGAAGCTCACGGGACGCGCAAGGCGGTGGGACGCGCGAGGTTCGCTGCGACCCGTACAGCATAGATCTCGTTGCTCTGCACCCCGCTCTGGGAGAGCGCGGCCGTCGCGCGGAGCTCGGCGTCAATCGTGGCTCGGAGCGTGTCCTCGGCTTGCACCCCCGTGAACGGCAAGCCATTGACGCGCAGGTGAGGGACGCCCGTGACCTCCAGGCGCCGGGCGAGCTCGACGTCCGCGAGCACTGCCTCCGCGGTCGTGGAATCCTCCGCATGCTCGAGCACGCTCACCGGGTCGAGCCCGAGCTCGCGCACCAGGTCGAAGAGACGTCCCGACGACACCGCATCGGGACGCGCATACGCGAGGTCGAGGAACGCAAAGGCCTTCTGCCTTCCGGCGCTCGCCAACACGGCTTGCGCCACACGCGCTGCCGCCGGCGCCTGCGGGTGCATGGCGAGCGGCAGGTGTTTCACGACAACCCGGAGCCGCTCTTCGCCGTAGTGGCGCTTCATCGCGACCAGGGTCGCGTGGTTCTGTGCGCAGAACGGACACTCCAGATCGGTGAAGACGACGATCGTCACCGGTGCCGTCGCGGAGCCCCACACCGCGTCGTCGGCATCCACCGGCACCGCGGGGGACGAGGGCTGGGGTTCCGTGCGCGCCGCCTCGGTCGGTGGTGTTCTGACCGGCTCGACGACCGATATGGTCGTCGTTCTGCTCAGGCAGCCGGCCGGAGCGGAGAGCGCGAGGAGAACACCGAGCGGGACGGCGCCGCGAGACGCCGCGCGAAAACGGGGACGAGGTCGGAGTCGGGGCACCCTACTGTCTTACGGTACGCGCTGGCGCTGTCGATGACGCGCTTCGGCGTACTCACGAACGCTTCCGGACATTGGCACGCTCGTGCTGGCTGCGTTGTGCCAGCGTGTGCCAGTCGGGAACCGCGGATCGAGCGGAAAAGACGGTCAATTTCAGGAATTCGTGAGTTGGCCTGCTCCGTGCATGAGACGCGCGCGAGGTGTGTTGATGCTGCGCTCGCTCCGTCGTTCACCCGTCCTCTCGTCGCTCCTGGTGTGTGCTGCCGGCCTGGGAGCGGGCTGCTCCGTCGAAACCTCCAATCCCCCCGACGAGCCGGGTCGGATGCCCAATGACCCGAAGCCCGTCGCTCCCGGTCAGAGCGAGTTCGAGTCCGCCCATCCGAACGGTCCGGCGCGCGACCTCGAGGTCGTCGACGAGGCGGGAGTCCCGGGGGCCACCACGGGGGGAGCGGCGCCGCCCACGGGCGCTCCCTCGGCAGGAAACGACGGGGGCCCGGCAGCCCGGGCGATCGAGGAAGCCGACATCATCAAGATCGAGGGCGGGCGGCTCTACGCGCTCTCTCGATATGGCGGCCTGAGCATCATCGACGTGTCGAAGCGCGACCGGCTCGGGTTCTTGGGGCGGCACAAGGAGCTCGCGACGCCGTTCGAGATGTACGTGCGCGAGGGGCAGGTGTTCGTGCTGTACAACGGCTACGGCGAGTACGAGTACGACGACACACAGGAGGCGTGGGCTTACTACCAAACGAGCACGATCCTCGCGCTCGACACGGCGGATCCGAGCGCGATCCGGGTCGCGGGTCGCTTCACGATTCCCGGAGCCATCGCCGACTCCCGCATCGTGGGGGACGTCCTCTATGTCGCCGCGTACGAGAACGGCGCGTGCTGGGGGTGTGCAGAGAAACCGCGAACGAACCTGATCTCGCTGGACGTGAGCAACCCGGCGAGCATCAGCAAGGTGGACGAGATCAGCTTCGAGGAGCGCGAGGATGCTTACAGCTGGAAGCGGAGCGTCGCCGCGACGGATCAGCGCCTCTACGTCGCCGGCCCCGTGTGGGGGACCGACGGCGCGCCCACCGGATCGGTGATTCAGGTGGTCGACATTTCGGACCCGGGCGGGGACATGGTCGCCGGGGACGAGGTCGAGGTGAGCGGCCAGATCAACAGCCGCTGGCAGATGGACGAGCACGACGGCGTTCTGCGCGTCATCAGCCAGCCGTTCACGTGGGATCTGCAGGTCCCGCCGAAGGTGCAGACGTTCACGATCGAGTCGTCGAGCGCGATCGAGCCGCTCGGCGAGACGAGCCTCACCTTGCCGCGGCCCGAGCAACTCCAGAGCGTGCGCTTCGACGGCGAGCGCGGCTATGCCATCACCTTCGAGCGGACCGATCCGCTGTTTACGATCGACCTCAGCGACCCCGCGAACCCGGTGCAAGTGGGGGAGCTCGAGATGCCGGGTTGGGTGTACCACATGGAACCCCGAGGGGACCGGCTGCTCGGGCTCGGCTTCGACCAGGGGAACAGCGCCGGCTCGATCACGGTGTCGCTGTTCGACGTGAGCCATTTCGCGTCGCCCACCCTCCTCGATCGGGTGAACTTCGGAGGCGACTGGGGCTCGCTCGCGGAGGATCAGGACCGAATCCACAAGGCCTTCAACGTGCTCGAGGAGCAGAATCTGATCCTGGTTCCGTTCGCGGGCACGACGACGAAGTCGGATTCGAACGGCTGTTACCAGTACGACTACCTCTCGGGCGTGCAGCTCGTGGACTATGCGAACGACGAGCTCACGCTTCGCGGTGTGGCGCCCGCGGTGGGGCAGGCGCGCCGCGGCTTCGTGCACGACGAACGGCTCTTCGCGGTCAGCGACGAGCGGGTCGAGACGTTCGACATTGCCGACCGCGACGATCCGCGCTCCACGGCGAAGCTGGTGCTCGCGCAGTACGTCTCGCAAGTGGCAGGAGCGGGCGACAAGGTCGTCCGTGTGGGCCACAGCTGGTGGACCCGAGAGACGGAGCTCGACGTCGCGCCGCTCGAGGATGCCGGCAAGTTCCGGGCCACGGGGAGGTTCTCCATTCCCGAGCTTTCATCCCAGAGCTGCTATGGCGGCGGTGGGCTGATGGGAGTGGCCTCGCATGAGGACCATCTGTATGTGGTGTACGACCACTACGAGTGGGACGCGGAGCGGGGAACCAAGAACTTTGCCCGCGTCGTGACGGTCGATGTTTCGAGCCCCGACGAGCCCGTGCAGGTGGGCTCGATCACACTCGAGACGCCGCACTCGTCCTTTCGGTACGGGGCGGTCGGTGCCGGACAAGCGATCACGAACGTCGGCCCGATCCTCGCGATCCCCAATCGGGTGATGGAGTGGGATTCCAACACGCAGGGGTACTCCCCGCGTTCGGCCTCGCTCGAGCTCGTGGACCTGTCGGACCCGTCGAGCCCCGAGCGGCGGAGCGTGGCGCTCGCCCCGGGTATTCCGGCGACGGGGCTCTTCGTCAGCGGCTCGGTGGTTGCGACGAGCCACTTCGAGCCTTCGGCGAGCGACCCGAGCAAGGTGCGCTTCTACCTCGATCGCGTGGATCTCGCCGACCCCGAGGAGCCCGTGAGCTTGCCCCCCGTGAACATCCCCGGCTCCTTGCTCGCCTACGACGCGGAATCCGGACGCGCCGTGACCGTCGACTATCGGACGGTCCGCTTCGACGCGATCACGGCGAGCGAGTGCTACGAGAAGTACGGCGGTCGCTTCGAGACGAAGAACGCCAGGCTCGACGCCACCACCATTGGCTCCTGCACCACCGTGCAGCACGTGCTCGCGCTGCTCGCCGTCTCGGGCAATCGGGCGACCCTCGTGGACGGCTATGCCCTTGCCCCAGGAGAGTGGGTGCAAACGAGCCTGCTCGGTGACGACCGGCTCTTCCTCTCGCTGGGCTCGTCGTCCTACTATCGAGGCATCGGAGTCGGAGGAGCGGTCGACGTGGCTTTTGGGCCCGGCGGGTACTACTTCAGCGGAGGCGCGACCGAGCTCCTCGTGCTGGGCGGCATTCGGAGCGATGCATTGTCGACCGGCCGGCTCGAGCTCGACACCGGCAACTTCTGGAGCGGGAGCAGCCTGCTCGCGGTGAGCGGCGAGCGCGCGGTCGTGACGACCGGCTTCCAGGGCGAGGTCACCCTCGTCGACGCGACCGACCCGACGGAGCCTCGAGTCGTCCGCGAAGTCGGGATCGCTGGCGGCGTCCACGACGTCGAAATCGTCAACGGTACGGCCGTGATCGCGCTCGGCTACGACGGAGTCGAGACGATCCCAATCGGAGACTGAGCGTCGCGCCGGACTAGAACGTCTCGGCGTGTTCCCAACCGCTTGTCGCTCTAGCTCACGGCGAGCTTGCGCTCGCTGCCTTCGATCGCGGCGAGGAGGTCCGCGGCATCGACCGGCTTCACGAGGTGTTCGGCGAAGCCGGCCTCGACGCTGCGGCGTCGATCGTGGTCCTGGCCGTAGCCGGTGAGGGCGACGAGACGAAGCGGCCTCGGCAAGAGCGCGAGGAGCTTCTCGGCGAGCTCATAGCCGTCCATCACGGGCAGGCCGATGTCGAGGAGAGCGACAGCGGGACGAAACGCTCGCGCCTCGGCGAGGGCGCTCGGTCCGTCGTGGGCGACGAGCACGTCGTGCCCTTCTGCGCGGAGCAGGCTCGCGAGCATCTCCGCCGCATCCTGGTTGTCGTCGACGAGGAGCACGCGCCGCCCGGGTGCCCGCCGCTTCCGCGCGGGAACCACGGTGGAAATGATCGCCGGCACCTCGTTCGAAAGCGGCAAGGTGACGACGAAGCGGCTGCCACGCCCGACTCCAGCGCTGTGTGCGGTGACGTTGCCCCCGTGGAGCGTCACCAAGCTGTGGACGAGCGAGAGGCCCAGGCCGAGTCCGCCCTGCGAGCGATCCACGCGCCGGGCGCCTTGAACGAAGGGGTCGAAGATCGTCGCGAGGACGTGCTCGGGGATGCCTTCGCCGTTGTCTTCGACCTCCACGACGGCCGAGCCGCCCTTGGCCGAAAGGCGCACGGTGACGTGCCCGCCCGGCGGCGTGTACTTGGCGGCGTTGGTCAAGAGGTTCTGGAACACCTGCGCGAGCCGGGATTCGTCTCCGTCGACGTAGTAGGTGCCGCGTGGAGCCTCGACATCGAGGTGGTGCGCGCGGTGCTCGAGCAGCGGGCTCGCAATTTCGACGGCCTTGGCAAGGACCAGGCCGAGATCCGTGCGCGTCCGCCGGAGCTCGAGCTTGCCGCGGGTGATGCGAGAGACGTCGAGCAGGTCGTCCACCAACCGCACGAGATGCCGCGCCTGCCGTTCGATGATCTCACGCTCGCGCTCACCGCCCTGAACGCCTTTGAACTCGAGCAGCTGGAGCGCCGTGAGGATCGGCGCGAGGGGGTTCCGGAGCTCGTGGCCGAGCATGGCCAAGAACTCGTCTTTGCGACGATCGGCGTCCCGAGCCGCTTCCTCCGCCCGCTTGCGATCCGTGTTGTCGATGAGGATCGAGAGGAACTGAACGCGCCCGTCCTCGTGCTGGATCGGAGCGGACCAGACGGAGACCTCGACGGCGTTCCCCGATCGGGTCATGCGCTGCGTCTCGTGGCCGAGGATGGGGTTGCCCGCGGAGAGCTCGGCGAGCTTGCGCTGGAACTCCGCCTCGTGCGCGGGATCGGCCGGAGGATAGCGGCGTCCGATGGCCTCATCCGCCGACCAGCCGAAAATGCGTTCGGCGGCAGGGTTCCAGAGCTTTACGGTGCCGTCCGGATCGATCAACACGATGGCGGCCGGGGACGCCGCGATGATGGTGCTCAGGGTTCGATTGGCGCTGGCCTGGGCAGCGCTCGCCCGGCGCTCTGCCTCGAGCACCCGGGCGTTCTCGATGGCGAGCGAGGCGCGCCGCGCGAGCTCGTCGAGGAGCTCCTCTTCGGATTCGTCGTACGGCTTCGTCGAGGCGAGGCGGCCCGCGGCGAGCGCGCCCAGAGGACGACCGTTCACCTGAATGGGGACCATCATGAAGCTCTTCGGCGGGACGCGCCGGAGGGCGTCGGCGAACCCGGGCGGCATCTGGCCGGGGAAATCGGCGTCACCGGGCTCTGCTACGCGGAGCGGTCGGCCCGTCTCGATCACGCGGCTCGACAAGGTGCCGCGTTCGACGATTTGTCCCGTGATGCGCTCCATTTGCGCGCGCAGGGTCGGATCCGGATGAACCGCGGCCACGTGCTCGAACCGCGTCCCGTCATCGGAGAGGATGTGTGCCAGCGCGCATTCCCCGAGCTCCTCCCCGGCGATGCGCGCGAGGAGACCGAGAATGACCTTCGGATCGCGCTCCGCGCTCGCGAAGGCGCGCGACGCCTTCGCCAGGACCGCGGCGCGGCGTCGCCCGAGCTCTGCTTGCTCGTAGAGGCGCGCGCGGGCGACGGCCATCGCCGCTCGATCGGCGACGTCCTCGAGCAAGGCGAGATCGGCGGCGGTGTACGAGCGGGTCGTGAGATCGCGCATCATGCCGATGATGCCGATGCGGCGCTCGCCGTCGCGGAGCGGGACCACCATCATCGAGCGGACGCCCGTGGAAGCGGCGCTTTCGCGGAGCGCCGCGTCGTGGAACATCCGCCGGTACTTGGCCGGCTCCACCTCCGCCATCAGCAGGGCGTTGCCGCTGACGAACACCTCGCCCGCAAAACCCTCCCCGACGGGCAAGGGGGCCGAGAGCGTCGGCTCGAGCTCGGCGAATCGCGCAGGGTCGGCGTGGTGAATTGCCACGGACACGAGGCGTGTGCCGGACTTGTCGAGGCGTCTGACGGCGCAGCCGTCGCCGAGTGTTTCGGCGAGGGTGCGCGCCAGCTCGACGAAGAGCTCGTCGAGCTCCGCCGCGCGCGCAAACGCGTGGGAGGCGCGCGCCAACGTCGCGAGACGGAGCTCGGCCTGCTTGGGTTCGGTGATGTCCGCGCCGTAGCAATGGACGCGGTCGGCGACGAGGTGCAGGTGGTTGCGGTACCAGCGGTGCCAGGGCGCATAGTAGTGCTCCAGGGTCTCCGCCCGCCCCGTCGTCGCGACCCGCTGAAACGCTTCGTAAAAGAGGTTCCCCACGGCCTCGGGCAACACGTCCCAGAGGCGACGGCCGAGCAGGTACTCCCGTGAATGCCCGAAGAGCTTCTCCGTGTACGCGTTGACGTACACGAAGGTGCCATCCCGTTCGTACACGGCGACACTATCGTCGAGCGCCTCGAAGAGCGCGACGGGGTCCCAAGACATGTCGGCGTTTCTATAGCATCCCCGGCCGCGGAGGCAGTCGGCTCCGACTCGAGGCCTCGGGACGCAGGCACGCAATCGTGGTTACGCCGCGTCGCGTTTCAGGGAGTGTTCGTAGACGAAATCAAGGCGTCGGCGAGCGATGCACATCCCTCTCGCGCCGGATTCGCCTTGCACAAAGTCTCGATGCGCCGCCGAAGCGCTTCGGCGTTCTGCCGGTTCTTCTGAATCCGCTCCCCGTGCTCCTGCATGTCGGCGAGCCGGGCGCAGGCGGGGACGCGGTTTTTCTCGCATTGCTCGAGGTACAAGGCGAGCGCGACGCGCCACACCTTCGGCGCTCGGACGGGATCGCGACTCTGGGCCGAGCCCGTTTCGAGGGCCAGGGCCGTGCGTTCGCAGGCCTCGGGGAGGCGATCGCGCGCGCACGCGAGCTCTTCCTGGAGGAGAGCGTCGCGGGTCGTCGGCGCGATGAGGGTCGGGCCCACGCGGAGCGGAAGCGACGGACGCGACGCTTCGGGGCGAGCGCCGTCCTCCGCCGGGCCCATCGGGACGACTTCCGGCCCGGCAGTGGGACTCGCAGCGACGGCCTCTTTCGTCGCGCTCCAGGAGACGGTGGCATCGACCTCGGCGGCCTCGGCGTCGATCGCGCTGTGCACGACCGGCTCGGACGACGCCGTCGGCGAACGCCGGCCGATCGTGAACGCGAGAAGCGCCCCGAGCACCGCAGCGGTGGCGATGGGCGCGACCGTCGCGAGCCAGGATTTCATGCGGCGAGCCCCTGGCGCTCGAGGAGCGCCTCGGGGCGCGGCTCGCGGCCCATGAAGCTCACGAAGAGCTCCATTGGATCCCGACTGTCGCCGAGAGCGAGCACCTTGTCGCGGAACTCGGAGCCCACCGCGGGGTTGAGCACGCCCTCGGCCCGGAAACGGCCGAAGGCGTCCGCATCGAGCACCTCGGCCCATTTGTACGCGTAGTAGCCCGCCGCGTAGCCGACCGGGCTTCCGAAGAGGTGGAGGAAGCTCGCGATCATGGCGTGGTCATCGGGAAGGCGCGTGGGCGAGTATTTCTCGAGCACGCGTCGCGAGTACGTGAGGATGTCCCCGTCGCGCTCCGGCGAATAATCGATGTGGAGCGCGAGATCGAGCGCCGCGAACCCGAGCTGTCGCATCTGGGCGTTGCCGGCGCGGAACGTTCGAGCCGCGCGCAGACGCTCGAGCAAGGCATCGGGGATCGGCTCACCCGTCTTGTAGTGGCGCGCGAACATGTCCAACGCCTCCCGCTCGACGCACCAGTTCTCGAGGATCTGCGAGGGGAGCTCCACGAAATCGTGCGCCACGCGCGTGCAAGCGAGGCTCCGCACGCCGACGCGGCTCAGGCAGTGGTGCAGGAGATGGCCGAACTCGTGGAAGAGCGTCTCCACGTCGCGGAAGAGCAGGAGGGACGGGCGATCCCCGACGGGCGGGCTCGCGTTCGCGCAGAACACCGCGATGTGCGGTGAAGGCGGCACCGCCGCGACTAGACCGTGCATCCAGGCGCCCCCGCGCTTGTTCTCGCGCGGGAACGGATCGACGTAGAACGTGCCGATCTCGCGGCCGCCTTCGTCCATCATGCGGTACGTTCGCACTTGGGTCTCCCAAGCGGGCAGATCGTCCGCGGCCGCGATGCGCACCCCGAACAGGCGCTCCGCCACCCGGAACGCGCCTTCGAGGACGCGATCGGCTTCGAAGTACTGCCGGAGCTCTTCTTCGTCGAACGAGAGCCGATCGCGCCGGAGCTTCTCCGCGAAATAGCCGACGTCCCAGGGCTCGAGGACGCTGGGTCCTCCGCGCTCGCGCGCGAACTCGGCGAGCTCGCGATTTTCGCGCTCGAACGCGGCGCGTGTCTTCTCCGTGAGATCATCGACGAAGCGCCGGGCTGCCGCGCCCGTCTTCGCCATGCGATCTTCCGTGACGAGGTCCGCGAAGTTCGCGAAGCCGAGCAGCGCGGCTTTCTCGCGTCGCAGCTCGAGGATGCGCGCCACGATCGGCGCGTTGTCGTGGGCGCTGCTCGCCCCGCGCGTGTTGTAGGCGCGGTAGATGGTTTCGCGGAGTCCGCGGTCGTCCGCATGGGTGAGCACCGCCGTGACGACGGGGGCCTGCAGCGTGAGTCGATACCCGGAGTAGCCTTTCGCGGCGGCGCTGGCGCGCGCGACCTCGATGTCCGCGTCCGGGAGACCCGAGAGACGCGAGCGATCCTCGAGGACGAGCTCGAACGCATTGGTTGCGTCGAGCACGTTTTGCGTGAAGCGCGTGGTGAGCACGCCGAGCTCGCGATCCAACGCCGCGAGTCGCTCCTTACCGGCCGGGTCGAGCGTCGCCCCGTGGCGGCGGAAATCCGCGAGTGTCTTGTCGAGCAGGCGCTTTCGCGTCGCATCGAGCGTGCGCGCCTCGTCGCGCTCGGAGAACGCGACGAGCGCGCGGTACACGTTCTCGCGCAGCGGGATCGACGACCAGAACGCCGTCACCTCGGGCAGGACCGTATTGTATGCCGCCCGGTACTCCGGATAGGTGGCGACGGCTTCGAGGTGCTCGACGATCTCCCACGCCTGCTCCAGACGTTCGGTCGCGGCCTCGAGCGCGCCGAGAGTGGACGCGTACGTCGCGTCTCGGTCGCTGATGGCGCCGAGCTTCGCCTCGGCTTCGGCGAGATGAGCGCGTATCGCCGGAACGACGTGCTCCGCGCGAACGCTGGAGAACGGAAGGGGGCGCGAAAACGAGAGCAGCGGATTTTCCATGGCGAAACCGCGAGGAGCTTATCATGCACGTCGGGTCGCGCCCCTTCCGTCGGCGGGTGCTTTCCCGAGCTCGGATGGCCCAGAAAGCGCGATTTCGAGGTCGTTTTCGGGGGAGTGTGGGGTTTGTCTCCCGAATCACGTGCTCGTCGGGAGGAGAATCCGCGGCGTCAGTGATACGTGAGCGTGAGTAGAAGCGACGGGCGCGTGCCGAGCGTGTGCGTCCAAATGACGTCGGCATCGTCTTTTCCGGCCGCAACGACGCCCATGACCCGTGCGAGGGCCCCAACGCTCCATTCATCCCCGATCCACCACTCGTAGCCGGCGCCGAGGACGACGCCGCCGCCGAATGCAGCGTAGTCGGCCTTGCCGGGTCCCGTCCCGGGGAAGCCGGCGCTCATGCTGGCGAGGCCGAGCGCGAGCTGGAAATGGAGCCCGTTCTTCGGGTTTGGATACCAGTCGAGGAAGGGGCCCAGGATGGAGACGTTGCGCAGACTGGGATCGAGCTCGGACGGGGGCGGGGCGGGGCTGTCTTCGTCCGCGCGGAAGGTCGCCGTGACGAGCTCCGCGGAGTAGACGCCGCCGCCGAGGACGAGCCCGCGGCCAATGGTGCCGCCGAGGGCGAGCTCACTCACCGAAGCGAGGCCCATGGTGCGGCCCTGGACTTCGCCCTCGTAGATCTCGCTGTTCTCCGACTGGAGCGATTCTTCGTACACGCCGAAGCCGCCCGCGAGCCGAAAGTAGAACCCGTCGTGCGTGCGCGCGCCGCGGTGGGCGGCCGGCGGCGGCGGCTCACCTCGAACATCCACGGTGGTGGTGAGCGGGGAGGGAGCGAGCGCCGCGTCCGAAGGCGGCGCTTCGGGGACCGGCGGGGGA
>CAYYWA010000158.1:0-12436 GCA_964475255.1 uncultured Sorangium sp.
GGCCGGCGCCTCGGAAGCCGGTGCCGGCGCCTGTGGCTCTTCGGTCATCGGCGGAGGCTCGGGAAGCGGCTGCTCCTGCTGTTGCTGCTGCGGAACGGGCTGGGACTCGGGCATCGGGGCTCCCGGCTCTTGTGACTGCGCGGCGGCGCCGCCTGCGCCGAGGAACGAAGCCACGAGGGCCAGGGCCGTGTACCGGTTCATGAAGTGCTTCATGATGAAACCTCCAGGAATGGAGACAGCGGTTCGGACGGCTCAGAAGAGCCCCTTCTCCTCCCAGGCGAAGACGCCGGTGTCGTAGTCGTAGTCGCCGTAGGTGTCGTAGTAGTCGTCGACCTCCGGGTCGTACGAGTAAAAGTCGTAGAACCAGTCGTCGGCGTAGTTCGTGTCATACGTGCCCTCGTAGCTTCGGTAGGTGTCGTACACCTCCTGGGACGAGTTGACGCCCTGTGCCGATGCAACTTGGGCGCTCGTGGCGAGCAGCAACGCGGCGACCGCGATGACGTGCTTTGCGAGCTGCATGAGTTCGTTCCTCCGTTGGTTCAGGATTGCCCCGAGCTCCACCGAAGGACTGACTCGCGTTCCCGTCGAGCAACTTCGGCGAAGCCGTTCCCACGAACTCCAGCAATGCCCGTGCCCGGTGCGCCGCGCGTCACGGCAACGCAACGCACGAATCGGCTACTCGAGATAACGCCGCGAGAGATGGGCGAAGAACGCTTCGGTTCCGAGCTCTTTGCCCGTAGCGCGCCGCACGAGCTCGGGCGTGTCCAAGAGGGAGCCCACGCTCCAGACGTGCTCGCGAAGCCATCCGTTGATGGCGTCGAACTCGCCGCGTCGAACGTCGTCCCGCACGCCGGGCAGCGCTTGCCCGAGAGCGTGGAAGAGCTGCGCCGCGGTGAGCGCCCCGAGCGTGTACGTCGGGAAATAGCCGAAGAGCCCCGCCGCCCAGTGGACGTCCTGCATGCACCCGTCGCGATCGTTGCCGCGCGTCGAGAGCCCGAGAAGCTCCTGCATTTTCTCGTCCCACACCTCGGGGATGTCGTCGACGCGCAGCTTGCCCTCGATGAGCGCGCTCTCGATCTCGAAGCGCAAGAGCACGTGGCACGGATACGTGGCTTCGTCGGCGTCGACGCGAATGAAATCCTTCTTCACGCGCGTCGCGAATCGATACAGGTTTTCCGGCGTGAACGCCTGCGGTTCGCGCGCCACGGCCTGCGGGAACGCCTGCTCGAGCAGCGGGGCGAGGAGCTCGATGAACTCGCGGCTGCGGCAAATTTGCATCTCCTGCAGCAGACTCTGGCTCTCGTGCAGGCTCATCCCCCGCGCGCTGCCCACCGGCTGATCGAGGAAGGCCTGGGGAAGATTCTGCTCGTATTTGGCGTGCCCGGTCTCGTGCATCACCCCCATGAGCGCGGTCTGGAAGTCCGTCTCGTCGTAGCGAGTCGTGATGCGCACGTCCGTGGGCACGCCGCCACAGAACGGATGATGGCTCACGTCGAGTCTGCCACGGGTCCAGTCGAACCCCACCCGACGCATGAGGTCCATGCCGAGCCAGCGCTGCTGCTCGACCGGGAACGGCCCCGGCGGCACGATCACGGCTTCGCCTCGCTGCTTGTCGAGGATGCGCTCGATGAGGGGCGGCAGCGCGGCTCGGAGCTCGTCGAAGAGCGGTGCGATCGCCGCTGTCCGAGCGCCGGGCTCGTAGCCGTCGAGCAACGCGTCGTACGGGGAGAGCCCGAGGCGCTCGGAGAGGGCCTGCGCGGTCTCGCGTTTCAGCGAGACGACGGTCTCGAGCAGCGGGCGAAACGATCGCCAGTCGTTCGCGGCGCGCAGCACGCGCCAGGCCTGTTCGCTGTGGCTCTCGGCGCGGGACGCGGCCTCGACCAGATCGCGCGGGATGCTCGTCTCCCGCAGCCAAGCGCGCTTCATCTCGCGCAGGTTCGCCGCTTGCCAGGGTTCGAGCCCCGTTTCGGCCTCGGCCGCGGCAAAGAGCTCCTGGAGCTCCGGAGCCGTGGCGCGCTCGTGAATGAGCCCCCGGAGCGTCGCGAGCGCCTCGGCCCGCGCGGGCCCCGCGCCCGCGGGCATCATGGTCGCCTCGTCCCAGCCGAGCATGGCCTCTGCGTGGCGAAGCTGGAACACGGTCCGGTGATGGGCTTCCAGCGCGGCGTACGACATGCGCCTAAGGTACCCCAGCACACCGGCAAAGGGCGCCCATGGCAGCGTGGGATTTTTTGCCGACCCGCGAGCGAGGTTGAGCGCCGGGGCCAGGCTGGGTAGTACGCGGGTTCCCATGTCCGGCGCGTCGCCCATCCGGAAACGTCGCCTCCCGAAGCCGGTCTGCCGCGCCTCGTCCGTGCTCTGGATCGGCTTCGCCGCCCTGCTGTCCGGCTGCGTCGGAACCCAGCGCGAGCTCTGGGTTCATCGCTACGCGTTCGGGCTGTTCGGGGGCGGGGCCGTCGACGTCCGCGACGTGTGTGCGTCGGGGCACGCGCGGCAACTCCGCATTTCGCGCAACTTCGAGTCGTATCTGCTCGCGCTCGTGACCCTCGGGGTCTATTTGCCCCATCAAGTGCACGTCGAGTGTGTCGAACGCGAGGGAGGGCCGCCGCCGTGACCCGCGTCGGCGCCGTCGCGCTGCTGCTGCTGCTCAGCGCCGCATGCGGCGGGACCACCTTGTACTCCGGGGCACCGCCCGGTCGCGTCCCTCCCGGCTACGCCGAGCGCTGGCACTCGGCGTTTCTGTTCGGTTCGATCCCGGTGGACCCGACCTACGATTTGGACCGCCTCTGCCCCGAGGGTTGGTCCGAAATTCGGCTGGAGCCGGACGAGTTCACCGCGCTGCTCGGCCTGTTCACCTTGTTCGTCTACTCGCCCTCCCGTCTGACGATCGTGTGCGCGGCACCTCCTGGCTCCGGACCTCCTCCATTGCCGGAGCTCCACGGCGCGAAGCGGGAGGGCGAGCCCGAACCGCGCCACGGCAAAAAAGGAGGGCTTTCCGAGAGAACGACGAGCGAAGTGCCACGAAGCGAGTTGCCACGAGAAGACGGGACGAGCAGGATGATCGAGTGGCGAAGCAGTCGCGCCAAGTCTGGGTCGAGCTCGCCGGACACGCCTCCACCCTGACCGTCCGAGAGGAACGAGCCGGCACGGTCGAGGTGCACGGCGCGGAGACGCACACGGCCCGGGTGCTCGCGACGGCCCCCCACGCCCTGGTGCTCGTCGGCACCCGCGTGGTTTCGCTCGCTCGCGCCGGCGAGGCGGTCGTCCATCGCGGGCGCGCGCTCGCCGCGCGCGTCCGCCGGAATCACGACGAGATCCCCCGCCCTGCCCGGGCAGCAGCGGGCGGAGTGCTGCATGCGCCGATGCCCGGTCGCGTGATCTCGGTGTCCGTCGCCGTGGGCGAGTCGGTTTCGGCGGGTGCGCCGCTCTTGGTGCTCGAGGCGATGAAAATGCAAAACGAGCTCTTCGCCGCGACGACGGGCGTCGTCGTACGCGTACTGGTCGCGCCAGGCGACGCCGTCGAGCGCGGGGCGCCGCTGGTCGAGATCGCCTGAGCCTAGATTTCGGGCAACCCAGGCTGCGCGGCAGAAAGGCGAGCCGCGCTCACCGCGGGCGCCGGACCTTGACCTCTCGCAGGGAGGTCCGGAATTGCTTGTAGCGATCGACCGCTCCCGAGAGGCGCGAGCGCTCACGGAGCAGGTTCTGCTTCTCCCCCGGATCGGCGGACAAGTCGTACAGCCCGAGAGCGCGGCCGTTGCTCGTGACGAGCTTGAGATCGCCATCGATGAACGCGCTCCGCTCGGCGTTGTACGGCCCCTCGGGCATGTCCACGAGAATGGGACGCGGCGCGGGCGCGTACCCCGGCGGACGGGTGATGTCGAACAACAACGACTCCCCGCTCACGAAATCGGCGTCTTGCCCCGTCGGCTGCGGCAACTGGAAGAAGTCGAGGAGCGTCGGCACCAGATCGATGAGGCTTCGCCGTACGCCGACACGGTGCGGCGGGACTCCCGGGACGCGCACGATGAACGGCACGCGCACGAGCTCCTCCCAGAGCTCGAAGCCATGGCGAATCAGCCCATGCTCGCCGAAGGCCTCGCCGTGATCGCTCGTCAGGATCACGATGGTGCGGTCCCACGCGGGACTCTGCCGGAGACCGTCGAGCAGGCGCCCGACGTGATGGTCCGTGAAGGCGACCTCGCCGTCGTAGCGCGCGCGACCGTTCGAGCCGAAGTCGAAGCCCTCGTGCGGCACGTACTCCGCGTGCGGGTCGGTGTAGTGAACCCACAGAAAGAACCGCTCGTCCCGAAACTCGGGGCGCGCGATCTGGGCGAGCGCCGCGTCGGTGAGCTTGTCGCTCGTGGAGGTGCGATCCCCCTCGACCTGCGGCGTCTTCGGGGCCGCGCTCGAGTCGATGGTATCGAACCCGCGCTGCATCCCGTACTCCTGGAAGAAGTACCAATACCCGTGCACGCTCGCGGTCTCGATGCCGGCTTTCTGGAGCCGCTCCGCGACGAACGTATCCGCGGTGCCGAAGCGATTGAAATGCGCGTAGCCGCGGTGCGTCTCCGAGCAGTACTTGCCGATGAGCATCGGCGGGAGGCTCTTCGAGGTGTAGGACGCCAGCGCGTACGCCCGCTCGAACACCACGCTTTCGCGCGCGAGCTCGTCGATGCGCGGTGAAATCGGCCGGCCGTAGCCCATGTAGCCGAGGTCGAAGCGCAGGGTGTCCACCGTGACGAGCACCACGTTCGCGCGGTCGGGAAGGCGGCGCAGCGCGATCGTCCGATCGTCGAGCTTCGGCTCCTCGCGCGGCGGGGGCGCCACGAGCGCGAGATCCCCACCCGAACAGTCCTCGTCGATGCCGTTGCCCGGTACGTCCCGGGCGAGCGGGTTTCGCGACGGGTCCGAGTCGTCGCAGTCGCCGCCGCCGAAGCTTCGGGCGAAGCCGTCGCCGTCGCCGTCCGTCGCGCGGCGCGCGACGACCAGCAAATGTTTGCCGAGAGGTGCGGCGCGTTCCACGGACAACGCGACCTCGGGGCTCTCGAACGCGGAGATCCCACGAATCCCGACGAACGCGGGGAGCAGCACGAAAGCGACCGCGAGCGCGCGGGTCGCCGCTCGTCGCGGCACCGGCGCGACGCCTGCCCCCGCGGCGAGCAGAAGGAGCAGCAGCACGGGAGAAAGATCGAGCTCGTCCCGCGTGAGCACGCCGAAGAGGTCGAGCGGCCCGCCGCCGCCGCTCGCTTCACCCGTGAGCACGAGCGCGAGCAGGGCGACGGAGCTCGCCGCGAGCGAGCCCACGAAGCACGTCGCCGGTGGCGGAACCCGGAGCTCGCGCAGCGCGGCCTCGAGCGCGAGCCAGCGCGTGCCGAGCGCGAGCGCGGCGCCGAGCCCGCACGCAGCGATGGCGAGCCCGGCCCCCGCGGGCAGCGGATCGAGCTCGGCCGCCAGCACCGACACGCCGCTTCGGGCCACGACGACGATCCACGCGAGGAGCGCCAACGGTGCGAGCGCGAGCGCGGTGGCGCGCGCGCGCCGCGCGTCCGGCTCCGTGGGCGAAAGCCACGCTCGGAGGCGGGGGACGGCGCCTTCCGGCCAGAACAGCGCGCGCGCCGCAGCGCCCACGGGAGCGAGCGCGAACGCCAGCGGAGCGGCGAGCGCAGAGAGCGCCAGAAAGGACCGACCGAAGCCGGCGCCGGCTCCCGCGACCCCGCGCGCCTCGTGGGCGACCGCGCCGTGGCACGCCACGGCCGAGCCGGAGGCCGCACCGAGCAAACGCGAGGCCACGCGCGTCAGTCGCTCGCTCATGGACGCGCAGGCGGACGTCGCCGGGAGGCCCGAGCGAGCGGGTGCGCGCGGTCGTACACCGCGAGGAGCTGGTCGAGCGACACATGGGTGTAGCGCTCGGTGGTGGCGAGGCTCGAATGACCGAGGAGCTCCTGGATCACGCGGAGGTCGGCGCCCCCCTCGAGCAAGTGCGTCGCGCAGCTATGCCGGAGAGCGTGCGGGTGCAAATCCGGGCGCCCCGCTCCGAGCGCGCCGTAGCGTTGGACGAGCTTCTGCACCCAGCGCACGCCGAGGCGTCGCCCTCGTCGCGACAAGAACAGCGCGCGCCCATCCGGTGCGGTGCGCCGCGCACGAAGCTCGCCGCGACGCGCGAGGTACGCCTCGAGCGCCGCACACGCTTTGCTGCCGAGCGGCACGATGCGCTCCTTGTTCCCCTTCCCGAGCACGCGCACCTCCGCCGACTCGAGCTCGACGTGCTCCAGATCCAGCCCCACGAGCTCGCTCACCCGGAGCCCCGAGCCGTAGAGCAGCTCGAGAAGCGCCGCGTCGCGCGCGCTCTCTGCTCCGTCGTCGCGCGTGCGCGGCGCGTCCATCACCTCGGCCGCGGTCTCGGCATCGAGCACCCGCGGCAGCCTTCTCCGGATCTTGGGGCTCGCCAGCGCGGCCGCCGGATTGTCCCGGGTCACGGCGTTTTGCTCGAGATACCGGAAGAACGTGCGCAGGCTCGCCAGCTTGCGACCGAGCGTCGCGGCTCCCCGCGACTCCGCGAGCTGGCTCAAGTACGCGCGCAGCAGCAGCCGATCCACGTCGCCGAGGCGGCTCGGCCGACCGAGCCGCTCGGTCGCGAACGCGCAGAGCCCTTCGAGATCCCGCCGGTAGGCAGCGACGGTGTGGGGCGATGCGCGGCGCTCGTGCGCGAGGTGGTCGATGAACCGCGCGATGCACGCGCCGAGGTCCGCGCCGGATCGGGGCGACGAACGCGACTCGGAGGCGTGGCCGGCGCGCGTCACGAGAAGTCCCGACGCCGGAAGACGAGGCTCGCCACGGCGAGGAGCCCGACGGCCCACGCCAGACTGTAGAGGCCGGCGAACGCGAGATACCGCGACAGGCTCGTCGTGATCGCCTCGCCCGTGAGCAGCGGGCGCTCCGGCACGTAGAGCATGAGGTTCGGAAAGACGCGGCTCACGGCCTCGCCCAGGCTGCGCACCGTGTCGCCGAACATCTTGACCGGCAAGTTGGCGAGCGTGTCGGCGGAGCGGCCGACGACGAACACGCCGAGCGTGAAAACGGCGCTCAGAAACGGAGAGGAGAACGCGGCGAACACCGTCGCCACCGCCGCGACCACGCCGACCTCGAAGACGGTGAGGAGCGCCGAGCCGAAGAGCACGCGCCGATCGTCGGGCGCGCCGCCCGAGAGCGCGACGCCGAGGGCGAGCAGCGAGAGCGACCAGAAAATGGGCAACGCCGTCCGAAACCGCGGCAGGAGCGCGGCGGCGCCCGCGAGAAGGCCGACGCTCCCGAGCCCGAGCCCGGCGCACAACAGCGCGCTTCGTCCCGCCATTTCCGCGATGGCGAGCAAAAGCGCCCCGGTGTTCGCCGCCACGAAGACGACCAGCGTGAGCAACGTGCCGAGGTACTTCCCGACGAGGTACTCCGAGCGCCGGATCGGTCGCGCCAGGATCGGAAACAAGGTCTTGAGCTCGAGCTCGCGATACAGCGAGGTGGCCGCGAGCACGATGGCGACCAGGATCGCATAAATCGAGATCGAGGCGGCGCCCAGGTCGCTCACCACCCTGAG
The DNA here is from genome assembly GCA_964475255.1 of uncultured Sorangium sp. GTDB lineage: Bacteria > Myxococcota_A > Polyangia > Polyangiales > Polyangiaceae > PMG-095. The sequence continues at coordinate 7,586 of CAYYWA010000158.1, forward strand.
GCGTGCCCGTCCGGCGAACGCGCCCACGACGAGCACGTAGACGGCCGTGGCGAGCGCGAGCCCGAAGAGGCCGTAGAGCACGCGCGCCCGCACCGCTTCCCGATAGGTGTTGAAGGCGATGATACCAATGCGAGCCAGCATACCGCTTCTAAAGCGCCGAGCGTCGTTTCTTGGGGAGGCCACCCGCCGCCCCCCCCCGCCCAAGTGAATCCGGCGGGGCGCCTCCCCACGCGGGCACTCCGTTCGACGCTGTTTTCCGCAGATTTCGGCGCATGCCTAGCCGTTGTCGCTTTGGAAGCCTAGCTCGGCCCCCGGCGGATCGGAAATGAAGACATCGAGGGACCAGCTCCCCGAGTCGAGATCGTAGCCGTCGATTTGTATCCAATACTGCCCCGCGTCGAGCACGCGATCGAAATAGCTGTGGCCCTCGACGTACCCCGGCACGCAGCCGCCCTCGATCTCGGTGCCGGGGCACTCCGGCCCGCGCCGCACCGAGAGCAGCGTGGAGTAGTTGCTGCCGCTCATGTCCAGGATCACGCGCCGTCGCTCGGTGAGCTCGAGGCGGAGGATCTGGTCCGGCGCCCCCCCGGGCACGCGCGACGCGAAGTCGCAGCCGGCGTCGTAGTCGGCCAGGGCATTTTCGGTGTTGCCGAGGAAGCGACCGCCCGTCTCGGGAATATCGACGGCTTCCCCACAGAGGTCGGCGAAGGGCACGAGGGTTTCCGGGGTCGCCGGCCGGACGAACGCGGACAGCGTCATCGGCGCGCCGAGCTGGCTCTCCGCGATCGCGCGGTATTCGCCGGGAGCGAGCCCGGAGACGACGGCGCGCAGCGGGCTCTGCCCGCTCCTCACGCACACCTCGCGGGAGGCTTCGGAGCAGTCCGGACCGGTCAGGCTGATCGCGGCGCGGTCCCCGTCCGAGAGGCGACCGACGAGCAGCACGTCCGAGGGCTCGTCGAGCTCGAGCGCGTACGTCGCGTCGGCGGCTCCACCGAGACACCCGGGATCCACCACGTCCGGCCGCCGCTCGAGAGAGAGCGTGCGGGTCTCTCCGGGATCGAGCCAGGGCGGCGCCACGCAGCCCTCGTCCGCTTCGGGCTCACTCGGTGGCGAGACGGTGAGCCGGACGTCGAGCTCCGATGGCCCGCTGGAACCCACGCCGACGGTGTAGCTCCCGGGCGGAAGCGCGCGCTCGAAGAGGCTCGCGGGCGTCCCGCGCCGACACGCGAGCTCGCTGTCGCGGGGCTCGCACTCGGCGCCGCGGAGCGAGATCACGGGCTCGCCGAACGCGTCCAGCGCGAGCGCATGGATCTCGACGTCGCTCGTCTCCTCGAGCTCGAAGCGGTAGACGAGCTCGCGCGCGTCGTCCCCGCAGGCGCTCCCGAGGTCGTGGCGCGCGTCCACGACGACGGCGATCTCGTTCGTGTCGGGGGCGAGCTCGGCCGCCGACTCGCACGCTTCGTTCTCGGGCGCGGGAGAAGCCGGAACGTACTCGACGCTGAGGGCTACGGTCCTCTCCGACACGCCGCTCACGAAGACCGGATACGTTCCTGGGGCGACGCCCCGGAGCAGCGTCCGCGCGACGCCCTGGGTCCCCGAAGGCATCACCACGCCCGCCGCGCACGCGAGGGACGAAGCGGGGTCGTCGCACTCTTCGAGCACCGCGAGCGCTGGGAGCTGGCCCGGGGCTTGGAGGCGGAGATCGACGTCGAAGCCCTCCTCGGGGATCACGAGCGCGACCACGACGTCCCGACGCGTGCCGCCCGAGCTCGCGCACTCGAGCGTGGTGTCCTCGGAGGCCGCCGCGAGCGAGAGCTCGTAGGTGCCCGCCGCGTCGATCACGAACGGATCGGCGCAGGTGTCGTAGGCCGGCGCCGTGCAATCCGCCTCGTCGATCGCTCCGTCGCAGTCGTCGTCGATCCCGTTTCCGCACACCTCGAGCGCGCCGCCATGAACCTTCGGATCCGTATCGCGGCAGTCGGTGCCGCCGCAGTTCTTCACGGGATCGCCGTCGCCGTCCGCGTCCCGCGGCCGATGCGTGCAGCTCTGCGTCTCTTCGACACACGTGTCGATGGTGCAGGTGTCGCCGTCGTCGCACGACAGCGGCACACCGGCGACGCAGCCGACGCCCGGCTCGCACTGTTCGAGGCCGTTGCAGTGCGATTCGTCGCGGCACACTTCGTGGACCGGAGTCCTGCGGCAGCGACCGAGCTCGAGGTCGCAATACTCTTCCGTGCACTCGATGCCGTCGTCGCACTGAGCATCGTCGACGCACGGGCCGTCGAGGTTCGAGGGCGGAGGCGGCGGCGGCTCGTCCGCGCTGCCCGCTTCACCCCCGGCGCCGGCTTCCCCACCCCTCGAGAAGGGGCTCGGCACGGTTCGGTCGCCGCAGGCCGAGGACACGGAGAGAGCAGCGAGCAGGACGACCCACACGGTCGCCGACCTCGACTTGGGCGCGCTTCGGGCTCGCTCGGGCTCGAATCTCAATCGCGTCATCCTGGGTGGGATGCGCACTTATACCGCGTTCCGGTTCGTCACGGCGTCTTCGCGTGCCAGAGCGTCATTCGGTAGCGGCCGACGCAAGGTCGAGCGTATCATGAGCCTGGTGTCTCACGAGCGGCTCACCCGCCACGAGCTCAGTTGGTTGCTCGCGCAAGAGGCGCGCGGGGCGGCCAAGGCGCTCCGCGAGGAGGTCGTGCACCTCAAAGGGCTCTCGAGCGAGCCCGAGGGGGTCGCGCCCACGCTGGATGCGCTCGACGACGCGATCGACATGCTGACGGCGCTGAACGCCGGCCGTACCGGTGGAAAGGCGCGTCGAGGACGCATCGACATCGCGGCACTGCTGTACGCCATCGCCCCGAACGCCCGGATCGCGATCGAGCCGGGCGCAGGAACCGAAGTGTTCGGCGACGAAGCGGAGCTCGGCCGCATGCTGAGCGTGCTCGTGACGCAGTCGGCGGCCGCTGCTCCGGCGGAGACCGAGATTCGCATCCGCCGCCAAGGGGAATGGATCAAGATCAGCGTCGACCTCGGCCCGGACGCGGCCGCGACCGGCGAGCTCGAGCGGCGGTGGCTCAGCCGCATGGCGACCCGCTACGGTGGGTTCATCGAGCTCGAGGGACGGACGCAGACGGTCTTCTTGCAGGCGGACGGCGCGAGCGATCAGCGAGAGCTCTCCGAGCTGAAGAAGGAGCTCGCGCAAGCGCAGAAGTTGGGCGAAGCGTATGCGCGCGAGCTCGCGGCGATGCTCGCGGGCGGTGAGCTCTCGAGCGAGCTGCCTCGTTCGTTCGATCGGGACGGGAGCCATGCGTTCGAGGGAATGCGGGCGCTGTCCGTCGCGCTCGAACGCCGCCTGCGCGCCCTGGCCGAAGGGGTGCGCGAAGACGCGGCGAACGCCTCGACGCTCGCCGACGCCGGAGAGCTCGCAGCGGCGCTCTCGCGTCGCGCCGGCACGCTCCAGGAGCTCGCGCTCGAGCTCGCGCAAATCGCGGAGTGTCCGCTCGACGAGCCGGCGCGCGACACCGAGCTCGGACGCGCGCTGGGCGACGCGGTCGAAGCTTCCCTGCCTCGCGCCTCCCGGCTCGGTGTTTCCCTCGTGCTCGAGCCCGGAGTGACGGCGAACGTCCGCGTTCAGCGGGGCGCGCTCGGGCTCCTGCTCGGGTTGCTCCTCACGCAGGCGCTGAACGCGACTCCTCGGGGTGCGACCGTCCGCTGTGGCGTGTTGCGGCTCGAGCTCGGGACCGCCGTGCGCGTTCAGGATGGCGGTCCGGTCGTACCCGAGGCCTCCCGCGCGAGTCTCCTTTCCGGAAGCGCCGATCCATCCTCCTTCGGCCGCCCCGGCGGCGTGGCGCTGGTGGCCGGAGCGACCGTCGCGCGTTCGCTCGGGGCTCGGCTCGAGCTGCGCGAAGGGCCGACCGGGACGTCCGAAACATGGATCTTCTTCTGAACCGGGTTCTTCGAGGCCGCTCGTTTTTCTGGGGTCGGGGGAGAGAAGCGCGCTAAGCTGAGTCGGAATGCGAATACTGGTCTGTGAGGATCAAGACTCGATACGGCGCATGATCGAAGCGCTGGTCCAGGCCAGAGGCTACGAGGTCGTCGCGGTCGCCTCCGGGGCGAAGGCGCTCGACGTCGCGGAGACGACGCCGCCCGATGTCGTGCTCTTGGATTTGATGCTTCCCGGCCAGTACGACGGGTTCGAAGTGTGCCGGCGCCTCCGCGAGAGCCCCCGCACGCGTTCGACCCCGATTCTGGTGATCAGCGCGCTCGACGACGCCGAGTCGCGGGCGCGTGCAACGGACGCGGGGGCAACCGCCTACTACACCAAGCCGTTCAGCGCGATCGGGTTGCTCAAGGAAATCGAACGCTTGGGCAACCAGGCAACGCGAACGTGACGCTGAGAGGCCGCTCGAGCAGCGGCAAGAGGCGCCGCGCCTGACGTTCCGCCGCGGCGACGATGCGCTCGGCTTCGCGCGTCGGGATCTTGAGGAGGGCCGAGAGCCGCTCGAAGCGGCGCGTGCTTCGCGGCCTGGGCTCGCCGTCGATGACGGCGAGCCAAACGGCCTGGCTCAACAACACACGGCGATTCACCGGACCGATCTCCTCCACCGGAAGATCGTGGAGCGAGCGCGGAGCCCTCGCGAACTCACGCAATTCACCGACCTGGCTCGGCGTCGGATCCGATGAGTGCAAGAGCTCTTCGATCAGCTCGTGAGCGGCCGCGCTGCTCCGCGCGTTCTCCCCGGCGACGCTGACGAGCGCCTTCAATACGGCAAGGTCTTCCGCTCGCACGGCGTTCACCTTGGCACACGCCATCGGGGCGTCAAACCGGGGGACACCCGATGAACTCACGAT
>CAYYWA010000159.1:0-12411 GCA_964475255.1 uncultured Sorangium sp.
GGAGCTCAGCGCCGCAGCCCAGACAAAACTTGTAGTGGTCCTGATTCTCTTTGCCGCACTTGGAACACGTGATCACAATCGGTCTCCCTGAAACGGGCCCTTTCCACGATTGGCTCCCTGCGGTCGAGAACCCTCGTAACTGCGCGATTATCTACGACCTCTTTTCTGGGTCAAGTCCAGGTCAAGGATCGCGACGCCTCGCGGCCCCGCTTCATGCCGAAAGCTCGGCGAGGGCTTCGCGCAGCAAATCACTGAGGGGGGTCGTGCCTACCCGCGGGCCGAGCGCATCGATGGCGCGCTCTGCGTCCGATGTGCGATAGCCCATGTTGGTGAGCGCTCGCAGCAGGCGCGAGCGCGCATCGCTCGGAACTTCGGCGGAAGCGGGGCGAACGGCGTGCTCGGGCACGGGCTCGTCGTCGATGGGCAGCTTGCCGCGCAGCTCGAGAATCAGCCGCTCCGCTGTCTTTTTGCCTACACCGGGTACCTTGGTGAGGCGCGCGAGGTCGTTCCTCCCGATCGCGCGCGTGAGCTCCGCGCTCGGAAGCGCGCTGAGCACGCCGAGCGCCGTGCGCGGCCCGACGTTCGGGACGGCGATCAAGCTCCGGAAGATGCGTCGATCGACCTCGCGCGCGAACCCGAAGAGCTCGAGCGCGTCATCGCGCACGACCGTGTGCACCCAGAGCTCGACGGCGCCGTCGATATCCCGCGCGCGGCCGAGCGTGCCCGCCGGCACCGCGACTTCGTAGCCCACTCCTCCAACGTCGAGGGTGAGCATGGGAGGATCTTCGGCGACGACGACGCCCTTGAGTCTGCCGATCATGATCGTTCGTGGGCACGCTCGCGCTTACCAGCCGAGCGGGCGCATGCTATGGCCACGCTCGCCAGTGCGAAAGCAACTTCTGGTCCTCTTAGCACGCGCGCTTCGCGCATCCTCCCCGATCGCGGTCGCCGCGATCCCGGTTGCGTGCGGTGGCTCGGCGAGCGAAACGCCGCCGCCGCTCCCGCCGCACGCGCACCACGAGCCGTACCGCGTGCCGCCGGTGAATCCGTCGCGACCCGCGCCGGAGCCGGAAGCGCCCGAGCCCGAGGAACGAGAGTCGGACGCCGAGGACGGCGCTCCGGCGCGCTCCACGTGGGGTACCGAGTCGCCCGGAACGCAGCGCTGAGCGGTTGCGTCATTTCGGGGCGCGCGCGCCGGGCTCGTCTCACTCGGATTGCTCAGAAGCGTTGCGTGTAGCCGAGGCCCACGGTGCTCGGGCCGAGCACGGGGAGCAGGGCGGTTCGGGGCGCGCCGTGGGGCGCGACCTCCGACGGCGAGGAGAGCAGGTACCAGACGATGCCCGTCGCTGCGACCGCGACACCTCCGAGCGCGACAGCGCCCGTGATGTTGTAGTCGCGCGAGGTGACCTCGGCCTTGCCGGCGCTCTTCTCGTCTCGGCAGGGGACCTCGTCGGAGCTCGCCGAGCGATCACACGGATAGGCGTTGAGCGCGAGCGCCTTGTAGATCCACAGCCCGCCGCCCGCGAGCGCGATCCCCACGCCGGTGCTCGCGAGGACGAGCGGGAACGTGGGGCGTGAGCCGCTTCGCGACGGCGCCTCGATTTCGAACGACGACGACGTGGCGATTGGCGGCGGAGCGGGGGTGGAAGCTTCGGGAGCCTCCGAGAGGGACACCGATTCGCCCGCTTCGTCTTCTTGCTCCTCGATCTGGCGCTCGAGCACTGCGATGCGGCGCTCGATCTGCGCGCGCTCCGGCGAGGTCGGGACGCGCGCGAGGTACGTCTCGAGCGCGGCGACGGCCGCGCGCTTGTTCCCGTTCAGCTCCTCCGCGCGCGCGAGATTGAGCAAGAGGGCGTGCGCCGTGCAGTCGCGGCGATAGGCATCTCTCCAGTACAAGATCGCTCGCGGGTAGTCGGCCTCGCCGAACGCGACGTTCCCCGCTTGGAATGCTGCCTTCGCGGCCGTGACGTCGGTATCGCTCGGCTCGCGGGTGCACGGCGGATAGTCCGGCGCGCCCCGGGCGTAGTCCGACGCGCCACGGGCGAGCGCGGGCCAGCACAGACTCAGAGCGAGCGTCGTGCCGGACGCGATCCGAGCCGCGCGCATGAGCGGAGCTCCCCGCGAACGCCGTGATGTAGTGCGCACGTCGACATCGCACCAGAATGAAGGTGCGCGGCATCGATACCACAGATGTCCGCGCCCGTTGCGAGCGAAAGTGGAGCATCCCGCGTCCCGCACCGCTCGCTGCCGGCCACCCGGCCGCGCTCGGCGCGCGCAGCGCTTGTGTTGCCGCGGAATCCCAAGCATCTTGAGCGATGCCAAAGACCGCAAACGGTCCGTGCGCTCGATGCATCGAGTCCTCTGGATACTTACCGTCCTCGGCTTGCTTGCCGTGCTCGTCCCCGCCCGCACTGCCTCCGCGCAGGGGGTCGAGACCACGGCGCGCCTCGAGGCCATTCGAAAGCGCATGGAGGCGGGGCAGGCGCGCTATCTCGCCGGGGATTATGCGGAGGCCGCGCGCCTCTTCGAGGAGGGCTACCGGGCGCACCCGTACTCGGCGTTCCTGTTCAACGCCGGGGTCTGCCGTCAGAAGCTCGGCGACCTCGAGCAGGCGCTCGCCCGCTTCCGTGACTACCTGACCGTCGATCCGAACGCTCCCGACCGCGACAAGGTGCTTGCCCGGATCGCGGCGCTCGAAGCGGAGCTCGCGCGGCAGGCAGAGGCGAAGTCGGAGGCCGAGAAGGCCGGAGCCCCCGAAGCGCCGGCCGCGGTCGACGGCGCCATGAAGGCGCTCGTCGTGATCGAGACGGAACCGGCGGGCGCTCCGCTCCGCCTGTACGCGCGCATCGATCCGACGGCGAGCCCGTTCCAGGTGGGGGGAGAGAACCCCGGCTGGCTCGAGGTCGCCGCGACGACGGCGCCGACGAACCTCACGCTCGACGTGGGCCGCTACCACGTGGTCGTCGAGAAGTTCCAGGACCTCAATCTGAGCGAAACGGACATCGACGTGCTGCCCGGGCACGTCCACCACTTCAAAGCCAACCTCTCCCAAGGGGAGTTCATGGCGTTCTTGCGCGTGACCGCGAACGTGCCCGGGGCGACGGTTCACCTCGACGACGCCAGCGCACGCCGCCCGCCCTGGGGGAGCACGCCGCACGGAGAGCTCGTGCGCCCGGGGCGGCACTCGGTGCGCGTCGCGGCGCCGGGGTTCGAGCCGGTGACGACCTGGGTGGAGCTCGCGCGCGGCGAGCAGAAGCTCGTCGAGGTCGAGCTCTCGCGTGTCGACTACGGGTTTCTGCGCTTGAGCTCGAATGCGCCCGAGTTCACCGTGCGCATCGGTACGGACGTGTTTCGGACGCTCCGTAGCGGCGACGCGCCGCTCGAGGTGCGGCTCCCCGCGGGGGTGCACCCCCTCGTCGTCTCGAGCGAAGGGAGAAAGCCGTTCCACGGCGAAGTGGAGATCCCGCGCGGGCGGGTCCAGCCCGCGTTCGTGCGCCTGATCCCGACGTATCCGCGCGGCGCCGCCTGGGTGCAGGCCATCCTGAGCGCCGCGTGCGTCGGGACCGGCGTCTACCTCGGAGTCGAGTCGAACCGCCTGTATTCGGAGCTCGAGGCCGATCGGCGGCTCGGCGTGCTCGCCGCGGACGACTCACGCGTGACCAAGGGGCGATGGTTCTCGATCGGGGCGAACGTCGGCTTCGGCGCGGGCGGCATCCTCGGCGCGCTCGCCACCTACAACTTCGTGAAAGATCCGCTGCCCGAATCGAGCGTGCGCCTCTCCGCGCCGGAGGAGTTCCCGAAAGAGGGAGAGCGCCCCGGAGCACCAGGAGGCTCGTGACGATGCGCCTGCGGATGGTGTCGAGCGCGGTGCTGGGCTTCGCTGCGGTCGCCTGCTCCTGGGGTCGGTTCGATGACGTGGCGGACGGCGCGCCGGTCGTGGTCCTCGAAAAGCCGCGGGACGTGCGCTCCGGGTTCGGGAGCGCGCTCGCCGCGGCCACGCGGAACGGTCGCGCGGCGCTGCTCGTCGGGGGCACTCCGGGCGCCTCGCACGCGGCGCTGTTCGATCTCGGTCGAGGCGAGCTCCCGGTCGAGCACGCGTTGATGGACGATCTCTGCTCGTCCGACCGCGGGCGCTGCTTCCTCACGGACCGGCCCGCGGCGTTGCCGCGCGTCGTCGCGCCGTCTGGTCTCGAGCTCGAGTTCTGTTTCGCCGTCGGGGCCGGAGCGTTCTCCGGACAAGCGCCGGGGGTCCTCGTCGAGTGCGAGAGCCGTGATCGGTTCACGATTCCGGTGCCGGAAGCGCTCGATGCCGCGCTCCGCAGCGGCGGAAGCCAGCCCGAGCCCCAGATGATCGCGCTCGCGGCGGTCGGAGCGCCCGAGCCCGGCCTGCTGGCGGGCTCGGAGCAGCATGGCCTCGCGTGGTACTACCCGGAGGTGAGCGCCGCGCCGATCGACCTCGTGCCCGTGCAGGGGTGGGAGCCCGGCTTCGGGGCCAGCGTGGCCGCCGCCCCGGTGGGCGAGGAGCGGCTCCTGGCCGTCGGCTCGCCGGCCTCGGGGCGGGTGCACCTGTTTCGGACGAACGACGACGGCGTGCCTCGCCCGGCGGCGTGTGTCGAGGCGGGCCCGGGATTCGGCCGAAGCCTGGCGCTCGGTCCGCTCACCGCGGGCGACGACGAGCCGGAGCTCTTGGTCGGCGATGGGCACATGGTGACCGTTCTCGAGGTCGCGCCGCTCTTGGAGGGCGCGGCCGACCCCTGCGTCCGCCTCGAAGACGCGGCCGAGGTCGCGCACCTCGCTTGCCGCGAGACCGGGGAAGTGACCGGGTGCAGCGAGGCGGAGCTCGGCAGCACGCTCGTGCTCGGCGACATCGACGGCGATGGGGACAACGAGGTCCTCGCGGGAGCGCCCGGCTTGACGGTGCGCGGCATCGCGCGGGCGGGCGCCATCGTCGTTTACGACGTGGAAGGCCCCGGCGACGCCGAGCCCGTTGACGTCAAATTTCTCTCGTCCGCGCAGAACGGGGACGAGCTGGGCCGCGGGCTTGCCGCGGCGCGCGTCGGGGCCCGCGACATCATCGCGGCGGGCGCTCCGGGTAGCGCGCGCGCCGCCCTGTTCTACTGTCCGGCCCTGCCGGCGGTGATCTCCGGCTCCCGCTGCCGCTGAGGCGCGCAGGGCTTCCCCATGCTCCCCGAACGCAAACAGATCCTCGTAGTCGACGACGAACCCAACCTGCGCCGGGTGCTGTCCGCTCAGCTCGAGCGCGACGGCTACGACGTGCACACGGCCGAGGACGGCGAAGAAGCGCTCGCCTTCTTGCGCGATCACCACATCGACCTCGTCATCACCGACCTCCGGATGCCGAAGCTCGACGGCATGGAGCTCCTGCGCCGGATCGTGGCGCTCGACGAGGAGCTGCCGGTGGTGATGCTGACGGCGCACGGCACGGTCGACAACGCCGTCGAGGCGCTGAAGACCGGCGCGTTCGACTACATCACGAAGCCCTTCGATCAGATCGAGGTGCGGACGATCGTGCGCAAGGCGCTCCGCACGCGGGATCTCTCCGCGACGGACGCCTCGCGCGTCCCCGCCGCGTCGCCGACGGGCGCGCGCTACGGCATCATCGGGCAGAGCCCTGGCATCCTCGAGCTTTACTCCGTGCTCGACCGCGTGGCGGACACGCCGACCACGGTGCTCATCACCGGCGAGAGCGGCACGGGCAAGGAGCTCGTAGCGCGCGCCCTGCACGAGAGCTCGTCGCGTCGCGACAAGCCGTTCATCAAGGTCAACTGCGCGGCGATCCCGAAGGACCTGATGGAGAGCGAGCTCTTCGGCTACGAGCGCGGCGCGTTCACGGGCGCCGTCGGCTCGAAGCCGGGGCGCTTCGAACTCGCGAGCGGCGGCACGTTGTTCCTCGACGAGATCGGCTCGATTCCCGTCGAGATGCAGGTGAAGCTCCTGCGCGCCTTGCAGGAGAGCGAGTTCGAGCGCGTGGGCGGCATCCGCACCATCCGCGTCGACGTGCGCCTGATCGCCGCCACCAACAGCGATTTGAAGAAGGAAATCGCCGTCGGCGCCTTCCGGGAGGATCTCTACTACCGCCTGAACGTCGTGCCGATTCGCTTGCCGGCGCTTCGGGAGCGGGCCGAGGACATCCCGCTGCTCGTTCGGTACTTCATCGACAAGTTCAATGCCCGCTTGAAGAAGAACGTGCTCGCCATCGATGGCGCGGCGCTCGACTTGCTCGCGGCGTATCCCTGGCCGGGCAACATCCGCGAGCTCGAGAACGTGATCGAGCGCGCCGTGCTCTTCTGCGACAAGGCCGCGATCGACGTGTCGGACATCCCCGGAGAAATCCGGGGGCATACGCCGCAGGCGCCGCCGGTGGCGACGACGCAGGTCACCGCGCAGGTCGGCGCCGGCGGACACGACGGTTTGAAGGAGCAAGTAAAGGCCGCGATGAGCCGCCTGGAGCGCGAGCTGATCGTGAAGGCCCTCGAACAGACGTCGGGCAACGTGACCCACGCGGCGCGGTTGCTCAAGATTTCGCGCAAGGGCCTGCAGCTCAAGATGAAGGAGCTCGGGCTCCGCGAGCGCGACGAGACGCGGGAATCGTGAACGCGCGGGGTCGCGCCCGGATTGCCGCGCCCGTGGGCGTCGGCGTGGCCGTGCTCGTGGGCGCGCTCGGCTGTCGTTCGTCGGGCGACGACGGTGGCTCGGCGTCGAAGGCGCAGCCGAGCGCCGTCTTCGCGAGCTCGATCGGACCACCGCCGCCCGCGCCGCCGCTCCGCGAGGGCATGGTCTGGATTCCGTCGGGGGCGCTCGTCGCCGGGACTCCGCGCGATCGGCTGCCCCGCATCGCCGACGCCGAGATGCCGGGCGAGCAGGTGGTGCTGGACGGCTATCACATCGACGTCTTTCCGTACCCGAACGAAGAGGGAGCGATCCCGCTCACGGGCGTGACGCGCGAGGAGGCCGCCGCGATGTGCGCTGCGCGCGACAAGCGCCTGTGCTCCGAGCTCGAGTGGGAGCGCGCGTGCAAGGGGCCGGACAATCGCGTGTACGAGTACGGGGATCGCTATCGCCCCGATCGCTGTGGCACCGGCACCGAGCCCGGTTTGCGTCCGAGCGGTTTGCGCGTCGCGTGCCGGAGCGACTTCGGCGTTCGTGACCTGCACGGAGGGGCCTTCGAATGGACGTCGAGCCCCTGGGGGCGTGGCACGGGGGATCGGCTGGCGACGATCCGAGGCGGAAATGGCACGGCCGGCGAGGTCGTCGGGCGCTGCGCGTTCGGCCGCGGCGTTCCGCCGGACACGCAGTCGCGCACGATCGGCTTTCGCTGTTGTGCCGGGCCGCGCAACACCGACGAGGTGGTGCTGCCCGTCCGGCGCGGGCGGCACCTCGAGTCGATTGGGCGCCCGCAAAAGGACGCTGCGGCCAGAGTGCTCGAGCTCTTGCCGGACGAAGCGCGCGCCGAGCTCCGACCCGCGGGAGCCCCCGGTGTCCTGCGGAGCTGGGTGTGGCGCCCGGTCGGCAACGAGGAGCTCTTCCTCACGAGCGTGTGCGCCGGCCCCGATCGCAATCCCACGTGCGGGGTGCTCGTTGCGCGCGAAGATCTCGGGCGTTCTACCTTCGTCGCCTGGGCGAGCAGCGGCCGCACCTACCCGTCGCTCAAGATGGAGGGCGACCCGCGCGACGTCTGGCTGCTCGGCTTCGACCGTCAGGGCACGTACAAGCGCCTGATCTCGTACGCGTGGGGGCGCGTCACCGTGCACGGTATCGACCGACGAGTGGGCAAGAAGCGCAAGTAACGGCACTCGGATTGCAGCATCCCGGGTATGCCGGTCGATGAGCACCCGCGGTCAGCGCGAGCGGCGCGGCACGCCGCACACAAGATTCAGAGCTTGCACCGGGCGGTGCGCGTCGTGAACGAGGCGACGGGGCTCGACGAGCCGAGCTCCATCGCGGCGCTCGAGGTCGTGATCTCGGGCCTCGTGCGGCGGCTCACGCCCGCCGAAGGGCGACAGCTGCTGGCCCAGCTTCCGACGGAGCTCCGCGAGTCGCTGCGCGACCTCCCGCCCGGTCCAGAGGACGGCCTCACGCGCGGGACCATCGAAGCCGAGCTCGCGCGACGGCTCGCGCTCGAGCCCGAGGTGGCCGCCGAGCTCGTGCCCAAAGTCGGCATTGCGGTACGCCACCTGGTGAGCGAAGGCGAAATGACGGACGTGCTCGCGCAGCTCCCGGACGACATGAAATCGATGCTGCCCGACGAGGTGCTCCACCAAAACCCCTGATCGGGGCCTGGAGTTGGAGGGACGGCGCGAGCTGCTCCTGCGAGAAAGGGATAGAAGACCGATCCGTCGCGAACGGATCGGCGTTCTAGTATCCGCGGCGACAGACGGTCTCGAGTTTTTGCGACGCGGCTTGCTCGCGTGCGCTCGTCGCCTTGAGCTCGTTCAACGCCGCCTCGGAGCGGGCCTTGTCGTTCGCCTCGAGCGCCGCGGCGTAGGCGGCGTACGCCGGGGACAGCGCGGCCACGGCCGCCGCGTACTCTTCGGTGGCCGGGACGATGGCGCGTGCGCTCACCACCTCACGAAGCTTCTTGGACGTGCTCGCGTAGAGGAGGCTCGCCGCGCGGTAGCTCTCGGCCGACTTCGGCGCCGTCGTCCGTTCGAGCGCCGCGATCGTTTCGCGAATGACGGCGGACAGCGCCCGGCACTCGCGCACTTCGCGAACCCGCGAGCACCCGAACAGCGGGAGCGCGAGCAGAGCGAGGAGCAGTCCGCGCGCGACGGCCCTCATCGGCCCTCCACACCCGCATTCTGAAATGAGCCGGGGGGGACGAGGCCGTGACCGGTGGGCGTTCGCGCCTCGGCGAGGAGCCCGTACGCCGACGCGGTCCAGACGCGCTCGGCGGGGACGCCCGAGACGCAATCGACGGCGCGCACGGCTTCGGCATCCGGTGCGTGATAGAGGCAGATCATTCGGCGGCGGTCTCTCGAGAACAGCGAGCCGAGGTAGCGTACCCCGTGCTGTTCGAGGCACCAGGCGACGCGCTCCTCGGTCCGAGCTCCACCATCAGCCGATGCTCCAGGGTACGGAACTCGCCGTCGCTCCATTTCGGCGTCGTGTCCCGTCGCCGCGAGCGTTCGGATCAACGCGGCGCGGGTCGCCTCCGGCTGAGAGCCGAAGAGCGGACCATGTTCCAGCTCGGCACGCCCCGAGGCCGTTCAGCCAGCCGGACCCGGCGCCCGGCCGTAGCGCGAAACTTGCCCCGGAGGCGGGAACCGGGGGAAGGGTGCATCGAATGAAATCGGGACGGGTAGAGCCCGAGCTCCACGCCCTGCGCAAGGCTGCGGAGGAGCTCGCGCGCAAGCATCGGGAGCCGGTCACGAGCGTTCACCTGCTCGCGGCCATCGCCGCGAGCGGGGCGCCGGGGGCCGCGCTGCTCACTGAGCGCGGTCTCGCGCCGGACCAGGTGCTCCGGCTCGGGCACGGACTCGCCGAGAGTCTTTCGGACGCCACGCGCGGGCTCTCGCGGCGCGCACACGACCTCGCCGTGCGCATGGGGCAAGAACGAGCCTCGGCGGCGCACCTCCTGGTCGCGCTCCTGAACGAGACGCGCTCGGCGGCGCGGCGCGCGATCGAGCTCGCCGGGGTCGATGCCGGGAGGCTCCGCACCGCGGCGCTGCAGGTCGCTTTGGGCGTCGTGCGCCACCGGCGCCTGCCCGGAGGCGCGAGCGAGCCCCCGATGCGGCGCCTGCCGTCGGAGCCCAGCCGTGCGGCGACGTCCGAGCCGGGGCGTCCCCCCGAGAAGAAGTGGGAGGCGCCGCGACGCCTCTCGCGCGCCGTGCGCGTTCCTCTCGTGCCGAAGATCCCGCCGCGGCCGCGCGCGCCGGCGGTGCCGCCCGCGGCACCCGCGAGGCCCATCGCAGCGGCGCCGCCTGCAGTCGCAGCGGTGTCGCCTGCAAAGGAGGAGACGGCGCCGAACGAACCGACCGCGACCGCGCAAGACGCCGCGCGTCCCACCGAGAGTGGAAGCGGGCGGGTGTCCGTTCCGGCGAAAGCGCCCGCGCGGAATCCGAGCTCCCGCTTCGAGCTCGACGCTCAAAAGTTCCCGACGTTGTCTGGGCTCGGCACGAACCTCACGCTCGCCGCCGCGCGCGGCGCGCTCGATCCGGTCGTCGTGCGCGAGAGCACGATCGAGCGGGCGCTCGACGTGCTCGCCAAGCGGGAAGGGAACAACCCCTGCCTCGTGGGGCCGCCGGGTGTCGGCAAGACGAGCGTCGTGCGCGGCCTCGCCCAGCGCATCGCCATGGCTCGCGAGGTGGCTTCCCTCGACGATCGCATCGTGATCGAGGTGCGCATCGGCGAGCTGCTCCAAGGAACGGGAGTGCGCGGCGCGCTCTCCGGGCGGCTGTCGGCGCTGCGTCGCGAGGTGCAGGCCGCGGGCGGGCGCGTCGTCCTCTTCTTCGACGAGATCCATCAGCTCTTCTCCGACGGAACCGACGAGATCGCGTCCGAGCTCAAGCTGATGCTCGCGCGCGGCGAGCTGCCGTGCATCGGGGCGACGACGCTGGAAGAGTTCCAGAAGGCGATCGGCAACGACGCCGCGCTCGCGCGGCGCTTCACCCTCGTCGACGTGGAGGAGCCGACGCGTGAGGAGGCGTACCTCGTGCTCGAGGCGCTGCGCCCGAAGCTCGAGGCTCATCACAAACTGCGCTACTCGGAGGCCGCGCTCGCGCG
This sequence comes from uncultured Sorangium sp., assembly GCA_964475255.1. GTDB lineage: Bacteria > Myxococcota_A > Polyangia > Polyangiales > Polyangiaceae > PMG-095. Next base: position 10,744 of record CAYYWA010000159.1, read on the forward strand.
CAGCGTCGCGTGGTCCGTGCGGTACTTGCCCGGACGGGCGCTGCCGGACAAAGCCGTGTCGATCCTCTACCTCGCGGGCGCGCGTCAGCGGCGGCGCGGTCTTTCCGCCGTCGAGGTCGAAGCGGTCGCCGAGGTCGTCGCCGAGCTCGCGGACATGCCCGTCGAGCGCCTGCTCGAGTCCGATGGCGAGCGCCTGCTCAAGCTCGAGTCGATCCTCGCCGAGCGCGTCGTCGGCCACTCCGCTCAGATCGCGCGGATTGCGCGCATCTTGCGGCGCAACGCCGCGGGTCTCGGCGCGCGCCGACCGATCGGCACCTTCCTTCTGCTCGGCCCGACGGGTGTCGGCAAGACCGAGACGGCGAAGGCGATCGCGGAGGTGCTGTTCCAGTCGGAGAGCGCCATGACGCGCATCGACCTGTCCGAGTACGGCGAAGCGCACGCGGTGGCGCGACTGATCGGCGCGCCTCCCGGGTACGTGGGGCACGAGGCGGGGGGTCAGCTCACCGAGGCCGTGCGCCGCCGGCCGTACCAGGTGGTTTTGCTCGACGAGCTCGAGAAGGCCCACCCGGAGGTCCTCACCACGTTCCTCGGCGTGTTCGACGAGGGGCGCCTCACCGACGGCCGTGGGCGCACGATCGATTTCACGAACACCGTGATCCTGCTCACCTCGAACCTCGGCGCGGCCGAGGTCGGCACCACGCGTCGGCGTGTGGGGTTCGGAGACACCGCGGCGCCCACCCAGGACGTCGAGGCGCGCCTGGTCGCCGCGGCGCGCGCCGCGCTGCCTCCCGAGCTCTACAACCGCATCGACGAGGTGCTCGTCTACGGACCGCTCGAGCGCTCCGAAGTCCGGGAGATCGCGCGGCGGCTGCTCGCGGGGCTCGCGCGGGCCCTCGAGCGTGAGCGCGGGGTTCGGCTCGAGGTGGCTCCCGAGGTCATCGATTCCCTGCTCGACGGCGGTGGCTTCGAGCCGTTGCTCGGGGCGCGCCCCATGAAGCGCGCGATCGCGCGGCTGATCGAGGCGCCCCTCGCCGAGAGGATCCTCCGCGGCGACATCCAGCGCGGCAGCGTCGTGCTGCTCGAGGTCGAGGACGGTGGGATCGAGATCGACGTGCTCGAGGCCTCCGACCTCACGCCGCCGTGTGCCGGCGCCGCGGAGTAGGGACGAAGGGGAGCGGGAGCGCCCCGCTCGGCCCGAACTCGGGGCTCACGGTTCCTGCTCGAGCGCGCGCCGATAGCGCTCGCGCCGCACCTGATCGCGGAGCACCTCGTAGGCCTCGTCGAGCACCTCGAGAATGAGCTCGACGTCTTCGGAGAGATCGGCCGTGGCGGGCGTGAGCACGCGCGACGGATCGAGCTCACGGCGGAGATCGGTGTACGCCCTGCGGATGTCGTAGCCCGTCGCGCTGCGCTCGACGCCGAGCAGCGCGAAATAGTCGCCCTCGTCCACCAACGCGCGGCGCGCCCGCACGCGGGCTCGGAGCGCGTCGTGGTCGAGCGGATCCACGGCGCGCTGAACCGGGCGCGCCGGCGCGGCGCTCGTGCGCAGCTTGAGCACGCCGAGCTCGACCAGCCCGAACAGCACCGCGGCGATGTCGGGTCCTGGAGCGCGCTCGAGGAGCTCGTCGATCGTGGCCCCGGAGGCGCTCTTCGCGATGCGCACGTCGT
>CAYYWA010000160.1:0-12404 GCA_964475255.1 uncultured Sorangium sp.
GCACTCCATAGCGAGCGCACACCATTTTGCGCGCGATGCTGGTCCTCGAGACCTCGGGCGGGCGAAGCGACGCTTCGCCTCATATACCGATGTCGCGTCTCCCCTCAATTCACTGCATCAGAACACGGTCATGAAGCGCAAGCAGCCACCAATCATCTTGTTTGCGAAAGACGTAGAGCTGCGATCGAGTCGATGACGCGTGCATTCAGAACGCCTGCCCGCTCAGAGCTTTCCTCGCCCTCTGGCGAATCGTTTTCGCGAGCTTGACCCTCCGTTGCCGTTCACGATTCCGATCGATAGTGGCGAATGGGTGAAACCCATTCGAATCGAGGTATTCGCCGCGAAACTGTCCGAGTCGCTCCACGCGCAGCAAGAACGGAGCTGCCGGACGCCCCCGTCCATCCGCGGGAGCCTGATTGTAGGAGAGCCCCTGGTAGCGCTCGCGGTCGAGCGTTCGGGTGTGAGCTCGCCCGTGCGTTCCCGCGCCGCACCGGAGCCCGGCCGACTGCGCTCCCTGCCCGCGGCTTTGCAGCGTATTGCGCGCTGCAAAGCCGGGCTCCTCGATGGTCAGAACAACGCCATGAAGCGCAGACGGCCGCCGAGCATCTTGTTGGCGAAGGGGGTATCCGTCCGACTGACGTGCCGGAAGTGCGCGTACGAGCCGACGAACTTGACGAAGAACGTGTCCCAGAGGGAGTACTGCAGGGCTCCGAACGCCTGAAGCTGGCGGTCAAACCCAGGCTGTCCGAAATACGGACTCGTCATGTCCCCCTGGATGCCGAGGTTCTCCCAGTAGCTATAGGCGACGCCGGCACCGGCAATGAGCCCGTCGAGGATCCTGGCGTTCGCGAACCCAGCCGCTCCCCACGTGTTGTTGCTGGTGTCCTCCAAGTACACGTTCATGAAGTTCGTGAAGTCTTGGACGCCCTGCGCGTAGCTCACGCCGGCCTCGATATAGGGATCGAGGACGACCTGTGCGGCGACGCCCCATCCCTTCGACGCCTCCTTCGTCGGGTCGCCGTCCTTCTGAGAAATCCCCTTCGCGTATTCCAGCCCGCCCTTCAGCTTCAGGATGCCGAGGTCCAGGATCGCGGAGGGTCGAACGCCAGTATAAATGGCCTGGCCTCCAGCCTGACCCGAGTACGCGCCGAACTCACCGAGCAGCTCGAACCTCAAAATATCCAACGGATAGATGTGGAGCGCGTACCGGCCTGTTCGCTGGTCCTTCCGGTCCCACATGTACGTGAGGCCATACAGAGGCTTCGGCTTGGCCTGTTCTTGGAGAGCCGCCCCCTCCCGCTCGAGCGTGTTGAGGTCGAGGCCCATGCCGTAGTGGTTGGCGATCTCCCAACCCTGAAAGCGCCCCACGGTCAGGTCGAACAATCCCCACTTGCCGACCCGGACATAGAGATCGTCGGTCGTCCCGAGAAAGCTACCGCTCGTGATCTGATCACCGAGCGCAACGATCTCCGCCTGTCCCTGCACGAACCAGCCGTTCGTCGTGCTGTAGGTCGGGGTTGCGCGGAGCACGGCGCGCGACTCCATCGCCAGACGCTTCGCGTGACGCTTGTTCGGATGCAGGCCCGAGTTGATGCGCGCGTAGCTCCCGTCCGCCCAGACGGAGCCGGAGAAGCCGAGCCGCAGCCCGGCCTCTCCGTTGATGGCAGGCATGTACGGCCATTGCTGGCCGTGGAAGGTCATCCAGAGTGAGCCTCCCTTGATGCCGCGGACGGGCTCATTCGGAAAGGCCGAGCCGGGCAGGCGCTCGACACCGACCCAGCCCACGACGCGGTCGCGGTCCACCGCGGCGGGGCTGGGCTTCGTGCCCGAGCTGGCCTCCGGCGAAGCCGGAGCCTCCGGTTCCGCGGCTTCCGCCTGCGGTTCCTCGAAGCCGGGTTCTTCCGCCTCCTGCGGCGCGCTCGGCGAGGCGGGCGTAGCGGCGGATTCGGTTCCGACCGTTACGCCGCCCTCTTGCGCGAGAACAGGAGAAGTGAAGCTCAGCGAGAAGAGTGCGACCGACAGAGCGAGCCCTGACCCGGTACCGTGGCTTCCGAATCTCATCGTTTTTCGTTCCGCTAGCTAACTCAGGTGGTCGCGCGAGCCAAGACCCGATCGCACTCGCCTCAATCGTGAATGGTGAGCGTTCCAGCCGGGATCAGATCGTCGTCCGCTCCGCTCTTGCCGACCAGGATCGTGTAGTCGCCGTTGTCGATCACCCAGTTGCCATCGGCGCCACCCTCCCAGCGACGAAGATCCTGGATGCGCAGCGGCAGCGTGGCCGTGGCCATGCCCATCGCAGGAACCTTCACCTTCGCGAAGCTCTTGAGCTCCTTCACCGGGCGCTGGCCCGTGATACCGGCAGGCGGCGCGGGCGGCTTCACGAACAGCATCGCGATCTCCTCGCCGTCGACGGCGCTCGTGTTCGTGATGTCCACCGTCACGTTCACGATGGCCTTCTTCGTGGCGTCCGCGCACGGGATCTGCGGATTCGAGTACGTGAAGGTCGAGTAGCTGAGCCCGTGCCCGAACGGGAACACCAGCTCCGCCGGCGTGCCCGCTGCCGCGAGCCGATCGTACTCGCGATACCCGAAGAAGTAGCCCATCGTCGTCGAGTTCGGCTGATCCCTGAACTTCAGCGTTGCGTCCAGGGCCGCCTGCGTCGGCCAGGCGAGCGGCATCTTCCCGCTGAAGTTCGCGCCCTCGTGCGCGAAGAGCAGCTTGCCGTAGGCCAGGCCGGCACGCATACCGCCATAGCCCGCCCACACCGTGGCCTGGTTCTGGTTGGCGTGGCTGAGCCACGGCAGGTTCACGATCGAACCGGCCTGGATGATAATCACCGTCGGCTTGTTCAGATCGAGCACCTGGCTCACGAACTGATTCTGGTTGGCCGGAAGATCGAGGCTCATTCGATCGCCGCCCGCGGCAATCGCGTACTCCTCGCCCTCGTCACCCGGCGTCAGACCAACCATCACCACGACGAAGTCAGCGGCGGCCGCAGCATCCGGCGTACTGCCGCCCGTCACGTTGGTGACGCCATGCATCGCGGCGATCGTCTGGATCCCGGCGAGGGGGCCGACCGACTGCGCCGGATCGGCATTGACGCGGCTGCTGCCGCGATCGCCCACCGCTACGTGGTTCGCAAACTCGAACGTGCAGTTGTTTCCGTTGGGCGTGCAGCCGGACGACTGCGGATAGGTCGTGCTCTGGAGCGTGTACGTGACGTTGGGACCAACGACCGCGATGCTCGGTGTTCCGGTGATCGGCAGTACGGGCGCCTCCGCAGTCCCGTTCCGCAACAGAACGGCGGACTTGACCTCTGCCTCCTCGGCAAGGTCGAGGTGTTCCTGATTCGTCGCGATGGAACCGCCGCTGAGCATGGAGCGCGGCGGCAGCAGCCCCCAGCCGTCGGTAGTAAACGCGGTCTTGAACCGGAACTTCTGCTCGAGGATACGCCCGGCCGACGCGTCGATGACGTCCGGGTTGAGCGTCCCCTGATTGACGGCGTTGCCGAGCTGGCCGTAGTTGAGCGTCCAGGGCACCTCGATGTCCAGGCCGGCGTCGGCCGCCTCGGCAGCCTGACCCAACGCGGTCGAAGCGTCGATCGGCCCTTGATCACCCGGCATCGCCCACCAGTCGGAAATCACGAGCCCGCGGAAGGCCATGCCTCCCTGCTCGAGCGGATCGCGCAGAATGGTCGTGAGCAAGTGCTTGTTCTGCGTCGACTTCACGCCGTTGATCTTGTTGTACGCCGCCATGATGCAGGCGATGCCGCCGTCCTGAATCACCATCTCGAAGTGGCGGCCGTAGATCTCACGGAGCGTCTGCTCGTCCATGAGCGCGTCCTGATTGGCGCGATTGTCCTCCACGTTGTTCGCGGCGAAGTGCTTCGCGCATCCGGCAACGTGCTGCTGGAGACCGGCGGTGTACGCCGAGGCCAGGCGGCCCATGTGGTACATGTCCTCGCCGTAGGTCTCCTGGGTCCGTCCCCAGTACGGGTGACGGATGATGTTCATGCACGGAGCGAGCAGCATGTTGTTCATCGAGGCTGCCGTCTCGTCGCCCATCGCCTCGCCGAGGCGCCACTCGAGATCGAGATCCCAGGAGGCGCCACGCGACGACTGCTGCGGGAACGCAGTGGAGTAGTTCTTGCCGTCGGACGCACGATTGTCCTGTCCGGCGTCGAGGTTCACGCCGTGGCCGGCGTCCCGATAGCGATAGCCGCGGATCGTCATACCGGCGACCTCGACGTCGGGGCTCCGCTCGATGTCGTTGTAGTCCTTCGCTGTCCCGTCGATGCCTTGCATCTGTGCGATCTTCTGCTCGAGGGTCATGGCTCCGAGCAGCGCGTCGACCTGAGGATCGCGGGGCGCCGTGTATCCAGGCATCGTCTTGGGGTCGAACTGCTGCGACGGCGCATCGCCACAGGAGCCCGTCACGGGCGGAGCGCCGCCCGTGCCCGAATCACCGGCGGTGCCGCCCGTGGTGGGAGTTCCGGTGTCTCCGCCGGAAGAGCCAGCGACGTTTCCTTCACCGCCGCCCGGGTTTCCGACGTTGCCGGTTCCGCCTTCCATTCCCGTGCCCGTCATTCCGGCGCTCGCGCCACCCATGCCTCCCTGCGGGGTGGCCGGGGTCCCGCCAGAGGCGGTGGTGGCGCCAGCGCCTCCGCTGCCTGGTGTGCCGGGCGTCCCACCGCTGCCTCCAGCGTTTGGCCTCTCGTTCGAGCAGCCAAAGGCCGCCGCAAGCAAAAGCACGGAGGTCAGGGACACGTAGCTTCGGAACGGCTGATTCATGAATGGAACTCCTTCGAACAGTCGGTCGCCACCAGAGCGAGGGTGAAGCTTTGGGAAAGACGTCTTAACCGCAACTACATCGGAGCGCCACGCGGAAAATGCGGAAAGCTGCGCCGCACCCCGTGCGCCCGAACGCCTTATCGACGGATCGCCTCTAAAGCGCAAGAGGAAACTTTTACCCGTGCTGTCTCACAGCGAGGCATCCAATCACCAAGGCCCTTCGGTCGCGCCGTAGATTCCCGAAGACCGCTGCAGGGATCACGACATTCGTCAGCGGTCCTCGCGAACGAGCGCGCCTCGCGAGTGCCGGCGTGCTCCCGACCTCGAGGCGTCACGGAGCAGTGCGGCAAAAAGTCCAAAGCGAGCTCGCCGCGACGGAAGCCGAAAAGCAGGAAGTGCGAGCACGCTGTTTCTTGCGATGCACCCCCAGGGGGTCGTTTGCGCCCCCCCTTCGCACCGCTCTCGGGTTCGCTCGAAGGATCGGGGATGGACCCCAGGTTCCGCCGAAATTTCGGCCTGGCGACTGGGCAGAGGGATCGGCCTTCCGCGACTGGGAAGCCCCGAATCGAGGCTCAAGCTTTGAGCTTGTAACCGGTTCGAAAAACCCAGGTGATGATCGCCAGGCACCCGATCATGAACACGAGCGTCATTCCGACGCTCACGACGACGCTGACGTCCGACACTCCGTAAAAGCTCCAGCGAAACGCGCTGATCAGGTACACGACGGGATTGAAGAGCGCGACGTTCTGCCAGAACGTGGGGAGCATGTGAATCGAGTAGAAGCTCCCCCCCAGGAACGCGAGGGGCATGATGATGAGCGCCGGGACGACTTGGAGCTTCTCGAAGCCATCGGCCCAAATACCGATGATGAAGCCGAAGAGGCAGAACGTGACGGAAATCAGGACGAGAATGGCGACCATCCAAACCGGGTGCAGGATCGTGAAATCGACGAACAGGCGCGCGGTCATCAGGATGATGGTGCCCAAAATCACCGATTTCGTCGCCGCGGCCCCCACGTAGCCAATCAAGATCTCGAGTGTCGAGACCGGGGCAGAAAGGATTTCGTAAATCGTCCCCATGAATTTCGGCAGGTAGATGCCGAACGAAGCATTCGAGACGCTCTCCGTGAGCACGGAGAGCATGATCAACCCGGGAACGATGAAGGCGCCGTAGCTGACGCCCTCGATTTCCGCCATGCGCGACCCGATCGCCGAGCCGAACACGATGAAGTAGAGCGACGTCGAGATCACCGGCGAGGCGATGCTCTGCATCAGCGTGCGCCAGGTGCGCGCGAGCTCGAACACGTAGATGGCGCGAATCGCGTGGACGTTCATGATCGCACCCCGACCGTCATCCCTGCACCCGCCCCGGCGCGGCGCCCTGGCTCTCCCGGGCTGCGCCGTCCGCGCGCGGAGCCGGCCGCGAAATCGGCGGCGCGTGCCCGTCGCGAAGGAGCCCGATGAAGATGTCCTCGAGCGAGCTCTGCTTCGTGTGCAAGTCCTTGAAGTCGATCCCGTGTTGCCCGAGCCGCCGGAGCAGCTCGGTGATTCCGGTCGCCTCGCCCCGCGAGTCGAACGTATAGACGAGCCGGGTTCCGTCGGCGGAGAGCTCGAGCCGCAGCGCCGCGAGCTCGGCCGGCACGCTCGAGAGCGGCTCTCGGAGCTCGAGCAAAAGCTGCTTTTGCCCGAGCTTCTGCATCAAAGTGACCTTGTCCTCGACCAGGATGATCTCGCCCTGGCGGATCACGCCGATGCGATCGGCCATCTCTTCCGCTTCTTCGAGATAGTGCGTGGTCAGGATGATGGTGACGCCGCTCTTCGCGAGCCGCCGCACCATGTTCCACATGTCTCGGCGAAGCTCGACGTCCACCCCGGCCGTGGGCTCGTCCAAGAACAGGACGCGCGGCTCGTGCGAGAGCGCTTTCGCGATGAGGACCCGGCGTTTCATGCCCCCCGACAGGGCCAGAATCTTCGAGTCCTTTTTGTCCCAGAGGGAGAGCTCGCGGAGCACCTTCTCGAGGTACGCGGGGTTCGGCGGCAGGCCGAACAGCCCGCGACTGAACTTGACGGTGGACCAGACGTTCTCGAACGTGTCGGTCGTCAGCTCCTGGGGCACGAGCCCGATCGCCGAGCGCGCCGCGCGGTACTCCTTGCGGATATCGTGTCCGTCGACGACCACCGTGCCGGAGCTCGGCGTGACGATGCCGCAGATCACGTTGATGAGCGTCGTCTTCCCGGCGCCGTTCGGGCCGAGCAGCGCAAAGATCTCTCCCCGGCGGATCTCCAGGCTCACGTCCTTGAGGGCCTGGAACCCCGACGCGTACGCCTTGGACACACGAGACACGGAGACGATCGGCTGGGCGAGGGTCATGCGTCCCTTACCGTTCGAAGGGGTGGAAGGTTTCGACGGTTCTCGACAGGGCGTCAACGGAGCAAGCCTGGCCGGCGGGCCGCACCAACCGAGGCTCGCTCAAAGCGGCGGCTCGCCCCGAAGCACGCGATCGTGGAACAGCAGCATCTCCAGGGCGCCGGGGCCGCGATTGAACGCGTAGTCGTGCGGCCCCGGCACGACGTCGAGAAAGACCGGAACGCCGGCCCGTTCGAGCGCGCGCGCGATGGCCACGTTGGCCCGGCGGAAGAAATCGTCGTCGCTCGTGAGCAGACGGAACACGAGCCCCGAGTTCCGCTCGCGCGCGCGCTTGGCGCGCTCGGCGACGTCCCTGGCGTTCTTTCGGTCCAGCGCCGCTTGAATCCCCGCGATGGCGCCAAACGCGGTCGGCTCGAGCAACCCGATCGCGATGGCGGCGCGGCCGCCCAGGCTCACCCCGTCGATCCCCGTGGCGCTCGCCGCCGAGAGGGCCGGTGTCTCACGGCGGAGGCGCGGTAGCAGCGTCTCGACGACGAAGCGCGCGAGCGGTGGCGCCGGAGTGAACGGCTCTTCGCCGCGCAGCATGTCCGGCGTGTACGGGCAGGCGATGACGAGACCGCGGTACGGCCGTTCGCGCAGGCTCTCGTTCAACCGCGCGAGCCGCTCCGGCGTGACGAACGACTCGAAATCCGAGGCCGTGAGCGGCGGCGCCGCGAGCCGCCGAAGCGCGCGACCGAGCGCGTAGTCCTCGACCCACGCACGCGCGCCGCGGTCCGGCCCCTTCTTCGCCTCGCCGAGCCCATGAAAGGGGATGAGCAGCGGAAACCGCTCGCCCGGAGCGCGCTCCGGGACGAGCACGACGACCACCATTCGCCCAACCGGCGTGTCTTCGAAGACGAACGTCCGTTCCTCGGCCGGAAGACGCCGTTCGGCATTCGCCCCGTCGCGGTCCGGCGCGCGCGGCGAACCGCCACCCATGGCGGCGCCTCGAAACCGCGGCGGAACCGGCGCCGCGCTCGCCGCGACCGGCGCCGGCTCGGCGCTCGCGCGCGAGCAGCCGGAGGCGAGCGCGAGGGCAGCAGCGGCGAGCCGAGCGCGCCGAGCCAACAAGGGAGGCCTCCGTCGATGCGCCGGGACGGGGCTCATACGAACGTATCTTTCGCCCGACGCACGGCGGCGAACACGTCGACCGGCTCGCTCGACGTCCCGAGCTCCGGAGCCATTCGCGCGCGAATAGCAGGCCGATCGCAGCGCAAGAAAGGGTTCGTCGCGCGCTCCTCGGCGATGCTCGACGGCACCGTCGGCTCGCCCCGTGCGCGCGCCGCGCGTACGCGCGCGAGCTTCTCCTGGATGGCTTCGTTCCCGGGCTCGACGTGCGCGGCGAACTCGAGGTTCTTCAGCGTGTACTCGTGCCCGCAATACACCTTCGTCTCGGGCGGAAGCCGCGCGAGCTTCTCGTTCAGCGACGCGTGCATCTGCTCCGGCGTGCCCTCGAACAGGCGCCCACATCCCGCGACGAACAGCGTGTCGCCCGTGAACACGGCGTCGCCCAGCCGGTACGCGATGGCACCCCGCGTGTGCCCGGGGACGTGCAGCACGCGGAACGCGAAGCCGGCGTGCTCGCGCTCGTCTCCGTCGTCGAGCACGTCGGTCAGCCCCGGGATGCGCGTCGCATCCGTTCGCGAGCCGAACACCGCCGCGCTCGGGAAGGCGCGGAGCAGCTCCTCGTTCCCGCCCACGTGGTCGCGATGATGGTGCGTGCAGAGAATGCCGGCGAGCTCGAGCCCGAGCCGCTCGAGCGCCGCGAGCACCGGCGCGCTTTCGCTCGGGTCCACCACCAGGGCCCGCGGCTCGCCGCGACGAAAAACCAAGTACGCGTAGTTGTCCCGGAGACACGGGACCACCTCGATCTCGGCGTCCACCCCTCCGAGGGTAGCAGGCTTCCCCGATCGGTCGCCGGCCCGAACGCGCGCGCATTTCCGGCGCTTTCCTCGCCCCACCGAGCACACCCCGCGAAAGTGCGCGGCGCGCTTCCCTGAGGGCGCCGCGTGCGCTAAGAGAAGCCCCCTCGCGCCACTAGCTCAGCTGGATAGAGCGTCGGCCTCCGGAGCCGAAGGTCGCAGGTTCGAATCCTGCGTGGCGCGCCGCCTCCGGGGTGAGCGGGTGGGCTGCCTCGAGGCAGCTCGAGTGCACCAGTGCGATGCCGCTTTGGGCAACGGTGCCCGTCCCCGAGCTCGGCTCGTGTCGGTGCGGGGGGCACCGTATGCTCGGGCGCATGGCGGTTCAGCACCACGCATTCACCGTGTCGTCCACGCGCGAGCACGAGGTGATCGACGTTACGGACGAAGTGACGCGCTTCGTGCGAGCGACCGGCTGTGACAACGGCGTGTGCACGATCTACACCCCGCACGCGACGGCCGCGATCACGATCAACGAGAACGACGACCCGAACATCGGGGTGGATCTGCTGCGAGCCCTCGCAAAGGCCATCCCGGAGCACGACGGTTGGCTCCACGATCGCATCGACGACAACGCCGCCGCTCACATCAAGGCGGCGATCGTGGGGCCTTCCGAGTCGATTCCCATCATCGATGGACGACTCGCGCTCGGAACCTGGCAGAACGTGTTCCTGTGCGAGTTCGACGGCCCCCGCGCCCAGCGCCGCGTCCTCGTCACCGTTTGCTCCTGAACCGAGTTTCGGGCTTCCTCGTCGCAATGCGGTCGGCCCGCATCGCAGAGCGACCGCCCCGCGTCTCGAGGCGCACGGCCCGCCACGAACGCGACAAGTTGCCGCCTCGTTCGCGGCTCGTCGCCCCGGAACACGGCAAGTTTGTCGCGCTTTCCCTCGCCTTCGGCAGCGACGGCTCGGTGCGCGTCGGCTATCGGGCGGCGGATCCGAGCGGCGGAGTCGGACGCCCCTTCGTAAGCCCGCCTGCACCGCGGGAAAGGACATGGTGCTGACTCGCCTTGCCCGCTTGCCGGCGCTCGGAGGCTGACGCGACTGGTACGTGAGTTGCCTCGAGCACACGGCATGGCCGCGAAACGCGCGCACTCGGACACGGGGCATCTTCGCACGGCGGAGGTGCCCCGTTCGCGTCGACTCGAGGCATGGTTGCCCGAGCGCGCACACGTCGGCGCCGTGCTCGTGCCCGTCGACGCTGCCAGGGCTCGGGCGCTCCGAGCGGTCGAGCTCGTCACGTTGCGGGAGATGCCGATGGTGCACCTGCTCACGAACGCCCGCCGTCTGCCGGCGCTCTGGGGCTCGAGACGGCGGCGCGAGGCGCGCGACGAAGAGGAGCTCCGCCCGAGCGTCTACCCGGATCGCCCGCTGTTCGAGTGGCTGTTGTCGAGGCCCGGCGTGGTGCTGCTCGAGAAGAGCCCTGACGAGGTCGTGGTGGGCGTTGTAGGCAAGCTCCGCGGAGCGTTCGGTCTCGATCCCGGCGACGCGCGGACCCCCACCGAGTTTCGCGCGTTCGCCACGCCGAAGCACGACAAGCTCGTGCTCAGCATCCGCACCGTGCCTTCCGATTCGCGCAGCCTGCTCGTCCTCGAGCACGGAATCGCCCCCGCGAGAGCCGGCGAGCGCCCCCGCACACGCCGCTTCGGCCCCGCGCTCAATCGCGTCTTCGCCTTCGTCGGCCGCTCCCTCCTCCACGCCGCCAAGCGCCGAGCCGAGCGCGGCCGCCCGACCCCCTTCGACGAAACCAGCCAAGCGCCGGCCTGACGGGCGTCTTTCAAACCGCAGCGTAGTGACCCGCGTGACGAGGTTTTCGGGATCCGGCGCTAGCCGACGTGCGCGCTCAGCACCGCGAGCGCGGCGCGGAGCAGCCGCTCGACGCAGAGGGTTTCAACGGTCTCGACCACGCGTGCGACGGCGGTTCTCGAGTCTCGCTCGGAGAACCCGAGACCGCGCATGGCCCGAATCACTTGCTCGCTCACTGCCACCGAGCGCGCCGAAGGCGGCTCGGTGTAGCTGGTCCCATCGGCGCGCAGGAACCGAAGCTTCGTCGAGGGGCGACCTTCGATCGCAAGCCGACCCGCGTGCAGCGCGGCATGGTGACCGCCGCACAGCGTGACCAGGTTGTCGGGCTCGTGCGTTCCGCCCTCTGCCCGCGCGCGCAGATGATGGACGTCGAGGAACTTTCCGTGCGCGCAACCGGGCACGACGCACCCACGGTCGCGGTGGAGGACGTACCGACGCACGGCAGGCGGAATGGTTTGGGTTGCCTTTGGTAGTCGCGCGGTTGCATCGCTCGCTCGAGGCGCCGATTCCCGAGGACGCCGTAGCTGCTCCACGTGGGGCCACTGCTGCCGGTCGCGGGTTGAATGCCGCTCGTGAGTAGGCTGCCGGTCCCGCGTGCTCCGCAGCTGGGGAGCTCGGCACAGCCCCGATTGATTGTTCGATTTGCCCATGCCACCACCAGCAACGAATCCGAATCCCCCGTTCCGAGCTTGCTTCGGCTCGACACCACCAGCACCCGCGCCGACTCGCTTCACCCCGTGTTCACGGTCGGCGCGAGCTTCTCCCTTGCGAGATGGCTCCCGCTCGACACCGTCGGCGCGCGGCACCTCGTGCTCTTGCTCGGCGCGAGCTTCGCCCTTCCGAGCTGCCATCGACTGGAGGCTCTCACCCAGGTCAACACCGGAGAGCTCCACCTCATGATCGTCAGAGTCGCCAAACTCCTCATCGATCACTGCTCCGGAGATCCTGCCGATGACCTGCGCGTCACATCCAACCATGTCTACGACCTCGGGCCCGACCTCCACGTCCGTCCCGGCACCATGCTGGACGCCTCGCTGACACCGCTCGCAAACGGCCACGGCGACCTGGTATGACGAGCGCCCCGCATCGGAAGCTCCTTGCAAGCTCTCGCGCGCCATCTGCAGGAGAAGCGCGTCGTCGTCCATCCGCTCGGAGGACCGCCGCCGAATCACCGCCACCGCTTCTCGAAAGGTCGCGTACGTTTGCGCGCTCACGTCGAAGCGAAGGACATGCCGACGCGCCTCGAGTCGCCCGGTAACGGAAGGCCGATCTCCGCGCTCCCTACCCGATACGAGCCGCTCGATCTGACGCACGGTCTTGCCTCGCGCCGCCTCGAGCCACTCCTGCACGGTGTCCGGCGTCACCACGCGCGCGAGCTCGCGCACGGAAGACCAGGGAAGGACGCCGTCGCCAAGGGCGCTCCGGCTCGGGAATCTGCTCGATGACGACAGCCGTCCGGAGCTTGGCGTCAATCGTTCGGAAAC
>CAYYWA010000161.1:0-12374 GCA_964475255.1 uncultured Sorangium sp.
CGCCAGCGGCGGGACGACGAGCAAAGGCGGTTCGGGAGGGGCGGCCAGTGGAGGCGCGCCGGGTAGCGGCGGCGCGGGCACGGGAGGTAGCAGCTCCGTTTCCCGCCTGCTCATCGATGACTGCGAAGACGGGAACCATCGCATCATCCTGCGGGATGGCCGCAACGGATACTGGGCGACGTTCGACGACGGCACGGAGGGAGCCACCGTGTTCCCCGCCGTGGGTAAGTCCGACGATTTCATGTCGAGCACGCGGGCGAACACGGGAACCGGGGAGTACGCGGTTCGCTTCTCGGCGGAGGGCTTCGTGTTCGGCGCGGGCGTCGGGTTCGAGTTCATCAGCGGCAAAGAGCCGTACGAGCTCGCGAGCGAGTATGCCGGGATTGCCTTCGGGGCCCGTGCGAGCGACGCACCCATCACGATTCACGTGCGCCTCCCGGTCGTGGCGACCGTGCTCGAAGGGGGGCTGTGCGAGTGGCCTGGCGAGACGGGGACGTCCTGCTTCGACCACTTTTTCGTCGAAGTGGACCTGACCACGTCTTGGAAGACGTACTCGGTGTATTGGGACGATCCCGACTTGGGACAAGGTGGATGGGGCTACTCGGCCGGCGCGTTCGATCCCAGCGAGATCGTTGCGCTCGAATGGTTCATCCCGGCACCGACCAACGGCGAGATCTGGATCGACGATATCCGCTTCATAGAAAAATGAACGGCTAGCAGACCCGAACGGCGCGCGATCGAGGCAAAATCGAGCAGAACCGTCGTTGCGAGGGCCGCTCGTCCATGGTTAGGTCCGGGTCGGCTCTCGCGATCGAGCCGTCGGTCTCATGCGACCCCCGCGTCCCCGATCCGTTTCGTTGCGTCCCAGATTTTTGCTCATCGCCGTGCTCCTCGGGGCGGTCGGCCTGCTCGCTCCGGCTGCGGCCTCCGCGGGGTCGCGAGAAGAAGACGCCCTTCGCCTCGCCGACGAGGCGATGAATCACGAGTTCCTCAACGAGAAGTATCGACAAGCCCAGAAGACGCTCAAGAAGGCGCTGCGGCGCTGTGGCCGGCGCGGCTGCTCGGACGAGGTGATGGGGCGGCTGAATCGGGACATGGCGATGGTGCAGGTCGCGCTGCGCAAGCCCAAGGAAGCCCGGCGCCGATTCAAGCGAGCGCTCCGCTACGATCCCGATATCACCCTCGACGCCTCGCTCGTCACGCCGGAGGTCGAAGAGGCGTTTCGCGATGCGGGGGGTGACCCCTCGGCCTCCGCGCCGCCGCCTTCGCCGCCGCCTTCGCCGGAACCCGAGCCCGAACCGGAAATCGAGGAGGAGGAGCCCGAGCCGGAGTTCGAGAGGGAGCCGGAGGTATCGCGAGACGCCGAGGACGAGGAAGAAGTCGAGGAATACGAGGAGCAAGAGCCGAACCCGAACGAGCTCCCCGACTTCGACGACGATTCGACCTGGGACAAGGTCGGCGACGAGCGGAAGAAGCGCGGTGGCGAGAGTCCGCCCGGCGTCTATCTCTCATTGAGCGCGCAACAGGACGCGCTCTATTACCCGGCCGAGCTCGCCGTCTGTAACCGCCGGCAAGCGAACCAATACAACTGCTTCGATCACAACGGGGAGGAATACGCGGGTCCGGTCTGGGACCGGTATGGGAACCAGGTCCCGACCGGTATCGGCATCGCGACGACGCGTGTGATGCTCGGGCTCGATGGACGCCTCGGCAAGAACGTGCTGCTCGGCATTCGCCTCGGCTACGCGTTCCGCGGCGCGCCCACGCCGGCGAACGGCGACGGTTTCATTCCCTGGCACGCCGAGCTGCGCACGGCGTACCACTTCGGCTCGGATCCCTTCGCGAAGGGCAAGGGGCGCCCGTTCCTCTCGCTCGGCGCGGGGCTCGCGCAGATCGACTCGCACGTTGCCGTCGAGTACTTCCCGAGTGAAGCCGCTTACCGCGCCGGGAGCGAGCCCGGCACGCTCGACGTGTGGCGGCGCACCGGGCGCTTCTTCGTCGCGCCCGGCTTCGGCCTCATGATCCCGACCTCGAAATCGTCGGGCTTCGCCTTCGAGCTCCGCGGCCTCTACCTGTTCAACCGCGCTGCCTACGGCGGCGCGCTGAACTTGGGCTACGTCGTCGGTCTCTAGCCTCGATTTCGGGCTTCCTAGTCGGGGAAGGCCGAGCCCTCGCGTCTTTCCGCCGCCTTCGCGCCCGTCGTGCTCGCGATAGCGCAACGAGGCTAGAACGCCGATCGGTCAAACCGATCGGCGTTCTAGGAGAGTGGGCTCCCCGAAGCCTTGGGGGAGGGCTCCGGGGCGCTACGTGGTGCACTCCACGACGACGCGGCTGCCGGCGGGCTGGTACGGGACCACGTGACCGGGGATGGGCTTGCCGTCGACCTTGAGCGACGGCGTCGTTCCTCCCGAGTTCTTCACGTGGATCACGTACGTCGCGCCCCGGCAACGCCGCTCGACCGTAAACTCCCCGATCTCCTTCGGCAGGCACGGCTTGACGACGAGCCCGTCCCACTCGGGGCGCACTCCGAGCAGATACTGGCTCACCGCCACGAAGTTCCACGCCGCCGTCCCGGTGAGCCAGCTGTTCTTCGCCTCACCGTGGCGAACGGCGTCCTTGCCGGCGATCATCTGCGCGTACACGTACGGCTCGAGCCGGTGGATCTCGCTGATCTCCTCGAGGTACGCGGGCGCGATCTTCTTATAGTACTCGAAGGCGCGCTCGGGCCGGCCCACCACCGTCTCGGCGATCGCCACCCAGGGGTTGTTGTGGCAGAAGATGCCCGCGTTCTCCTTGTAGCCGGGCGGGTACGAGGAGATCTCGCCGAGCTCGACGTGGTACTCCTTGTACGCGGGGTTCTGGAGCACGATGCCGTAGCGCGTGTCGAGCCGCTCTTTCACGGAGTCGAGCGCCTTCACGGCTTCGCCGGTCTTCACCCCGATGCCGGCCATCACGCAGAAGCCCTGCGGCTCGATGAAGATCTTGCCGTCCTCGCACTCGTTGCTGCCCACCTTGTTGCCGAAGAAGTCGTAGGCGCGCAGAAACCACGCGCCGTCCCAGCCGTGCTCGAGCACGACCTTCTCCATCTTCGCCACCTCGGCGCGCGCTCGGGCGGCTTCCTCGGCGAGCCCTTTGCGCTCGCACAGGGCGGCGTACTCCGGGCCGATGTGCACGAACATCCCCGCGATGAACACGGACTCCGCCGTGCGCCCCGTCCGGTTCTGCGTCGTCTGATACGACTCGTCCGGCGTCTCCGAGAAGCAATTGAGGTTCAGGCAATCGTTCCAATCGGCGCGCCCGATCAGCGGGAGCCCGTGCGGCCCGAGGTTGTTGAGCACGTGATCGAAGCTGCGCTTGCAGTGCTCGAGCAGGGTCGCCGTGTCGTTCGGGTCGTTGTCGAAGGGGACGTTCTCGTCCAGGATCGCGACGTCTCCCGTCTCCTTGATGTACGCGGCGACACCGAGGATGAGCCACAGCGGATCGTCGTTGAAGCCGCTGCCGATGTCGTGATTTCCGCGCTTGGTGAGCGGCTGGTACTGGTGGTACGCGCTCCCGTCCGGGAACTGCGTCGCCGCGATGTCGAGGATGCGCTCGCGCGCGCGCTCGGGCACGAGGTGCACGAAGCCGAGCAGATCCTGGTTCGAGTCGCGGAAGCCCATGCCGCGCCCGATGCCGGACTCGAAATACGAGGCCGAGCGCGACATGTTGAACGTCACCATGCACTGATACTGATTCCAGATGTTCACCATCCGATCGAGCTTCTCGTCGGGTGATTTCACCTGGTAGCTCGAGAGCAAGCCCTGCCAGTGCTCCTGGAGCTTGCCGAACGCGCGCGCCACGGCCTCGGGCGTCGAGAAGCGCTCGATGAGCTGGTGTGCGCGGCGCTTGTTGATCACGCCGGGGCGCTCCCACTTCTCCTCCTTCGGGTTTTCGACGTAACCCAGCACGAAGACGAGCTGCTTCTCGGCGCCCGGCTCGAGCTCGACCGTGATCGCGTGCGAGCCGATCGGGTGCCAGCCGCTCGCGACCGAGTTGCGCGGCTTTCCCTGGGCGACGACCTCGGGCTCCCCGAACCCGTTGTACGTGCCGAGGAACGTCTCGCGATCGGTGTCGAACCCGAGCAGCGGCTGGTTCACGTGGAAGAAGGCGAAGTGGTTGCGCCGCTCGCGGTACTCCGTCTTATGATAGATCGTGCTGCCCTCGATCTCGACCTCTCCCGTGCTGAAGTTGCGCTGGAAGTTGGTCATGTCGTCCCACGCGTTCCAGAGGCAGAACTCGACGAACGAGAAGAGCGTGAGCGTCTTCTTCTGCGAGCTCTGGTTCTTGAGCGTCACCTGGTGGACCTCGCACGTCTCCCCGAGGGGCACGAAGTAGAGGACCTCCGCCGTGACCCCGTTGCGCTCGCCCGTGATGCGCGTGTACCCGAGCCCGTGTCGGCACTCGAACCGATCGAGCGGACGTTTGACGGGCATGAAAGTCGGAGACCAGTAGTCGGAGCCGTCGACGACGTAGTAGTAGCGCCCGCCGTTATCTACCGGGACGTTGTTGTAGCGGTAGCGCGTGAGCCTCCGGAGCCGCGCGTCCCGGTAGAAGCAGTAGCCGCCGCCGAGGTGCGAGACGAGCCCGAAGAAGCTCTCCGTCCCGAGATAGTTGATCCAGGGATACGGCGTCTTGGGGGTAGTGATGACGTATTCGCGGTTTTTGTCGTCGAAGTGGCCGAAACGCATGTGAGTATTCCGAGGTGAGCGGGGCCGCTCAGTTTCTCGCCTTTTCATCGAGGAACGCTGCCACCCAGGCGAAGGGGGCGTTCCAATTGATGGTGATCTCGTTGACTCCCCAGGCTTCGATGTGATCGACGAAGCACTTCTGGGGCGCACACCCCTTGAGCCCCGCTGCCTGCGAATAGGGATCCTCGAGGCCCGAGTTCGGGCCGCCGGAAATGATGCCGGGCGGTGGCTTCGGGTACGTCGCGACCGCCTGGTGCGCCCAGAACCGATGATGCGGGTTCTCGAGGGGGCGCTCGCCGTATCCGGTGACGTACGACTGCGCGAGCGGATTTCTGCCGAGCAGGTAGTCCATCGCGAGCACCACGCCGTCGAGGTACTTCTTCTGCTTCGTGAAGTCGTACGCGAGCGCCAGCACGATCGCGTTGTTCAGCACGAAGGAGTTCGAGCCCCACGTGTAGCCCCCGTCGGGCTTGGGAGCGACCGGGGTCCGGTAGCCCTCCTTGGCCTGCACGGCGAGGTACGCGTCGGCGGTCTCGACCACGCGTCCGCGCATCGTCTTCGCGAGCGCGTCGTTGCGGGCGACGGCGAGCGAGAGCATCCCGAGCGCGGCGGTGTCGCGCCAGGTCATCGACGCCGGGTGCCCGTCGGTGAGCGCCGGGAAGCGCGCGTGCAAGGGCGACGCTTCGAGCGCGCTCCGGTACTCGGCCTTCCCGGTGGTCGCGAAGAGCTCGGCGGCGGCCCAGTAGAACTCGTCGGCGACGGAGTCGTCACTGTAGGAGCCGCCGCCGTTCGTGTCGTTGGGATCGGCGAGCAACGCCGGGTGCTTCAGCGCCGCGGCGTAGGCGCGCTCCGCGGCCGCGAGGCAGCGCTTCGCGAAGGCAGCGTCGATGGGCTTCCAGATCCGGGCGCACTGCGCGGCCGTGGCGGCGAGGTTCAGCGTCGCGGCCGTGCTCGGCCGGTGCAAGAAGCGCGGCTGCTCGTACTCGTGCGGGGCGCGGCCGAGCCCGGTCCAGGTCGCGTCGTGCACCTTGTGGTGCGCGAGCCCGGCGAGCGGCTGCCCATCTGGGACCTGCATGCGGAGCAAGAATTCCATCTCCCAGCGCGCCTCGTCGAGCAGATCCGGCACGCGGTTCTGGTTCTCCGGGATGTTCAGCTTGCCGTCGCCGAACGCGGCGACGGAGCCGAACGCGCGCGTTCGCTCGTAGAGGTGGAGCAAGGTCCAAACGGAGATGCCCCCGTTGACGACGTACTTTCCGTGATCGCCGGCGTCGTACCAGCCGCCGCTCACGTCGAGGCTGTAGCTGCAGCCGCTCTCGGGCTGACACGGAACGCTCTTGTCGCTCTCGTGCCCGGCAGGCCGCGCGAGGGCGGGATCACCGGCGTACGGCATCCGAATCTCGATGCCGCTTCGGTTGTGATAGAAGAAGGCGAGCGCGTCGTACTTGAGCCGCGAGTACAGGTCCGCGCCGATGTCGAACGGATAGCTCCGCTCGTCTCCCACGCGCAGCACGTAGCCGGTGCCCGGCGTCTTGAAGGCGCTGAAGTCCACGAGGTGGACGTGCTCGCCGGAGGCCCGATCGTTGCCGAAGGGCACCGTCTCTCCGCTCGCGACGGCCTCGCCGTTCGCGTCCAGGAGCTCCCAGCGTTCGGGCGCGGTCGCGCTCGTGCGGACCGTCGCCACCTTGATGCGGTTCGGAAAATAGCCGAGCTGATTGACGGCGACACGGGGAGGGGGCTCCCGCGTCCGATCCGGGGGCGGCGTGAACTCGGGATCCTCGAGGCGCACGTCGTCGATGCACACGCGGTAAGGCACCGGCGCGCTCGCGAGGCTGCCCCCGATGTGGAACGCGAGCTCCGCGGTCGGGTCGTCCTCGCGCATCATCCGGATCGTCGCCGTGTGATATGCGGGGCTCGGATTGACGTCGATCACGCGCGCCCAGTACTCGGCGTACGGCGGCCCGGCCATGCCGAGCTTCGTGCGGACCTGCGTCGGCGCGGACGACCAAATCTTGAAGACCAGCGAGTACTGATGATCCTTCTGGATCACCATCTCGCGGTGCCGAAACTGAGCGTCCCAGGGGTTTTGCCCCTTCTCGGTGACGGTCACGCAGTACGCGCCGTCCGTGACCTCGCTGGAGCCCGCGGCCGGGGCCGTGAACGAGGTCATCCACGGAACGCTCTTGCCCTGTTCGAACGTGGACTCCTTCAGCAGGTTGTTCCCGGCTGGCGGAGGGGCGACGAGCGCAGCGCTCGCGCCGGGGCTCGGCGTGGCGGCCTCGGGCACGGGGCGCGCACAGCCGAGCGAAAGCGCGAGCGCCGCCCAGGCGATGAGCGCACGCCTGCCGGAAAAAACGGCGGACCCGCTGCGAGCCCGCCGTTCCCTACTGCCGAATCGCAGTGTCACTGGCAACCGGTGAACTGGATCTCGTCCACCCAAATCTCGAACGGAGCTCCCTTTTCGTTCACCTGGAACTGAATCGAGTAGAGCTTGGTCTTGTCGATTCCGGCCGTGCGCGGATTGCCCCACCCCGGCAGTTGCTTCATCGAATCGAACGGCACGGTGAAGTACTGCCACTGATCCGTGAACGTGAGGTCCATGCCGAAGTCGTTGAAGCACTCGCTGCACATGCCGCCGTCCGGATCGGTCGCGACGTCCGGCACCTTGAGGCGGACCGAGCCGGTGGAGTTCGGGCCCTTCCGGCCCCAGAACGCGATGCCCTTGTACGCGCTCGCGTCGTACTGACCCTTGGGGTCCACGAAGTTCAGGCCCATCCCGGCGTACACGATGTCGCCGCCGCCGATCTGTCCCGTCATCCGGGCCGCGTTCTTGGTTCCGTTCGCCCCGCCGGGGGTCATGCTGAACGTGCCGCCTTGGGCGCCCGGCATCGGCGTGATGCTGGAGCCGGCCTTGTCGACGAAGGTGTACCAGTAGCCGCCGCGGCCCTTGATCACGTTGGTCTGATTGGGGCTATTTTCGCCGTCCGAGATCATGCCTTCGCTCGGCGGGCAGGGCTTCCCCTCGGGTGACTGCTGCGCGTCGACGGAGAGGGGATCCACGCGGGGCTTGCAGCCGAGGGCCGCGAGCAAGCCGAAACCGATCAACACCGAAAATGATCGAAGATACTTCATTGCTACTCCAGTGGCGGCCCTCGGGAGCGCGCGCGCGCCGGGCCGAATCATGAATGAGGACGGGGGGCTTTGCTTAACCCATGGGCCCCGGATTTTCTATCCAGAAAGGGGCTCGGCGGCCGCTCGCCCGCGCGCGGTTCGAAAAGAGTCTTGCTCAACGTGCGCTGCCTCGGCCGCGCGGCCCAGGCGCCATTTCGAACGGCTGCCGCATCGCTCCATGTGGGGTGAGTCCCCCTTCGATGGGACGAGCATGTGGAACCGATCTCACACGACGACTGACCGCCTTCTAAGCGTGCAGTCTCGCGTGCGCGAGGGGCACGCCGAAGCGCGGCGCGGCACGTTCACCGAGGCCCCACCGGGGTGCATGCCGCCGTTGCGTCGGTCCAGCAGTTGGGACAGACTGCCTCCGGGTTTCGGCCCCGCGCCCGCTTACACTTTGCGCATCCAACCGCGCGGCGCGCACCAAGCTTTTAGTTAGAAGGGAACGCGCAGAATGCAAAAGCTCGCTTCGACAAAGGTTCACCTTGCACTCGCCGCGCTGCTCGCCGTGTTCGCAGCCGGTTGCGACGACGGCGGTGGAGACGACACCGGCGACATGGGAAACACCGGCGGCACCGGCGGCGGCGGCGAGAACATCCCGCCTGGAGTCGTGATTGGCGACTTCGAGACGGAGTCGGACATGCCGGGCGTCTACACGGGCTACTTCAAGGACGAGGCGCAAGGCTGGGAGATCGCCTGGTTCACCTACACGGACATGACGGCCGGCGCGACCATCACTCCGGCAGAGGGCGGGACCTTCACCGCGACGCAGGATACGCGCGATGGCGCCGCCACCTGGGTCGGCAAGATGACGGGGACCGGGTTTTCCACCTGGGGCGCCGGGATGGGTTTCAACATGAAGATCGGCACGCCTCCCGGGGCCGTGAACCTCTCCGCGTACAAGGGCATCGGCTTCTGGATGAAGGCGAACGTGCCGGTGCGCGTGAAGGTCGTCGACGTCCAGACGACTCCGCCGGACCGCGGTGGCACCTGCGATTCGACGGCGGGCGCTTGCGACAACAACTTCGGGTTCCAGCTCAGCCCCACGAGCGCGGACTGGGAGTACTACACGGTGACCTGGGAGCAGCTGACCCAGGAAACGTGGGCGAGCCAGATGTTCCCGGCCGGTCCGCAGCGGGACCAGGTCATCGGCTTTCAGTGGCAGGTCAAGAACGGCACGACGTTCGACGTCGCTGTCGACGACGTAAGACTGCTTCAGTAGCGCGAAGGGGCGAACGCCGTCCCGGGCTCGACTCGGGACGGCCGCCGCTGCCCGACTCGACGAGCCGCCGGTTGACGACAAGGCCTCAAAGGCGTTCGCGGCTCTCGATGTGAAATGAAGAACGCGCCGGGGCGTTGGCTCCGCGATTCGGCGCTCACGAGCTGACTGCTCGCGTTCGGGCTAACGGGGCTTGGCGACCGGGCGGCCTTGCATGTCGCACGGGAACTGAATCTTGAGATCGCCCGTGGCTTTGAAGGTGTCGCACGCCGTCCCCTTGAGCGTGACTCGGTAGTTGTCGGACTCGAGCTGCCAGCCGTTGGGATCGTTGAAGGTCACGGACTGACCGCTGACCTCGACCATTCCGAGCGCGGGATCGCCGGTCACGATCGCGTTCATCTCGACGGTGCAGGAGAGCACGCGATTGAGCAGGCCCTGAATCGCGAGGGTGAGCTCGTTCTGGCTCGTCGCGGTGAAATACTGCGCGTTCCCGGGGGTCGATGAATACGTGGCCTGGAGCACCGCCGGAAAATCAGGGGGATAGTTCGTGATGCAGTTCTGGTACTGGTACTCCGCGGGCGGCTCCTGCACCGGAAGCCCCTGGCCCGCGTTGGCGAGGTCCTGCAGGTGTTGCGTGCCGCAGCGCGCCTGCATCACCGTGCAGCCCGTGTTGGTGGTGACGATGTCCCCGATGCCGACCACGAAGGTCCCGATGCCCTGGGCCCACGCATCCTGAGCCGCCTTGACGCTCAGATCCTGGCCGCACTGGGGATCCAGCGTCTTGCAAGTGTTGGGATTGCCGTCCGTGACGAGCAGGATGTACTTCGGGCCGGGCGGATCGGCCGTAAACGCGGCGAGATCCGCGGCGACGCGCGCGATGGCGTGCCCCGTCGGGGTTTCCCACTTCAACCCCGGCATCCAGTCGTCGCCGAGGTCGCGATACAGGGTGTCGATGGTCGAGTGGTTCCCGAGCGTGGGCGGCACGCTCTGGATGTCGGCGCAGGCGGCGTCGTCCTCGGGGTGCGGGGAGCTCGAGCCCTTGAAGCTCGCGAACCCGAAGCGCACCTTGTTCTCGAGCTGCTTCACCACGCCCGTGGCCGGATCCATCAACGCGGAGTAGAGCGGATCCCAGAGCATCTCCCGAGGCTCGAACATGCTCGAGGAGTTGTCGACGAGCAGGACGACCGTCGGCACGACGGGGGTCGGCTCGATCTCGAGCTCGTTGCAGATCGCAACGCCTCCGGAGCCTCCGCTCCCGCCTTGGAGCTCGATGACCGGACCCGTGCTGCCGCCGCTCGAGGGCGGCGGAGCCTGAACCGTCGAGCCGCCGCTCGCGGGACTTGGATCGTGGCTGCTGCTCGTGCCCGGAGGGCGCGACGGGCGGCCGCCCCCTCCGTCCTCGCTGCTGCCGCAGGCGAGAACGGTCGCGAAGGCGACGGGGACGATGGCGGTGGAGAAGGAAGTAAGGCGACGCGTGACCGTCGGCATGACCAAGAAAATGATAGCGCCCCGCCGACACTCCGCACGAGAACCCCACTCTGAGTTTCGGGTGGGCGGAAAAGTTTTATGAATCTAGAACCGAATCAGCCGGAGGCTCTCCGAGCCGTGGCGAGCGCCGAACGGCTCGGAGACGGGGCCACCGGCGCTCACCACCACATGCTGGCTTCGATCTTGATCACGTTGACGTCGGGGCGGGTGGTGGGTGCCCCACGGGTCTTCGGATCCTGATTCTCCTGGTGCGCGCCGAAGCTCTCGGGGGAGGTGGGCGCCGAGGGCGGTTGCACGCAGCGGTGCTGTCCCGGCACGTAGACGAAGCCCCGGCGCGGTCCCGGATCGTCGTTCGCGTCGCTCGTATTGAACGCGGGCACGCCCTGTGCGCACTCGCGCTGATTGTAGATGTAGCGCGAGTACTGGAGCGAGATCTGCTCGCGAGTCACCCAGTTCGACTTGAACACGAGTCGGGGTGACAGCACCGAGAAGGACTGCTCGGGGAAATCGCTGTGCGGCTGCACGCGGTCGTAGCGCGTGGCGACCGTGAGCCAGGGGAGCGCCTGGTACTGCAGATCCACGCCGTACTTGAGCTTCGTGATGCCGTCGTTCATCGCGACGTCGGAGTTCACCATGTTGACCATGCCGTAGAGGATGGCCTTCAGGTCCTTGCCCTCGCCCCAGAACTTCTGACCGCCCTCCGACTGCTGGAGGAAGTTCTGCACGCTGAACTCGTACTGGGCGAGGATGCTGTCGACGGAGCCGTTACCGAGGCTGCAGCTCGTGAGCTGCCCATCGGTGTTCTTGGGGGCCTCTCGCATGGTGTTGTATGGACCAAAACCGCGGCAGCTCGGGCCGAAGTAGTTGTCCGTGACGCCGTTCGAGAACTCGCCGCCGCCGAACGAGTGGAGCACCTCGATGGCCGGCGCCACGACGATCGCGTCGCTCGCGCCGATGTGCGAGTAGCCGGCGTAGAGATAGCCGAACGCGCCGAGCTCGAACCGGGCATCGGCGCCCGCGACCCAGAGCGAGCCGTCGGGGGCATCCATCACCGAGGACGGATAGTTGGGCGCCTGGTAGTTATTGATGGTTGACCCGTCGGCGGGATTGCGCGGCGGCAAGATCCGATCTTCCTCGCGCGCGAACGAGTGCAGATAGTGCGCGCTGAACTCCATGTTCCCGCCGAGCTTCAGGCCGACGTGCCCGTGCGCGAGCACCGTGAAGCGCGCGTTGTTGTCCTGGCTCGGGTTGGGGCGCTTCACGCCGACGCCCTTCTCGAACCAGAGCGTGGTCGCATCGTTCACGTCGAACTCGAGGCGCATGAGCTCACCGGCGACGTGCGTGCGGCCGAACAGATACGTGTCGTATTCGCCGGCGTCCCACTTGCCGGCCATGCCGTAGCGCGCCCAAAAGACGCCGGC
Source organism: uncultured Sorangium sp. (assembly GCA_964475255.1). Classification (GTDB taxonomy): domain Bacteria; phylum Myxococcota_A; class Polyangia; order Polyangiales; family Polyangiaceae; genus PMG-095. Next base: position 12,024 of record CAYYWA010000161.1, read on the forward strand.
CTTGGCCTCGAACCGCACGTTCTCGTACGGGAGCAGGGGCTTGAGGTGCACGTAGCCTTGCGAGATGCCGAACTGAGCGTTGGTGAGGTTCCACGACGCGTCGGTGAAGTTGAAGCCCTGCAGCGCGACGACGCCGGTCGCCCACTCGTTGCCGTAGCTGAGGAAGACCTCGGCCCAGTCCTTCTTGTTGTGGCTCGTGAACTGCCAGCTCAGATACTGATCGTCGGGGATGACCGGGTAGTGAAACGTATTGGCGCTCTGCCCCGCGAGCGGGTTGTCCCGGCGTCCCATCCCGAGACGCATCGGCGCGCGCAGGTAGCCGTGGAACTCCATCTTCCATCCGGACTTCAC
>CAYYWA010000162.1:0-12358 GCA_964475255.1 uncultured Sorangium sp.
CGAGTGGGCCGGCCCCGCTCGCGGCCAGGAACAATCGCCGCAGCGCGGGCCTCCTCCTCGCCGCGGCGACGATGGTGCTCGGCGGTGCCGCGCTCCTCATCGTCCTGCGGCAGCCGGCGTCATCGCCAGAGCACGAACGCCCCGTCGAGGTGGCGCGCCCGGACGCCCCTACGGTGGCGCCACCGCAGGCCGCGCAAGAGGCAGCGGCGAAAGCGCCCGCCACGACGCCGAGCCCCGCGCAGCACGCGGAAGCAACCGAGCTCGAGCAGGCCGCGCCTGCCGACGCCCTCGCCGCGCGCACACCCGAGGCGCAGCCTGCGGGAGCAGCCGAGGCCGAAGCGCAACGCCCAGCACCCGCCGTGGCCCCGCGACGCGCAAAGGCGACGCCGCGAACGAGCGCCGCTCCGCAGCAAAAAGTCGCGCTCGCCGCTCAACCCGAAAAAGCGGCGCCATCGAAAACGAAAGCGCCGCCGAGCGAGCCAGCGGCAACCGCGCTCCGCCCGGCAGCGGCCACGACGAGCGGACTGCCGCAGAAGCCGTCGACAGGGGCGGTGCAAGCAGCCGTCGGCAGTGTGCTCGCTTCGGCCCGTGCCTGTGTTGCAGGCTCGAAGAGCGGCTCGAACGCGACCGTCGTGTTCGCGTCGAGCGGCAACGTCAAGAGCGTAGTGGTGACGGGCCCCGCGGCGAATACGCCAGCGGAGGCCTGCATTCGCTCGGCGTTGGGCCGCGCGCGCGTCGAGCCCTTCGCGGCCACGACCTTCAGCGTGAACGTCTCGGTCCGGCCGTAGCGAGAACCGCGGCCTACTCGCGATCGAGCGCGGCGAGCTCGGCGTCCAGGCGCGCGTCGAGGGCGGGATTGGCGGCGGTGTCGGCCGCGTCCGGCGTGGGGGCGGCGGACGCGCCGTGGGACCGATCGCGCCAGCGGCGGAGGAGCAGCAGCGCGCCGACACCCGCGATGCCCATGCTCATCGCGAGGAGCACACCGGTGCTGCCGAGTCGGCTCCCCCGCGGAACCGCGATCACGCGCTCTCCGTAGCGCTCGACGAGTGAGCGCTCGATGGCTTCGGCGGGCTCGCCCGCGGCGAGTCGCGTCCGGATCTCACGCCGGAGCGCGTTCGACACCTCCGAGCCGTGGATGTCGATCGTCTGATTCCAGCAACAGGGCGCGATGATCCGACCCTCGAGCGCGGCCGCGCCGGGAACGTGCCCGACGGGCGCCGACGCCGCGGTGCTCGGCGCGTGCGCCGGGTCGGCATGGATGCCCGGTGCCATCGAAGTGGCGGCGAGCACGACGAGGAAGCCCAAGGGGCGTCGCATGGCCGACAGCTTGCCACGCCCGAGCACCCGGCGGCACTGCCCGCTCATTTCGAGCCCGAAGCCCGCTCGTCGATCGCGAGCAGCATGCTCTGAACACTGCAGAACTTCTCGCGCACCTTGCCGAGCTTTTCGCCGGCAGCGCGCTCCTTCGCGTCGATGCAGACCCAATCCCGATAGCTGACCCAGCGAATGCCGCGCTCCGCCAAGAGATCGAGCGCTCGCCCCGGGTGCCGCGCGGAGCGCCCCGCGAGCGCCTCGTCCCGATCCGCGAGCATGGCCTCGACCGTCTCGCGCGCATCCTGCTTGTTCGAGCCGAGGAGCCCGACGGGCCCTCGCTTGATCCACCCCGCGACGTAGCAGCGCGCGACGCGCTCCCCGGGGGCGCCGACGCGGCCGCCGCTGTTGGGAACGACTCCGCGGACCGCGTCGAACGGCAGCCCCGAAATCGGCGTCCCCCGGTAGCCGATGGAGCGCACGAGCAGGCCGCAAGAGAGCGTCTCCGTCTCCCCCGTGGGGCGCGCCTCCAGGGCCCCGTCCGGTCGCGCGGCGAGAGCGGTGCGCTCGATTTCGACGCCGGACACACGCCCCTCCTCGCCGAGGATGCGGCGGGGGACGGCGAAGAAGCGCAAACGAACGAGGCGCTCCGCGCGCCCGCTCGGCGCTCGCGGCAACGTGGCGAGGTACTCGACCTTGCGCCGTGCCGCCGCGGTCAGGTCCGAGCCAACCGCGGGGACGTCACCCTCGAGGATGACCTCGACGCCTTCGAGCCCCGCGATATCCGCGAGCTCCCCCTGATCGAACGCGGCCTGCGCCGGCCCTCGGCGACCGAGCAGCACGACCTCGCGCACGCGGCTCTGCGCGAGCGCCTCGAGCGCGCTGGCGGTGATGTCCGTCGTGGCCAGCTCCGCGGGTCGGCGCACGAGGACTCGAGCGACGTCCAGCGCGACGTTGCCCATGCCGACGATGACCGCCCGCTCGACATCGAGCGGAAACCGCTCTTCGATGAAGTCGGGGTGGCCGTTGTACCAGCCGACGAACGCGGTGGCGGCGACGCTGCCCGCGAGCTCCTCGCCCGGAATCCCGAGCTTTCTGTCTCCCGCCGAGCCCACCGCCAAGAGCACCTGGTCGTAGTCGAGCAGCAGCTCCTCCACCGACAAAACCTGCCCGACGGTGACGTTGCCGAAGTAGCGGAAGTTCGGGTGTTCGGCCGTGCGCTCGAAGGCCAGCACGGCGCGCTTGATGTTTTGGTGATCGGGCGCCACCCCGTAGCGCACCAACCCGAAGGGTGCGGGCAGGCGCTCGAACACATCGACCTTCGCTCCCGCACGCAGCAAAAGGTCGGCGGCATAGAAACCCGCGGGGCCGGAGCCGACCACGGCTACCCGCAGCCCCTCGGCCGGACCTGAGGCAGCCCGTTCACGATCCACGCTCAAACCAAGGTACCCTTCCCGCGTCCCGGGTTCCAGTTCCTCGAAATACGAGAGAAAACTGACGCGCGCCGGATCCCGCGCTCGGAGGGGCTGGGGTGCTTGACCCCCCTGACCGTGGAGCCTAATGTTTCAAGAGATTTTGAAAACTCAAACGCAGGCATGAAGCAGAGCGCCCCGCATCCGGATCCGGCGAACGCCGAGCTCGAGGTGGCCGACAGCATCGGCCAACTGATGGAGTTCTGGGGATTCAAGCGTCCCATGGGGCGCGTGTGGGCACTCTTGTATCTCACGCCGGAGCCCCTCGGAGCCGCCGAGATCGGCAGCGAGCTTCGAATGAGCGCCGGTGCGGTGAGCATGGCGCTCTCCGAGCTCCTCAAGTGGGGAGCTGTGCGAAAGACCTGGCGTCCCGGGGAGCGGCGCGACTACTACGAGGCCGAGACCGGCATCGGTCGCCTCGTGCAGCGCGTGCTGCGCGAACGCGAGCTCGTGCTGGTCCAGAAGTTCGCGGAGACGCTCGAGTCCGCCGAAAGGCGACTCGGCCAATCGCCCGAGCCCGATCCTGCCCTCGAGTTCAAACGCACGCGACTGAAGAGGCTCGAGGCTCTCGCCAAGCTCGGCGAGTCGCTGCTCTCGGCGCTGGTTTCTGGAGAAACCGTCGACCCCGCGCCGCTGCTACAAGTCGCTGACCATCGATGACCACCACCGCCCCCACTCCTCCCCACGAATCATTGCCGCGCGAGGGCTCCGGGGCGATGTTCGACGCGATCGCCGCCCGCTACGATCTCGTAAACCGGCTGATCTCGCTCGGCATCGACCAGAGCTGGCGTCGCGCCACGTCTTCGGCGCTCTCGCTTCGCGAGAACGCGCGGGTGTTGGACCTCGCGACCGGGACCGCCGATCTCGCGATCCAGATCGCGCGCGACGTGCCGAGCGCGCACGTGGTGGGGCTCGATCCTTCCGAGCGCATGCTTGAGGTGGGCCGCGTGAAGATCGAGCGCGCCGGGCTCGGTGCGCGCATCGAGCTCTGTACGGGAGATGCGCAGGCGCTTCCGATGCCGGACGACAGCTTCGACGGAACCTGTATCGCGTTCGGGATTCGGAACGTGCCGGATCGGGCGCGAGCGCTCGCCGAGATGGCGCGCGTGACTCGTCCCGACGGGCGCATCGCCATCCTCGAGCTCTCCGAGCCGCGCGGCAGTCTGCTCGGCGCAATGGCTCGCTTTCACGTGCACACCGTCGTGCCGTGGATCGGCTCGCTCCTCTCGGGGGCGCGCGAATATCGGTATCTCCAGCGCTCGATCGCGGCGTTCCCGCCGGCAGACGAGTTCGCGGAGCTGATGCGCGCGTCGGGGGTCACGCCGCTGGAAGTGCGACCCCTCACGTTCGGGGTGTGCCACCTCTACGTGGGGACCCCTGCTCGGGCATGAGCCGTAGGTGCGCATGAGCTCACCGGCGTTCCCTCCGAGCGCGGGCCCCTCGACGCCCTTGGAGCGCGCGCTTTCGCTGCTCGCGAGCAGCGCGGGTCGCGCGCACGCCGAGCTCCACGCCTTCGCGCTGCCCGCGCCGCTCGCGCCCGGCTCGCGGCTGCTCGCGCTCGCCGCGGGCGAGGCTTCGAGCTACTTCGCGACGCCTCAAGCGGAGCTCGTCGGTGTGCAAGCGGCCGCGACGCTCACTGCCGTCGGCGCGGAGCGCTTCGCGACCGTGCGTGCCCGCGCTGCTGCACTGTTCGCGCGGCTCTCGGATCCCGAGGGGGCCGCGCGCCTGTTCGGTGGGTTCGCGTTCCAGACGGGCCGCGCCGCAAAGGAGCCGTGGCGCGCGTTCGGAGAAGCGCGCTTCGTCCTTCCCCGCCTCACCTACGAGCGGCGCGGCACGAGCGCCCGGCTCGTGCTCGTGCTCACCGCACGCGAGCTCGAGGACGAGGCCGCGCGGAGCGATGCGCTCCGCCTGCTCGAGCGCGCCCACGCGTTGCTCGGCGCCGATGCTCCACCGGTCTCGACGCTCGACCGCGCGATCGAGCTCCGCGAGCGCCCCGCGAGCGAGTGGCACGCTCAGGTGCGCGCCATCTTGGATGGAATCGCGCGTAGGGACATCGAGAAGATCGTGCTCGCTCGCCGCGTCGACGCGCTCTTGCCCAGCACCCCCGACGTTCCTGCCTTGCTCGAGCGTCTGCGGGACCTCGCCCCCGAGTGCGTGCGCTTCGCGCTCGGTGTGGGCTCGGCGGTGTTCCTCGGTGCGACCCCTGAGCGCCTGGTCAAGAAGGCGGGCGACCAGTTCGAGACGGAAGCCGTTGCCGGCTCGTTCCCGACCGGAGGCGAAGCGCCGCTCCGCCTGCTCGAGAGCGAGAAGGATCGCTTCGAGCAAGCGATCGTGCTCCGCCAGATCCTCGACGGCCTCGGACCGCTCGCTCTTTCGCTCGACGCGGCCTCGACGCCCGAGCTCCACGTGCTCCGCCACGTCGCGCACTTGCGGACCCGCGTGCGCGGTGTGCTTCGCAGCGAGCAGCACGTGCTCGATCTCGTCGAGCGCTTGCACCCGACACCGGCGGTGGCGGGCTCGCCGACCCCACGCGCGCTCGCGTGGATCGCCGAGCGCGAGCCCGACGAGCGCGGCTGGTACGCGGGACCGCTCGGCTGCTTCGACGCGCGCGGAGACGGTGAGTTCGTGGTGGCGTTGCGTTCGGGCGTGCTCGTCGATCGCACGCTCTCCCTGTATGCGGGCTGCGGAATCGTGGCCGGTTCGGAGCCCGAGAGCGAGCTCGTGGAGACGCGCTGGAAGCTCGCCGCGCTGCTCGGCGCGCTCGGGGTCTCGGGGTGACGGAGAACCTGCTCACCGAATGGGCGCGCCTGCTCCTCGGAAGCCTCGCACGAGCCGGGGTGCAGGACGTCGTGGTGAGCCCCGGCTCGCGCTCGACGCCGTTCGCCTGGGCGGCGCTGTCGACCCCGGGCCTTCGGTGTCATTCCATCGTGGACGAGCGCAGCGCCGGGTTCTTCGCGCTCGGGCAAGCGCGCGTGAGCGGGCGCCCCAGCGTCGTGCTCTCGACCTCGGGGAGCGCCGCCGCGAACTACTTCCCTGCCGTCGTCGAGGCCGCGTACGGCTTCACGCCGCTCGTCGTGCTCACCGCGGATCGCCCCTTGGAGCTGCAGGAGGCCGGCGGCCTGCAGTGCATGGACCAGGTCAAGCTGTACGGCGGCATGGTCCGGCGCTTCCTCGATCTCGGGCATCCGGAAGGGAGCCTCGCGGCGCTCGACGGGCTCGAGCGGCGCATCGCCCAGGCGGTGAGCGAGGCGCTCGCGCCGACGCCCGGCCCCGTGCACCTCAACGTGCGTGCACGCAAGCCGCTCGAGCCCCGTAGGGCGACCACGAGCGACGGCGAGGCGCTCACGCGCGCCGTCACCGAGCGGCTCGCCCGCGAACCGACGCGGGTGTTCGCGCCCGCTCGGGCGCCGAGCCCGGAGGCGCTCTCGGAGGTGGCGAGTCGATGCGCGCGCGTTCAGCGCGGGCTTGTCGTGTGCGGCCCGATCGCGCCCGCGCGGTCCGGCGAGATCGGCGCCCTGTTCGACCTCGCGCGGGCGCTCGGCTACCCGCTGTACGCCGAGGCCACGAGCCAGGCGCGGTTCGCGCTGCCGAACGAGCGGGACGGCCTCACCGTGATCGGCAACGGCGACTCGCTGTTCGCCTCGCCGCTGCTCGAGCTCTCGCCCCCCGAGCTCGTGCTCCTCCTCGGTCAATCGCCGACCTCGGCCGCGTGCTCGCGCTGGCTCGGGGCTGCCGCCGTCGAGCGCGTGCTCGTCGCGCCCGAAGGGCTGCCCGATCCGTCGAACCGGACGCGGCTCGTGGTGCACGCCGATCCGCTCACCTTCGCCGCGGCGCTCGCGCGTGCGCTGCCCGAGCTGCCGAGCGCCGCCCTCGAGGAGCGCCGCCGCTTCGCGCGAGCGTTCGCGCTCGCCGACGAGGCGTGCTTTCGGGCCGTGCCCGAAGCGGCGCCCTCCGAGCTCGGCGAAGCCGACGCGGTCCGCGTCGCGATCGGATGCCTGCCCGACGACGGCTTGCTCGGAATCGGCAACAGCTTGGCGATCCGAGACGTGGACGTGTTCGTGCCGCCCCGCCCGGGGCGCGTCCGCGTGTGGTCGCAGCGCGGGCTGAGCGGCATCGACGGCCTCGTCTCGGGCGCCGCGGGCGCGGCCGCGAGCGCACGCGTCCCGAGCCTCTGCCTGCTCGGCGACATCAGCTTCCTCCACGACGTCGGCGGGCTCGCGGCGGCCCGCGCCGTCGAGACGCCCCTCGCGCTCGTCGTGATCGACAACGGCGGCGGCCGCATCTTCGAGCACCTACCGCTCGAGCCGTGGCTCCGCGCGAACCCGGAGAACGCCCGCTTCTGGGTCACTCCGCAGGAGCACGAGCTGCGCCACGCGGCGCTCCTCTATGGGCTCCCGTTCGCGCAGGCCGACACGGCCGCGGCTCTCGGCGCTGCGGTGACGGAAGCGCTCGCACGCCCGGGATGCACCGTGATCCGCGCCAGGGTAAAACTCGACAGCGCGCGGACGGCGCGCGCGGCCATCGCGACAGCGTTGGCGACGACCCTCGAGGCGAAGACCCGCACACCATGAATCGCCTGCTCCTCTTGCACGGGTTCACCGGAACCCCGAGCGCTTGGGATCCGATCCTCTCGGCCTTGCCCCGCGACGTCGCCGTGCTGCGCCCGTACCTCGTCGGGCACGGCACGCCGCCGGCGGCCCTCGACGTGGACAGCTTCGAAGCCGAGGTGGACCGCCTATCGCGCCTGCTCGCGCGCGATGCGACGGCGTCGACGCGCACGCTGGTCGCGGGCTACTCGTTCGGCGCGCGGCTCGCCGCCGGGCTCTGCGTGCGGCACCCCGAGGTGGTCTCGGGGGCGCTCTGGATCTCCGGCAGCGCGGGGCTCGCGACCGAGGATGAACGATCGGCGCGGCGGGACGCCGACGCGCAGTGGATCGAGCTGCTCGAGCAGCGCGGGCTCGAAGCCTTCATCGAGCGTTGGGAACGCCAGCCGCTCTTCGCGACGCAGTCGACCTTGTCGTCCGAGCAGCGCGCCGAAGAGCGCGCTCGCCGCCGCGCGCACACGGCTCGAGGGCTCGCTCATGCGCTCGCCGTGGCGGGTCTCGGCAGAATGCCGGACTACCTCCCGGCGCTCCACCGCGTCCGCATCCCCGTGACGATCCTCGTCGGAGCGCTCGACACGCGGTTCGCCGCGCTCGCGCGCACGATGGCGGGAGAGCTCCCCCAAGCCCAGGTGACGGAGCTGCCCGAAACCGGGCACAATCCGCTCCTCGAGCGACCCGACGACGTGGCGGCCGCCTTGGTGCGTGCGCTCGCCGCGTGAAGCCCGACCGTCGCCCTTCCGACCATGACCGAAGCCCTCGATGCCCGCCGCCCGCTCGCACCGTCCGTGCGCCCGGGCTCGCTCGCCGCGTGGGTGCTCGCGGCGCGCCCGGCGACCCTGGCAGCAGCGCTCGCCCCCGTCGCCGTGGGGAGCGCCTGCGCCGTGGCCCACGGCACGTTCCGGACGGGACCCGCCGCGGGCGCCGCGCTCGGCGCCTTGCTCCTGCAAGTGGGCGCCAACTTCGCGAACGACGTGTTCGACTACGAGAAGGGCGCCGACACCGCCGAGCGCCGGGGCCCGACGCGTGCCGGGCAAGCTGGGCTCATCGAGGCCCGGGCGGTTCGGCGCGGGATGTGGGTCGTGTTCGGGCTCGCCTTGCTGGTCGGCACCTATCTCGCGTTCGAAGCCGGGCTCGCCATCGTCGCGGTGGGCGTGCTGTCGATCCTCGCGGCCATCGCGTACACCGGCGGCCCATACCCGCTCGGGTACCACGGGCTCGGCGATGTGTTCGTGTTCCTGTTCTTCGGCATCGTGGCCGTCGTCGGCAGCGCGTTCGTGCACGCGCGCGAGCTGTCGGGCCTCGCGTTCCTCGCGTCGCTGCCGATGGGCGCGCTCTCGACGGCGATCCTCGTCGTGAACAACCTTCGTGACCGGGAGACGGACGCGCGCGCCGGCAAGCGCACGCTCGCGGTCCGGCTCGGCCGCCGCGGCGCGCTCGTCGAATACGGGCTCCTGCTCACGCTCGCCTACGCCGTCCCGGTCGGTCTCGTCGCGTCCGGCGTGCTCGGGACGCCCGCGCTCTTGCCCCTCGTCACGGTGCCCTTCGGGATCCGCTTGCTCGTGGGCATCGCTCGCGAAGCGGGCCGCGCGCTCAACGCTCGCCTCGTGCAGACGGCGCGGCTCCTGCTCGCGTTCGGCGTCTGTTTCGCCGCCGGAATCGTGCTCGGCGCAGCATGACCCTCCGCGCGCACCGCGATCGCTATCGGGTGCCGCTCGCGGCTGCTTTCGAGACGGCGCGGCTCGCGTTCGCCGAGCGCCGCGGCACGTTGCTCACCCTCGAGGAGGATGGAGGCCGTTGCGGTCGCGGGGAGGCTGCTCCGCTCCCCGGATACTCCGACGACGCTCTCGAGAGCGCCGAGGCCCTGCTCGACGTTGTCGATTTCACTGGCCTGCCGCCCCTGTCGGAGCTCGACCGCGTCGCTCGCTGGATAGAGGGACGCCTTCCGCGCCACGCCCCGAGCGCGCGTTCGGCGCTCGAGACCGCGCTGCTCGAGCTCGCGGCGGTGCGCCGGAGCGTTCCGCTGCACGCGCTGCTCGCCGAGCCCGATCGTGCGGGCCCCTCGCCTCGCCCGCTCTCTGCGCTCGTCGCTGCCGGCCCCCGTGAAGCGGTCGAGGCGGAGGTCGCCGGCGCGCTCGTCTCGGGGTTCACGACGGTGAAGCTGAAGGTGGGGAAACCCGGAGCCTTCGAGCAGGAGCTCCTGACGCTGCGGGCGCTCCGGCGCGCGCACGGCTCGGCGCTTCGGCTCCGTCTCGACGCCAACGGCGCGTTTCCTCCCGACGAAGCGTCCGCGAGGCTGCGCGCGTTGGCGGACCTCGAGCCCGAGCTCGTCGAGGATCCCGTGCCTCGCGGCGTGTCGCTTCTCGAGTCGCCGCCCGTGCCCGTCGCCCTCGACGAGGTGCTGCGCGATCCGCTGCCTGACTTCGGCGCGCTCCGCGAGCGGTACGGCGTCGTTGCCGTCGTGCTCAAGCCGACCGTGCTCGGCGGCCTGCTCGCGTGTCGGAGGCTCGCGCGTGCGGCACGGGGTTCCGGTATCGCCACGATCGTGTCGCATACCTTCGAAGGGCCCGTGGGGTACGCCGCGGCCTGCGAGCTCGCGCTGTCACTGCCCGAGTCGCCGTTCGCGGAGGGGCTCGCTCCCCATTCGGGGCTCGGCCCTTGGGGAGCCCTGCCGGCCGCGCTCTCGGGGGCACGCCTCGTCCCCCACGACCGCCCCGGGCTCGGTCTGCGGCGCCTTTCGGTCCTCGCACCATGACCGCGCTCGACGTGTTCGCGATCGCCGCGGCCGTGCCGGAGCGCGTAGCGCTCATCACGCCGGAGCGCGCCTTCACCTACGCCGAGCTCGCCGAGCGCTGTGAAGGCGCCGCACGGGCGCTGGCCGCGCTCGGAGCGATTCCGGGGCAGCGACCCGTCGCGCTCGTGCTGCGTCCAACGGTGGCGAGCCTGGTTCCCTTGCTCGCGCTCATCGCCTACGGCGTCCCCGTGCTGCTCCTTCATCCGCGCCTGCCAACGGCGGACCGCGCCGCCCTGGCGCACCGAGCCGGAGCGGTCGCCGTGCTCACACCGGACGCGGAGCCGCTGCCGGGGGCGCGCGGCTCGGCACCGTCGCCGCCTCGAGCGCTCGACCCCGATTCGCCGCTCGCGCTCGTGCCCACATCGGGCAGCAGCGGCGCCCCGAAGCTCGTGGTCTTGTCGCGCTCGGCGTTCGTCGCCTCCGCTCGGGCGAGCGCCGCGAACCTGCCGCTCGGTCCCGACGATCGCTGGCTCCTGTGCCTGCCCGTCGCGCACGTCGGCGGCCTGTCGATCGTCACGCGTGCGCTCGCGGCGCACGCCGCCGTGATCGCGTACGACCCGGGCAGCGCGGGCCTGCTCGCGCGAGTCCCCGAGCTCGCGAGCGTGCTGCGTCGCACGGGCGCCACCCTTCTCTCGGCCGTCCCCACCCTGCTCCGGGCGCTGCTCGACGCGTCGCCCCGCTGGTCGCCCCCACCCACGCTACGAGCCGTCCTCCTCGGCGGAGCCGCGACGCCGGTGGGCCTGCTCGAGCGGGCACGCGCCCGCCACGTGCCCGTGCTCGTCACGTACGGCCTCACGGAGGCGTGCTCGCAAGTGACCACCACCCCGCTCGGGACGGAGCCCGTGATCGCGGACGGACGCGTGAGCGCGGGCCGCGTGCTCCCGGGAATTGAGCTCGCGCTCGACGAGCAGGGTCGAATCCGCCTACGTGGCCCGACGCTCTGCGCCGGCTACCTGGACGGCGAAGCGCCCTTCGACGCGGACGGCTTCCTGGTAACGGACGACCTCGGCCGCCTCGACGAGCACGGCAACCTGTTCGTCCTCGGACGCGCCAGCGAGCGGATCGTCACCGGCGGCGAGAACGTCGATCCGGCCCAGGTCGAAGCCGTGCTGCACACCCTCGAGGGTGTTTCGAGCGCATGTGTGTTCGGCGTCCCGGACGAGCGCTTCGGTGAGCTCGTCGCCTGCGCGCTCGCGGCAGACGCGCGGTTCTCGGCGTCGTCGGCGCGCGCTCTCCTCGAGCGAAGCCTCGTGCCCCATGCCCGGCCGCGGCGCCTCGCCGTGTTCGATAGCCTGCCCCACTTGCCCAACGGCAAGCTCGATCGCGTCGCCGTGAAGCGACTCGCCGCCGAGCGCCTCGAGCCGTGGTCCTCGCCCGCTTCACGCCCCGATCCGCAAGAAGGCGGACCGTAGCGGCTCCGGGACGGGCGCGCGTCGGAAGGTTTTTGGATCGACGAAGACGTGCACGCACTGAGCGACGACGCAAACCGTTCGCTCCGTGCCACGCGCGATGCGAAACCCGATCGTGACCTCGCTCTCCGCGACGTGCGCAGCGACCAGCGCCACCTCGACCTCGTCACCGAACCGAAGCGGCGCGAAGTAGTCGGCCTCCGCGTGGCGTACCGGCGAGAGCCATGTCGGCTCACGGATGTGCTCGTGCAGCGGCGCACCCGTGGCCTCGAAGAACGCAACGAGCGTATCGTTGCAGTGCTCGAAGATCCTCGGGTAGAAAATTATGCCGGCGGCATCCACGTCGTGAAAGCGAATGCGGCGAAGCTCGCGGAATGCCGTCTCCGGACACTCGCGCAGGCGATTTCTATCGAAGCGGTGCATGGGTCTCCGTCGAAGGATGCGTCGCGCAGCATACGGCTTGCGCGCGTTTGATGCTTTACGCCCCCGCCGGAAATGATGGTAGGTTAACCACCGACGTGACGACAGCGAACGGTGCCTCTCGCCCGCGCCGCGCTGCATGCGCTAAGGCGAGAAGTCTTGTCCCCGGGCTCATGAAGGGCGGCGCCCTCGTGCTCGCGGTGGCATTGTCCGCCGCATGCGCGACCGAGCTCGAGGATCCGGCACGGTTCACCGGTTCGGCGCTCGGTGCAGGCGGGAGCGCCGGCGGCGTCACGGGCTCGGGCGGGACCACGGGCTCGGGCGGGAGCGCGGGCACGGCCGGCTCCGGCG
>CAYYWA010000163.1:0-2611 GCA_964475255.1 uncultured Sorangium sp.
GTCCGCAGCATTTCGACGCCGAGCCGGAGCGTGAGCTCGCGGACGTCGTCGGGGCCGTCGTTCATCAGCACGGCGATCGCCTCGCGCGTCTCGAGGGCATTGCCGATGGTCAGCCCGAGGGGGCTCGCCATGTCCGTGACGAGCGCGACCACGCGCTTGCCCGCGCCGCGGCCCACGCGGACGAGCGCTTCGGCGAGCTGTCTGGCGCTCTTTTCGTCCTTCATGAACGCGCCCCGACCCGCCTTCACGTCGAGCACGAGCCCGTCGAGGCCGGCGGCGAGCTTCTTCGAGAGAATGCTGGCGACGATGAGGGGGATCGACTCGACCGTGCCCGTCACGGCGCGCAGCGCATAGATGCGCCGATCGGCGGGCGCGACCTTCGCGCTCTGCCCCACGATCGAGACGCCGACCTCGCGCACGATGCGCTCGAAGCGCGCCGGGGGAAGCGCCGTTCGGTATCCGGCGATCGCCTCGAGCTTGTCCAACGTTCCGCCGGTGTGGCCGAGCCCGCGCCCCGCGACCATCGGCACGGCGACGCCGGCGGCCGCGACCAGCGGCGCGAGGCAGAGGCTGATCTTGTCCCCGACGCCTCCGGTCGAGTGCTTGTCGACCTTCGGTGCCCGAACCGACTCGAGCCCGAGCACGTCGCCCGAATGCAACATCGCCCGCGTGAGCGCGACCGTCTCGCCGTCCGTCATGCCCCGGAAGTACGTGGCCATCAGGAAAGCAGCCATCTGATAGTCGGTCACGCTGCCGGAGAGCAGCCCCGAGACGAGCGCCTCGATTTCATCGGCCGATAGCTCGGCGCCGTCCCGCTTTCTGACGATGATCTCGACCGGATTCGGCATGTTCTCCGGTATCATACCCCGGCATTCATCGAGAGAACGGATCGTGAAGAACGCGGCGCGCGGCCGCCCGAGCGGCAAGTTCACTCAACACCGCCGATTGGATCGCGCTCGAGAGATCCTCGAGCGCCATCCGCGCGGTATTTCCTTGTACGAGCTCGCCGATGCGCTCGGCGTGACCGTGCGCACGATGCGACGCTACCTGTCGGAGATTGGGGCCGAGTACGAGCTCGAGTCCATCCCGACGCGCGGAGGCGGGCAGCTGCTCTGGCGCATTCGGCCGGGAGAGGTGCCGCGCAAGCTCGAGCTCCGGCGCACCCAGGCCTACGCGCTGCTCGCCGCGCGCAAGCTCTTCGAGCCGATGCGCGGGTCGACCTTGTTCGAAGAGATCGACCTGGTCGTGAACAAGCTCTTCGCGTTCGCGCGCCGGCCGGGGCGCGGCCCGAATGCAGGGCTGTCCGACGCGCGGCTCGAAGATCGCTTCCTCTATCTCCCGCACGCCCCCAAAAACTACGCCGAGAAGACGCAGGAGCTCGACGACCTGTTCCAGGCCGTCTCCGACCTCCGCCCGCTCACGCTGAGCTATCGGAGCGCGGCGCGGGGGGCCGAGGAGCGCATCACCATCCACCCGTACGCGCTCGTCCTGCACCGCGACTCGATCTACACGGTGGCGCACCACGTCGCGCGCGGCGAGATCCGCACCTTCGTGCTCGACCGCATGCGCGACACCGAGTGCGCCGCGACCGAGCGCTTCGAGCTGCCGGCGGACTTCGACGTGGAGGCCTATTTCCAGGGCGAGTTCGGGATCTGGCGCGATCCGGTGGCTCGCCGCGTGGTGATCGAGTTCGACGCGACGGCGGCGGAATACATCCGCATGCGCAAGGTCCACGCCACCCAAAAGCTCCAGAACCTCGCGGGCGGCGGCGTGCGCCTCACGATGACGGTCGGGAACCTGAACCCGGTGGTGAGCTGGGTGCTCGAGTGGGGGCGGCGCGCGCGCGTCGTCGAGCCGGAGGAGCTCGTCGAGCGCGTGCGCGAGGAGCTCAAAGGAGCGCTCGAGCTCTATCAAGACGCGCGGCCGACGAAGCGCCGGGCGTGATCGGAGCGGCAACGGCGCTCGGCCCGAAGGGCGCGCGCTCGCTCGGCCGCACGGCACCGACGCGCGGGCGCGAAGCGGAGCGCAGGGGGCTCGCTGCGACGGCAGGGGACGAAGCGCCGGACGGCGGCGCGCTCGAGACGAACTCTCGTCGGAGGCGGCCCGCGGATTACTCGCCGCGGTACTGCCGATAGTACGTCAGCACGCGGGAGACGTACTCTTGCGTCTCGCGGTACGGCGGGACGCCGCCGTACCGCATCACGGCGCCTTCGCCCGCGTTGTAAGCGGCGAGCGTCAGCTCCAGATCGCCGTTGAACAGGTTGGCGAGCACGCGGAGATAGCGGGTGCCGCCGAAGATGTTCTCGCGGGGATCGAAGACGTCCGTCACCATCATGCGCTCGGCGGTTTCGGGGATGAGCTGCATGAGGCCGCAGGCGTTGGCCCGGGAGACGGCGCGCGGATTGAAGTCGCTCTCGACCCGGATCACGGAGCGAACGAGCTCGACCGGGATCTGGTAGAGGGTGGCCGCCTCACGGATGTGGGCGTCGTACCGGGTGAAGCGGTCGGGCGAGGTGTCGCGCGGGAAGCTCGGGGCCCGAGCGGTGCGGCCCCGGGCGCCGGCTCCCCGCCGGGCCGGGAGGGGCGGGTTGCGGGTGTGGGGTCGGATGCC
>CAYYWA010000163.1:2621-12348 GCA_964475255.1 uncultured Sorangium sp.
CGGAGCGGTGCGCCCGCTGTCGCGGGCGACCCGGCGGCCGGTCGCGGGCTTCTGCCGGTTGGTGAAGCTGCTCCCCCCGTCCGGACCCACCGACCGATAAATGGCGGCTGCGGCGGCACCGCCACCCGTGGTGACGGTGCACGCCAGCACCGAGAAAATTAACGCCCAGCCTGGCGCTCTCCGGGACCTTCTGCCCTGGGGACGGGGGAAGGACATGCGTTGGAGGGAGCGAGGCATCAGGTCCGGATTTTAGTGAGTCACCGGCTGGGCTGCCCGTGAAAACACCAACGTGCGGGCTCTTGTTCCCGGGCCGATGAAAAATTTTTGTCGAGGGACTCGAACTTTCCGACGGATCGCACCACGCGGATCTTAAGCGCCGCCACGCCCGGACGGCACCCGCCGACAGCAGTGCCGCCTCTCGTCTTTTGTCCCACTCGTGAGCCCACTTGCGCCGCCCGCCCCCCGGGCTGCTGGGAGGCGGGCCTCGTCCGGCGTCCACCCGCTCGGAGGCGCGCGCAGCTATAGCTGTGCTTCGGCGGGGTGGGGCGGCGCGAGCCGCCCCTCCGAAACAAGGCGAGAACGCCGATCAGTCAACCGGATCGGCGCTCTAGGAAGCCCGAAATCGAGGCTAGTCGTCGTCGCCGGTGAGGTACGTGTACGAGCGGAGCGAGTCCTCGTAGTGCCGCATCAGCGTGCGGAGCTGGTCATTCGTGAGCCTGCCGGCGCTCACGGCGCGCTCCGCCTGGCGGCGCACTGCGTCCACCATGCTGTCCGGCTGGTACTCGACGTAGCGGAGGACCTCCGAGACGCTGTCGCCCTTGATGACGTGGCGCACGTTGTAGCCGCCCTCTTCGGTGAGCGCGACGTGCACGGCGTGCGTGTCCCCGAACAGGTTGTGGAGGTCGCCGAGGATCTCCTGGTAGGCGCCGTTCAAGAACATGCCGAGGTAGTACGCCTCGTCGTCCCTCAGGCTGTGCACCTCGAGCGAGCTGCGCACGTCCTCGACGTCGATGAAGCGATCGATCATCCCGTCGCTGTCGCAGGTGAGGTCGGCGAGCGTCGTCGACGTGTTCGGTTCCTCGTCGAGCCGATGGATCGGCATGATCGGGAACAAGTGATCGATCGCCCAGATGTCGGGTGCCGACTGGAACACCGAGAAGTTGCAGTAATAGATGGCGCTCAGCGTGCGATCGAGGTGCTTGAGCTCCTCGGGCACGAAGTTCAGCCGGCGCAGCGTCTGCTGGAGCTTCTCGCAGCAGTTCCAGAACAAGCGCTCGACCTGCGCCCGCTCGCGGAGCGACAGGTAGCCGTACTTGAACAGGCTCTGCGCCTCTTCCTTCGCCTGCGTGGCGTCGTGGTAGCTCTCCTGCACGTTCTTCGGCTGGATGCCGTGGTACGTCTCGTACAGCTCCTTGAGCAGCCGGTGCGCGTCCGGCTTCGGCTCCACGGGCTCGCCGAAGCGCACCTCGCTCCGCCCGACGACCTCGAATACGAGCACCGAGTGGTGCGCGGCGATGGCCCGACCGCTCTCGCTCACGATGGTCGGCACCGGCACGTCCGACTTCGAGCAGGCGGCCTGGATGTGGGCGACCACGTCCGCCGCGTACTCCTCGAGCTGGTAGTTCTTCGAGGCGTGGAAGTCCGTCTTCGATCCGTCGTAGTCGACGGCGAGGCCGCCCCCCACGTCGAGGAAGCCCATCTTGCACCCCATCTTCGCGAGCTCGACGTAGATGTTCGACGCCTCCTGCATCGCGTTCTTGATGGGGATGATGCTCGAGATCTGGCTCCCGATGTGGAAGTGGAGGAGCTGCAGCGAGTCGAGCATGCCGCGCTCGCTCAGGCGATCGACGACGTCGACGATCTCCGAGCTGTTCAGGCCGAACTTGGCGCGGTCGCCCGCGGAGTCCGCCCAGCGCCCGACGCCGCGCGTCGTGAGCTTCGCGCGCACCCCGAGCAGCGGTCGAATCCCGAGCTTCTCCGACGCGCGGAAGACGAGATCGAGCTCCTCGAGGCGCTCGAGCACCACGATCACGGTCTTGTCGAACTTCTGCGCGAGCAGCGCGGTCTCGATGTACTGCCGGTCTTTGTAGCCGTTGCAGATGATGAGGCCGCCCACGTCGCTCATCGCCGCGAGCGCGATCAAGAGCTCCGGCTTCGAGCCCGCCTCGAGCCCGAAGTTCCAGGTGCGGCCGACCTCGACGATCTCTTCCACGAGGTGGCGCTGCTGGTTCACCTTCACGGGATAGACGCCGCGATAGGTCCCCGCGTACTCGTACTCCGCGATCGCCTTGGCGAAGGCTTGGTTGATGCGCTTGATGCGATCGCCGACGATGTCCGGGAAGCGGATGAGGAGCGGCAGCTCGAGCCCGCGCGCTGTGAGCTCCTGCGTGAGATCGTACAGATCGATGCGCTGCGGCCGATCCGGATCCGGCGTGACCTCGACGTGACCGCGGCCGTTGACGTGGAAGTACGGCGCGCCCCAGCCCTGGATCTGGTAGCGCTGCGCGGCGCGTTCCGTGTTCCAGTCCGCGCTGCCGTTCGGTTTCTCGGCGGTGGCGTTGCGCCGCGAGACGTCGAGAGCCGCGTCGAGTGAGATGGCGGTGAGCTTGGCGCCGTTCATGTCCTCGCGCGCAATATAGTCGATTTTTCTCCATCGGGAGCTCCGCTCCCACCACGACGAAGTGAATTCGTCGTGGCCGCCGAAACGGGGAGCGCCGCTCGGGCTCCGACGCAGCCACCGAGAGCGCCGACGCTCGTGTCGGATCGGCGTTCTCGCCTCGCTGCCCCGGGACGGCGCGCGCCGGTCTTCGGGTGAGACGCCGGAGAAACCGGCGGCATCGAACGGCTCATGCCTCCGGCCAGAACACGGTCGGGAGCGCCGAGCGCCGCGCGAGCGCCAAGAAGTCCATCGAGAAGGCGACGACGACGTGGACGAGGAAGCCCGCGTAGATGCTCCGCGTCTGCATGGCGAGCGAGCCCAAAACCACGCCGGCGACGAGCGCGCCGTGCGCCTCGAGGTACGGCTTGCCGTAGTGGATCATGCAGTACGGCACGGCCATCGCGAAGATGGCGGCGGCGCCGAGCGCCGGGCGCAGCGCGGCGAGCATCCAGCCGCGGAAGAAGAACTCGAGCGCGAAGAACTGCACGAAATACATCGCCTCCCAGGCGATGAAGTCCGACCAGCTGCGTGAGCTCAGCTTGTAGAAGGGATAGTAGGTCCCGAAATCGGGCTCGCGCGCCACGATGAACATCGCCACGAGCACGACGCCGAGCGAGAGCCCGTAGAGCCAGAGGTGGCTCATGAACCCGCGCACCCGCAGGCCCATGTCGAGCACGCGGTCGCCGCGGAAGAGCACTTTCCAAACCGCGATCGGCACCACCACGTACCCGATCACGCGGGCCGCGACCCACCACGCGTAGCCGTAGAGCTCGTCGTAGCGGGCGAGGCGGAGGAAGCTCGCGCCGCCCGCCTCGAGGTCCACGAGCAGCGGGCGGATGGTGTAGCCGAAGAAGTCGCGACCGCCGTAGTACTCCTGCACCGTGAGGATCACCGCGGTGAGCGAGAAGCAGACCGCGGGGCGGTAGTCCGGGCGCCCGCCGGCCGCGGCCCGCTCGAGGGCGGCTTCCGCGTTGACCGTGTCCCACGTGCGCCGGAAAAACCAGAGGATCACCGGCGCGATCAGCACCAGGATCGGGATCGGCAAGAGCGCCTTGACGGGCGGATGATTCATCAACGCCGACCACCACGAGATCTCGGGTAGCGGCGTGAGCGTCACGCCGGGGTGCGGGGCCAGCTCGGCGGCAGCCGCGGCGAGCCCTGCGCCGGAAGGCGCGCCGACAGGCATCCGTTCAGCCCGCGACCGCGAGCGCCGAGCCGCGCGCGAGCGGCGAAAGCGTTTGCTCGCGGCCGAGCACGACCATGACCTCGAAGAGCGGAGGGCTCGCGCTGCGCCCGGTGAGCGCGACGCGGGCTGCCTGGGCGAAGTCTTTCATGGTGAGCCCGCTCGCCTCCGCCCACTCCTTCGTCTTTGCCTCGAGGGTCGCGGCCTGCCACGGCTCGACGTCGGCGAGCGCGGCGCGCAAACCGGTGAGGTGCGCCGCGGCGTCCCGCGTGAGGAACTTCGCCCGCGCCTTCTCGTCGAGCTCCGGCGGCTCGCGGAAGTAGTAGTCGAGGTCGTGGGCGGCATCGACGAGCGTCCGGGCCCGCTCGCGGATGCCGGGGATGGCGGCGCGCAGGCGGTCCTCGGGGACGTTCGTGAGCCCGCGCTGCTCGAGGAAGGGACGCACGCGCTCCGCGTATTCCGCGAGCGGCGTGAGCTCGTCGCGCTTCAAGTGCTCGAACGCGACGTCGGCGAACTTCTTCTCGTCGAACTTGCCGTCGCTCTTGTTCACCCGATCCCAGCTGAAGGCCTCGATGAGCTCCTTCCGGCTGAAGATCTCCTGGTCGCCGAGGGACCAGCCGAACCGCACGATGTAGTTGAGCACGCCCATGGGCGGGTAGCCCCGGTCGCGGTACTCCTGAACGGAGACCGAGGCATGCCGCTTGCTGAGCTTGTCGCCCTTCGGCGACAGCATCATCGGCAGGTGGGCGAACTCGGGCGGCTCCCAGCCGAACGCGCGATAGAGGAGGAGCTGCTGCGGCGTGTTGCCGATGTGATCGCGCGCGCGGGCGACCAGCGTGATGTTCATCTCGTGATCGTCGACGGTCGCCGCGAGGTTGTAGAGCGGATAGCCGTCCGTGCGGACCAGCACGAAGTCTTGCTGCGCCGCGTTCGGGGTGCGGATCGCGCCGAAGACGCGATCGACGAAATCGGTGCTGCCCTCGCGCGGCGTCTTGAAGCGCACCACGAACGGCAGGTCCGGCTCGTCGCGCCGCTCGCGGCACGTGCCAGGGTACACGAAGGCGGCCTTCGGGTTCTTCGCCTTCAGCTCCTCGCGGGCGCGATCGAGCTCTTCCTTCGTGCAGTAGCAGCGGTACGCCTTGCCCTCGCGGATGAGCCGCTCGGTCGCCTCCCGGTAGAGCTCCTTGCGCTCGCTCTGGAAGTACGGGCCGTAGGGCCCGCCGACCTCTGGCCCTTCATCCCAGTCGAGCCCGAGCCAGCGGAATGCGTCGAGGATGGCGCGCACGCTGTCGAGGCTGCTCCGTTCCTGATCCGTGTCCTCCACGCGGAGCACGAACGTGCCGCCCTGCTGGCGGGCCCAGAGCCAGTTGAACAGCGCGGTGCGCGCGCCGCCGATGTGCAGGTAACCGCTCGGCGACGGCGCGAAGCGGAGCCTCGGTTTCATCGCGGGCCCGCCTACCATGCACCGGGCGTCGAGTCACGCGTTGCGGCCCGGCTGCCTTCTCGTCGCGGCCGTCGAGTTGCGGTCCGCGCCTCCGCCGCGGGTTGGGCGTCGTTCGCTGCCCCGCGGCGGGTCACCCGCTCTGCTCCAATCGGAGCGGGTCACCCGCCCCTCGAAGGCGCTCGGCGGTCGAAACGGGCGGGTCACCCGCCCGAACACGGCCCGAGCACCGTTTTTGGAGGCGGGTCACCGCTCCTTGGGGCGGGTCACCCGTTCTCCGGAGCGGGTCACCCGCCCCGCGGAACCGAGCGATCCGCGAAAAAGAGCGGGTCACCCGCTCATCCACGGTCATCGAGGGCCGAAAAGGCCGGGTCACCCGCGCTTCGCACGGTGTCGAGGGTGAAAAAGTCGGGTAATTGCGGAGGGCTCCCTCGAGCCCGAACCCAGCGCGTCACTGCAGGGGAACGACGAACGTCGTGACGGAGAAGGCGGGGATCGTCGCGACGAAGCTCCAGTCTTCGATGGGGAGGGGGTCGAGGGTCGCGAGGTTTTCGGTGCGGGAGGTGCGGTAGGCCGCGACGGCGGCGCCGACGGAGGGCAGGGCGGTGAGGTCGAAGGTGAAGCCTTTGCTGCCCATGGTGTCGCCGTTGCGCACGACGATGGTGACGCTTTGGGAATCGGCGCTGAGCGCGGCGACCATGTCGCGGTGATCGATGTCGACGAAGACGGCGCCGGGGCGGATGAAGCGGCTGAAGCCGGCGTGCATGTAGAAACGCTTGAGCGGCACGAAGGTCTGCGCCGCGTCGTCGAGCCAGAGGCTCGCCCAGCTCCTGCTCGGGTCGGCGACCTGCCAATCGAGCCAGGCTTCGGGCTGGAGATCGCGCAAGTCCTGAATGATGCGGCCGGCCATGAAGAGCGCGGCCTCGATGTCGCCGTTGATGCTTTGCCCGAGCGGGCCGGATTCCGACTGCCAGAGGCGCTTGCCCTTGCTGGCCGCGAGCTGCCGGACCTCGGCGCGCTTGCTGCCGGCATAGGAGTGAACGTTCATCTGGCTGATGACGTCGAGCGTTTCCGCCGAGAACGCGCGCATGTTGTCGTACGCGTCGTCCATGCTGTTCTCGTCGGACGCGCTCACGGTGGTGTCGGTGAGGCCCTTCTCCGCGAGCTTCGCCGCGACCTCGCGGAGGATCCGCTCCTGGTTCGACGGGGAGAAGTGGCACCCTTCCTGGCTGCCGTTCGACTTCCACCAATTGGCGTTCGGCTCGTTCAGGGGCTCGAGCGTCCGGAAGACGATGCCGTAGGTGTCCCGATAGTGCGCGACGACCTCGGTGAGGTAGTCCGCGAAATCGTCGTACGCGTCGTCCTCGAGGTTGTTCGAGCCGTCCGCGCTGCCCGATGCGCACCCGCTCTTCGTCATCCAGTACGGGGGTGAGTTCGAGAACGCCTCGAGGATCACGGCCTCTCCCGTCTCCACGATCCGCCGCAGCACCGCGCGCTGATTCGCGTCGGCGTCCCAGTCCCACACTCCCTGCGAGGGGGAGAAGCCGGGCATCTCCCGGAACTCCCCCATATGCTCGTGATTCGGATTCTCGCCGCCGCCGATGTTGTAGCGGAAGATGGTGTATCCGAGCCCGGTCTCGGGGTTGACCACGGCGTCGACCACGGCGTTGCGCGCCGCGGCGTCCCAGCCCCCCACTTTGTTCGCCCACCAACACAAGCTCGTGCCCCAGCCCTCGAACGACTGATGGCGAACCGTCGTATCCACGGTGACGAGTGTCGTGCCCTGCGCAGCCGTCACCTTCGGCCGCGGACCGCTCCCGCCTGCGCCCGCGCTCGTTCCCGCACCCGCGCTTCCGCCGCTGTCGAGCGAGCCCCCGGCGCCCGCGCTCGTAGCGGCGCCCGAGCCCGTCATGGCTCCCGTGCCCGTCGTTGTGCCCGAGCCGGCGCTCCCGCCGTTGCCCTCGCCGGCGTTCGTTCCCGCGCCGGCTCCGCCCGCGCCCGCGTTCGTCGTTGCGCCCGAGCCGACGTTTCCACCGTTGGCCGCTCCCGCTCCACCGGTGCCCGCGCCGCCGTTGCCCGCGCTGTTCGTTCCGCCTGCGCCCGTGCTCGTCGTTGCGCCAGCACCGGCGCCGCTCGCGGCGGCCGCGCCGCTCGCTCCCGCACCCCCGCTGGACGATGGGGAGGAGCCGCCGGCTCCTTCCGGCTCACCGGGAGGGACCTGCGAGCTCGAGCACGCGGACAGGGCGATCGCGACCACGACCGCAACGGATTCGAGGAGCCTGCTCTTCATCGACGACGACGTGCTCCGCGCGCCAGCGGGGAGGCGGTGAAATCATACACAGCGCCGCGATGCACACGAGCGCGCTCGGCCGGAGTTCCGCTCTCGCGCAACTTTCGCGTTCGCGGTGGAGGGTGGAAACGATGCCACGACGTCTCGCCCAGGACATCGCCGGCCGAAGCGGCGCTTGCCAACTGGAACGCGACACGCGAGCCGGGTTTCACACTATCCCGAGTCGGAAGATGGGCCTCGCTGTTTGATGCCCACGGCCAGCAGGTGCGCGCTCAGCCCGACGATCGACGGTTCGCTCTCGAAGGCGTGCGCGACACGGAGCAGGTCGTCTCGTTTTCGGGCATCCGCCCAGCGCTCGTCGAAGTCGGACAGGAGCCATCCCGGACCTTCGAGCCCGAGCACGGCTTTGCACTCGAAGCCCGCCTCCGTCACTTCGGCGCAGAGCTCGTCCGGGCGATGAAAGTAGGCAGTCGTGAAGTAGTCCCACGTGCCCGTCTCGTTTCGGTGCAACCCGTGCTCCAAGTCTTGCTGCGCGATCGCCCAGTAGAACGGGGCCGCGAAGAGGTCGCGCGCCAGGCCGTCCAGCGTCGGGGCGTAGCGGGAGATAGCTGCAGTAAACACCACTCCACCGGGGCGCAGCACGCGATGGGCCTCGCGAAGCGCCCGCAATCGCTTCGGTGAGATGATAGAGCGGCCCCAGCAAGAGCACTCCGTCCGCGATGCCGTCGCCGATCGCGAGCTTGCGCGCCTCGCCCACCTGGCACGTGCGGATGGGATTCGGGGACACCGCGCTGCGACGCTGGGCTTCCTCCACCAGCCGCCGCACCGGATCGACGAGGTGCACGGTGTATCCCCGCTCGGCCAACCACAGCGAATAGGCACCTGCCGCGCCTCCGACATCGAGAAGCGTGGCCGGCGCGGGCGGGACGTACCGAAGCACGATTTCCTTCGTCCGCTCGAACTCGAGCCGTGACGGCCCTGCCGCAAGCCGCCGTTCCTCCGCCACTTCCTCGTAGTACCGAACGATCTCTTCGGGAAATCATCGGCCGTTACTGCCCCTTTCGGCCGCGGACCATACCTCGAAAATCGCACGAACCGCCGGAAGCGAAGCACCGCCGCCCCGAAACTGGCGCCCAACGCCGGACGGGTGCGACGAGCCCGCTTCCGAGCTGTCATCGAAGCGCCGCCACCCCGAAACGGGCGCTCGACGCCAAGACGGGTGCGACGAGCGGGCCGTTCCCGAACCGCGTGGTCGCGTCGATCTCGAAGAGTCGCCTGATGTTCGTCGTCGCCACGCCGTTCGCGCTTCGGCTCTCGTGGATCATGGTGAGCGAGCAGGACGGGATGACCTCTGGCGCTCTGACGATGGACTGGTAGCCTGAGCGGCCGTGCGCCGTGCAACGGAGTGGTCCCGAATGGGAAGCCATCACGCAT
The DNA here is from genome assembly GCA_964475255.1 of uncultured Sorangium sp. Lineage (GTDB taxonomy): Bacteria > Myxococcota_A > Polyangia > Polyangiales > Polyangiaceae > PMG-095. Next base: position 11,629 of record CAYYWA010000163.1, read on the forward strand.
CGTGAGCGCACCCACGTGGGCACGCTGGCAGTCGCCGAGGCAGCAAGTTCCATCTGATGAGTGATAGACGCAATGGCGCGCACCGGGCGCACCCGAACCGATCCGGAGCAGCCGGGTGCGGATCGGCGTTCGAGCTCGGCTCAGAAGGTGAAGGTAGATGAACTCCTACTCGCTTCGCCGTCCAGCGCGCGTGCGCGCCGTCGATAACGCCGAGGCAGCAAGTTCCAAGGGCCAGTGCGACGGCGCGCCCGTCTCCCGGGGTACTTCCATCTGGTGAACGAAGGCGCCATGGCGCGCACGGGGCGCACCCGAACGGACCCGGAGCAGCCGAGTACGGATCGGCGTTCGAGCTCGGCTCAGAAGTGAAGGTAGGTGAACCCGTACTCGTTTCGCCGTCCAGCCGCGTGTGCGCCGCCGACTTCCCGCGAAGAAGCCCGGGCGTCCACTGGGGTACTTCGACCTGGTGAGGAAAGCGAAGTTCAGATTTCCTTGACAGCATTTCGTGAGTCACCGTCCGAGTGAGTGCGGATGCTTTCGAAAATGGGCTCTCGTAGGCGCCTGGCAACGCGCTGACGTGTCTTTCGCGCAAAAAAACGACTCGCGCGGTGGCTCCGGCGCCGAAAACGCTTTTGCGGGTCAGGGCGAGGCTCGCGAAACACGGGTGTAGCGAACCAGCTTCATCGCTGGGCCTCGAAGTATGAGCACGCGGAGGCCGCGAAG
>CAYYWA010000164.1:0-12241 GCA_964475255.1 uncultured Sorangium sp.
CTGCTTCGGCGTTCGGATCCGCGGGGGCTTCGGCGGGCGGTGCCTCGGCGGCGGGCGCTTCGGGAGCGGGCGCGGGCGGCGCTCCTTCTGCCGGTGCCGCCGGCTCCTGGGCGTGCGCGACGCTCGCCGCGAACGACACCAAGAGCGCGAGCGTGCTCCCCGTCGGAGCGAGTTCCAGGCCGAGAGCCCGGCGCCGCGAGATGAGCGCCGACGTACGCATTCGGCGAATCATTCAGACCTACTTTCTTCGAACAAGGCTGCCGCTCAGTGAGGCTAGGAGGCCTGCTCCCGCACGCGGGTGCGGAGCCAGGCGCGTCGCGATACTCGGGATCCCGTTCACGGGTTGGGGGGCACGCGGCGGTAGAAGCTCACGTCGTCGATCCAGTAGTCGATCCACCCGCGATCCCAGGTGAAGCGGATGACCGAGAGGGCGGAGAGATCGAGGAAGTGCGTCTCCTGCGCCCAGCCCTGCTGCAGAAGCTCCGTGAACGGCACCTTGAAGAACTGCCACTCCGTGGAGAGCTGGACGGCCTTGGTCCAGTGATCGCCGCACAGCCGGCTGTTCTCCGGGGGCGGCAGATCCACCGCGGGGTCGTAACAGAACTCGCCGACGATCGAGCCGCGGAAGGCGTGCGGGGTGCAGGGTTTTCCGCCGAACTGCCGGTCCGGCACATCCGCCGCGTCGATGGCCTCGTACGCCTCATTGCACTTGGTTTCCCCGCAGGTGTCGTAACTCGCGGTTGGACCGGGCTCCGGATCGACGCCCGGCTCGTAGCAGAAGTGCTTTTTGTGGTCGTAGTTGTACGTGCACGGCTTGGTCCGGCAACCGCACTCCTTGTACTGGATGCAATAGCGCTGCTCCGGAGGCACGTTGTAGTCCGTCGCCTGCACGTAGCTGATGTCGTCGTCCGTGTACTTGTCGCCGACGGCGATGCGAATGCCCGCTTGGCCATTCGGGCCGCGCCGCGCCCAGAAGGCGACGCCTTCCCAGCCACGGAGATCGCGCGTGTGGTCGGGAAACTCGGTTCCGGGAGCGGAAACCGTGTTGAAGTCCGCGATCTGCGCGCCCATGCCGCCGCCCCAGGTGAGGAACGGACCGCCATAGAGATGAAACGCGGAGTTCGCTTCGCCACTCAGGCAGCGCTGAATCGGCACCGCTTCCGGCTCCCAGGTCTTCGACGGCTCGCGAAACTTCGTCGACTTGTCGTCGTAGACGTAGAGGAACTCGGCGACGCTCACGAATTGCCAGAGCGGGAGCAACTCCAGCCCCGCCTCGGCCGCCGCGCAATCTACGGGTGCCGCCGCGGGCTGCTCCGTGCAGAACTTCAGACACCGGCGTTCCTCGGGCGTCTCCCCGGTGACGACGCGTTCGGAGGGGATCGGCTCCCACAGGCAGCGAAGAACGCAGGTTCGTTCCGTTTCCGTCGCGAAGGTCACGGCAGGGACGGAGCGCGCGCGTTCCTCCTCGTTCTTCGGGCCGCTGCACGCGCTGACGAGGCCGAGCGCGAGCCACGCGCTCGGAAGAAGGAGAAAGCTCGATCGAAGGGGGGGCATGGGGGGGTCCTTCGGGACGGAGGTTCGGCGAGAACGCCGGTCCCTCGGCGCCGCAGGCATGGCAGGACGACTTACCAGAGTCGTGCGCGCGGGGACACCGCAGATCGCACGGGCGGGTTGACCGAAATCGTATCCGCCGATCGGGGCGCAACGGCGGCCGTCGTCCGAAGATGAGACGGACAGTCGAAAACCACGGGACGGGACTCCGCCTGAATCGCGAATGCGGTGCGGCATCGAAGCCGCTGAAGCGCACGCCCCTGCCGTGACCGCGGACAAATGCCGTGGGGGTAACTGCGCGTGCGCTGGCCCCTGGTCCGGAAAACGGCGAAACGCAGACAACGTTGACCCCTCTATCGTCCGCGGCCTAACTGTGCACCGCGAGGGCGCACCGCGCTGCAAACGCCATGTCCGACTTCCCCTTCCAAAATCCGGAACTTTCGATCGAGGCCCGCGTCGATGACCTGGTCTCCCGACTCACGCCCGAGGAAAAAGCGGCGCAGATGCTGCACGAGTCGCCTGCCATTCCGCGCCTCGGGGTACCACCGTACAATTGGTGGAACGAATGCCTGCACGGCGTTGCGCGTGCCGGTATCGCCACGGTGTTCCCGCAGGCCATCGGGCTCGCGGCGATGTGGAACCCGAAGCGCCTCTTCGAGATCGCGACGGCCATCGCCGACGAGGCCCGCGCCAAGCACCACGAGTTCGTGCGGCAGGGCGATCACGGCATGTACAAGGGGCTCACGTTCTGGAGCCCCAACATCAACATCTTCCGCGACCCGCGCTGGGGGCGCGGCCACGAGACGTACGGAGAGTGTCCGTATCTCACCGCGAAGCTCGGGGTGGCCTTTTGCAAGGCCCTGCAGGGCGATGACCCGAAGTACCTGAAGCTCGTCGCCACGGCGAAGCACTACGCGGTCCACAGCGGGCCCGAGGCGCTCCGGCACAGCTTCGATGCGGTCGTGTCGCCCAAGGATCTCCGCGAGACGTACCTGCCCGCGTTCCACGCCTGCGTCGTCGAAGCGGGCGTCCACAGCGTGATGCCGGCGTACAACCGGACCAACGGCGAGCCGTGCTGCGCGAGCCCGACCTTGCTCCAGAAGATCTTGCGCGAGGAGTGGGGGTTCGACGGCTACGTCGTCAGCGACTGCTGGGCGGTCCGCGACTTCCACGAGAACCACAAAGTGACGCAGACGCCCGAGGAGTCCGCGGCGGTCGCCGTCAAGACCGGCTGCGACCTCAACTGCGGCTGCACCTACGAGCACATCCCGAGCGCGCTCGCGCAGGGCCTGCTCAGCGAGGCCGACCTCGACGTGAGCGTGAAGCGGCTCTTCCGCGCGCGCTTCCTGCTCGGCATGTTCGATCCGCCGGAGCGCGTGCCGTACGCGTCCATTCCGTACGAGGTCAACGACTGCGAAAAACACCGCGAGCTTGCTCGCATCGCGGCGCGCGAGGCGATCGTCCTCTTGAAGAACAACGGGACCCTCCCGCTCAAGAAGGACCTGAAGAGCATCGCCGTGATCGGCCCGAACGCGTACGAGCCGCACGTGCTCGTCGCCAACTACTTCGGCATCCCGTCGCGCTCGGTGACGCCGCTCGAGGGGATCCGCAACGCCGTCTCGGCGGCCACCAAGGTCTGGTACACCGACGGCTGCAAGCTGCAGGGCACGAACACCGACGGCTTGAAGCGCGCGGGCAACTTGTCGGAGGCGCGCAGCATGGCCGAGCGCGCCGATGCCGTGGTGTTGTGCCTCGGGCTCAACGCCGAGATCGAGGGCGAGCAGGGCGACGCCGGCAACTCCGAGGCCGCGGGCGACAAGGTGGATCTGTCGCTCACGGGCCTGCAGCAGCGGTTGCTCGAGGAAATCGTGGCGCTCGGCAAGCCCACGGTGCTCGTGCTCATCGCCGGCAGCGCGATCGACCTCTCGTGGGCGCACGAGCACGTCGATGCGATCCTCGACGCCTGGTACCCGGGCGAAGAGGGCGGGACCGCGATCGCCGAGGTGCTCTTCGGCGACGTGAGCCCCGGGGGCCGGCTACCGATCACGTTCCCGCGCAGCGTCGCCGACGTGCCGGAGTTCACCGACTACGGCATGAAGGGGCGCACGTACCGCTACCTCGAGAAGGAGCCGCTCTATCCGTTCGGGTACGGGCTCTCCTACACGCGCTTCGAGTACCGCGATATCCAGCTCTCGAGCGCGCGCATCGGACCCGGCGACGAGGTCGAGGTCTCCGCGATCGTGAAGAACGTCGGCGAGCGCGCGGGCGACGAGGTCGTGCAGCTCTACGTCAAGGACCTCGAGGCCTCGTGCGTCGTGCCGCACCACGACCTGCGCGGCTTCGAGCGCCTTCGGCTCGAGCCGGGGGAGGAGCGCCGGGTGTCCTTCCGCCTCACGCCCCGGGACCTCTCGCTCATCGACGACGCGGGTCGACGCGTGCTCGAGCCGGGCCGCTTCCGCCTGACGCTCGGGGGCAGCCAACCCGACGCGCGCAGCGTCGAGCTCACCGGCTCGGCGCCGCTCGCGATCGAGCTCGAGGTGGTCGGCGAGCGCACCGAGCTCCCGTACTGATCAGTCCGAGAGCGAGCCGACGAAGGTCGTCACACTCCGGGTGGGCAGCGTGTACCGGAACGTCGCGCTGTCCACCGCGACGGGTGCTTGCGGCTCGAGCGCCGCATCTTCGGACGTGAGCCAGGGCGTGAGCTCCGCCACCTCGACGCCAGCGAGCTCGAGCTCCTGATCCACGTCCACCGGGCTCGCGTTCACCGCGACCACGATGAGCTCGCGCGCGTCCGGGCTTTGGTACGCCGAGACGTAGATGTTGCCGCCAGGCGCCGCGGGCGCCGTCTCCACGCGAACGGAGCCGGGGCGAACGAAGCGACTGAAGTTGCCGAGCACGTAGGCGCGCCGAGTGAACGCGCCGTCCTGCACCAGGGCGGAGTTCGAGTCCGTCGGCACGTCGCCGCGGGGCAGGAGCCACCAGTAGTGCCAGGCGTTGAGGTTCGCCCGCGTCAGATCGTTGTGGATTCGGATGCCGAGCCAGGCGCCGGAGGCCATGCCGGTGTCGCCCGCGGGGCCGTTTTCCTCGCTGACCTCGGTTTGCCAGAACTCCTTGCCGTGCTCGGAGGGCGTCTCGTACGCGTAGGGCGCGCCGTTGTAGCCGTGCGTCGCGACGAACCGGATCGCCGCGCGCGTCGTCGCGTCCTCGAGCAGCGGATCGGCATAGCGCGCAACGGAGCTCCACCCGGTCGCCTCCGGCGCGAGCAGCGGCGTGTCGAGGCCCTCGGCGTCGAGCGCCGGGATCAGGTGATCGCGGACGAACTCGGTGAGCTCCTCGGGCGTCCAGCGGCACGTTTCCCAAGGCGCCTCGTAGTCGGGCTCGTTCTGCACGGAGAGCGCCATGAGCTCGATGCCCTGCTCTTCGACGTCTTTCACGAACGCCGCGAGCTCCCGAGCCCAGTCGGAATAGTGCTCCTTCATGAGGCGACCCCCGTAGAGGCCCCGCGACATGTCGAAGCGCCGGCCCTGCTCCGCATCGTCGGGGCGAAGCTTCCATTCGCCAGGGGGCGACCACGGCGCCGCCCACACGCGCGCGCCGCGCGCCACGGCGGCTCGCGCGGTCTCGAGCTCGCCCGTCGTGGCGTCCGGCGCGATGCGCAGCCGGAGGAGCGACAGCCCGATGCCCGACTCCGTCGAGAAGAACTGGTCCGCGAGCGCGTCGCTGAGGAACGGCGCCGTCCACGCCGACGACGCGCCGAAGCCCGTGATGTGCTGGCGGCGCTCCTCCCAGCGCACCACCACCGCCGGGTGTGGAGGCAGCGAATGCGAAGGGCCCCCGTCGCAAGCGCTCACGAACGGCGTGAGGACGGCGAGGCGGACGAAAACGTTCTGCCAGGAGCGCATGGCGCGTGAGTTCAGCACCGGCGAGCGTCGGGGATCAAGCGCCAACGGGCCGCGCCGTCGAGACCTGAAACCGGTCCCAGATCGGACCCGCGCCGCTCGGTTACGCCGTGCGCCGGTCCGCCCCTTGCAAGGCCCTGCTCTCTGCACAATCTTCACGGACGCGGTGTCTCATGACGCGATCCCTCTCTTCCTCGCTCGCCCGCTCGGCTAGGGCGTTCTGCCTCGCCGCCGGGCTCGTCGGGTGTGCGTCCCGAGCGCTCGTGCCAGCACCGCCCGCGGCCGCGCCAGGGAATCCCAGGGTCGGCGTGGCCCAGTGGCTCGGGATCCAGGTGAGCGCCGAGCCGGGCGCGTGGAAGGGCGCGTATGCCGTCCCGCTCGAGCTCACGCCGATCCTCATCACGCTCACGAACGGAAGCAGCCACCCGATCCGCGTTCGGCACGAGGACTTCGTGCTCGCGGGTCACGAGCACACGCTGCGCGCGCAGAGCCCCGAAACGATCGAGCCGCGAGAGGTGCGCGCGAGCCTGGGCCTCGAGCCCGGCAGCCCGATCAACCCGCCGCCGCTGCCAGCGAGCAGCCCGCGCAGCGCGGGCGAAACGCCGAACCCCGGCGAGGCGCCGCCGCCGCCCTCGGCGGCACCGGGGCCTGGCTTTCGCTAGCCCTCGCTGCATCCCGCGTACTCGACGCGCGAAGCGATTCGTACCGAAGTGCGTGAGGCCGCGCTGCCCGAAGGCGTGCTGCCCGCGGGGCACCAAGTGCGCGGGTTCGTCTACTTCGATCGCTTGCCGAGCGACGCGCGCTCGGTCGAGCTGCAGATCGCCGTGCGCCAGCGCGAGCAAGGGGCACCGCTCACGGTGTTGCGCGTCCCCTTCCGCGTCGAACGCTGATTTCGTCTTTTCGGGAGGGGGTGCCCACCCCGCGCCGTGGGGGGGGGGCCCCCCCCCCACCCGCCCACCCCCCCTCCCAAGCGTCGTCCTCGGCGGCTCCGCCGCCTGCGGGTGCCGCGGGAGGGGCGACGTCGAGTCCACTTCGGAGGGACGGCCTGAGCCGCCCCTGCGAGAAGCTCAGGGATCGCAGACGAAGAGCGTCGCGGAGAGGCGGGGGAGCGTGTGCTCGATCACGTTCCCTTGGATCGCGACCTTGGGCAGCGCCTTGATCTCGGGGGAGCTCGAGTCGAGCACGTAGGGGACGGCGCTCGCGTACTTGCGCTTGTTGCCGAGGCGGATCTTGCCCTTGAAGTTGTTCTGAACGTCCTTGTTGATGACGAGGACGGTCAGGCGACCCTTGGAGTCCGTGGCGGCGAAGGCCGACGCCTTCGCGATGTCGGCGGGGGCCGCCTGCACGGCCGTGTCCCCGAACTGGCCGCCCTTGCCGTCGTAGTTCCTGTAGAGCTTGAAGGCGGCCTCGATGTACGCGGGGAGCTCGCCGACGCCCGGCCCGTTGCCCCAGTAGTTGGCCATGAACACGCCTTCGCGCCCGAGGATCCCGAGCACGTCCGCCTGGGCGAGCCCGCCGGAGATGTGCTTGCCCGAGCCGAAGTTGTACTCGGTGAGCGCGAGCTTCGTGCCCGGGTAGCGCTTGGCGATGACCTCTTTGAGCCACGGAAACAGCCGAATCGGCTTGCCCCACTGATCGCCGATCCAGCTCTTCTCCTTGTACGTCGGATCCCAGAAGCTCCGGGGGGCTTCGAGGCGCGCCTCGATGGTCTTCCGCGACGCGTCGTCCTCGGTGACGCGCGCGGTGCCGCGGAGCTCGGGGTACCAGTGGATGTCGAGCACGTGAACCAGGCGCCGGCCGTGCTTCTTCTCGAGCTCCTTCATCGAGGCGAGGAAGTAGTCGATGTACGTGCCGTACTCCGCGTTGTGCTGCTCGTGGTCCGGCGCGCTCGAGAGCGACATGAACTCGGACCAGCCGAACATCACGCCGCCGAGCACCGTCGCGCTCGGGTCGAGGCGCGTGAGCTCGACGGCCGTCGCTTCCGTGCGCTTCACGACCTCCTCGTAGGTCGGGGGCTTCGGGTGCACGCGGGGGTGCGTGACGGGCCAGAGCGCCGGCTCGTTGTCGAGCGCGTAGAACTTGACGCCGCCCTTCGCGGCGCGGCCGTACTTCTGCACGAGGAAATTCACGAACTCGTCCTGGTAGACGGCGTTGTCGCGCAGGTCCGGCGTGAGCGTGTACTCGCCCGGCTTCTTCGGATACGAGCGCACGTAGCGCTTGCTGGGCGCGGCGTCGCTCTCCGGCACGGGACCCGACTTGTCCGCCGCCACCCAATCGATGATCGGCACCACGACCAGCGACTCGATCCCATCCTTCGAGTTCTCGTCGACGAAGCTCGTGAACTGCCCCGCGGGCTCGTTGCAGTTCTTGTAGCCGAGGTTCGTGCAGGACCAGTCGTCGTTCAGGTGCTGCCAGTCGCTGCCCGCGCTCGAGGCGTTGTTCTCCCAGTTGTACGCGGTCTGTCGATTGCCGCCCATGCGGCGGATGGTGGTGCGCGTGCCGCCGACCTTCTGCGAGTTGATGCCGTACACGTACGGGCTGATCTTCGTGATCACCTTGCCGGGATCGACGTCCACGGCGAGCTCACCGCCGTCCACCGGCTCGGGCAGCTTCTCCTTGACGGGCTTGGGACGGAATTTGAGATCCGCGACCTCGGTGCTCGGCAGGTGGAGCAGCTTCACGCTCTGGCCGAAGTTCTCGACCGTGATGCCGCCGACCTCGATCACCTCGGGCTCGTAGCCGAGGCGGAAGATCATCTGCGCTTCACCGGCCGCGTAGTCTTCACGCGACGTGAACCGCACCTGGACCTTGCGCCACTCGGGCCCGAGGAACAGCGGATACTGAATCGACTTCGTGTACGGCCCGCTCGCCTTCTCGAAGACGAACTCCGTCACCGCCTTGCCGCTCGCCTGCATCTCCGCGGCGCGCACGTAGAAGGTCGCGAGGAGGCGATCCCCCTTCTTCACCGGCGCCGTCGTCGTCGCCTGGACCTGCACCGACCACTCGGAGTTCGAGGGCTGCTTGATTTTCGCCTGCAGCGCTTCGCCGAAGGGCTGGCCGCTGACCGGGATCACCTGGACCTCGACCTTCTCCGCCTGCCCGTTCACCTGGAAGTCGCGCACCCCGCCCGGCCCGAGCACGGGCGTTCGGGGGAGCTTCGCGATGGCGGCGGCCTTGCTGTCCGTCGATTCCGAGCCTTGCTCCTCGGCGCTCGCGTCGGCGCCGGACGCTGCCTGTTGGCTCGGGCGCTGGATGCAGGCGCTCCCGAGCATTCCGAAAATCAGCCAGGGTACTGCGAATCGAGGATGCATGGCTCCGCCTCTCCTTCGGGGCCCGGAGGATCTCCGCCTGACGCGGCTGACGCAAGGTCAAATCCGGCTCGCTGCGCCGCGTCTCGCCGTGCCGGCCTCGGGGCCACCGCGGGTTCGTCGTGCGAGCCGTCTCCGCGCCGAACGGCGCGGGCGAGACCCGCGCTTATTCGCCCCGACGGACTTCACCAGTAGAAGAGTGTTCCGTCACCCTTGCGATTCACGGGGAGGGCAGCGGGAACGTAGGGGTATCGCTTCGCGCGTTCTTCGTCGAGGTCGACGCCGATCCCGGGCGCATCGTCGAGGTGGAGGAATCCGGATTCGTACCGATATCCGGTCGTGAAGACCTCGGACACGCTCGGCGCGTGCGGCATGTATTCCTGAATGCCGAAGTTGTTGATCGCGAGGTCGAAGTGGAGAGACGCCGCGAGGCTCACCGGTGAGAGATCGGTCGCGCCGTGGAAGCCCGTTTGCACGTGGTAGAGCGCCGCGAGCGCCGCGACCTTGGAGAGATGCGTGATCCCGCCGCCGTGCGAGAGCGGCATGCGCACGAAATCGATGAGCTGCTCCGTGATCAACGTGGTGTAGTCGTACGCGGTGTTGAACACCTCGCCGATCGCGAGGGGAGTCGTCGAGTGCTGCCGGACGAGGCGGAGCCCTTCCTGGAGCTCGCCGGTGACCGCGTCCTCGAGCCAGAAGAGGTGGTACGGCTCGAGCTCTTTGGCGAGCCGCGCCGCCTCGATGGGCGTGCAGCGATGGTGCACGTCGTGCAAGAGGTGGACGTCGTCGCCGTAGGTGTCGCGGACGCTGCGAAAGAGCTTGGGCACGAAGCTCAGGTACTTCGCGGTGTCCCAGCGCTCTTCCTTGGGGAGCCCGCGCTGGGCCGGCTCGTAGGGCTGATCGCCCTGGGCGACGCCGTAGATCGCGCTCATCCCTGGAATTCCGGACTGCACGCGGATCGCGAGGAAGCCCTCGTCCCGCTTCTTCCCGACGGCCTCGAGAGTCTCTCCCGGGTCCTTGCCGTTCGCGTGCGCATAGACGAGGACGCGGTCGCGGCTCTTGCCCCCGAGCAAGTTGTAGAGGGGCGTATTCAGGGCCTTGGCCTTGATGTCCCAGAGCGCGAGATCGATCGCGGAGAGCGCCGCCATCGTCACGGGGCCGCGCTTCCAGTACGCGCCGCGATAAAAGTAGTGCCAGAGGTCCTCCGTGTTGCGCGCGTCGCGGCCGATGAGCGCCGGGATACAGTGCTCCTCGAGGTAGGCGACCACGGCCTTCTCGCGGCCGTTCAAGGTCGCGTCCCCGAGCCCGTAGATCCCGGCGTCGGTGAACACCTTGAGCGTCACGAAGTTCCGGCCGGGGCAGCACACGATGACCTTTGCGTCCGTGATCTTCACGACGATCGTCCTTTCTCCCGGATCAAATGCCGGGGACGTAGCGGTGCTCGAGGCTCATGTAGTGCTCGAGCGACGCTTCGGGCGGCTCGCAGCCCTCCGGCAGCGGCCGCTGCGAGAACGTCTGGAAGTAGAGCACGCACGCATCGCGCCACCAGCGCGCCTCCTTTTCCTGGATGGCGAGGAGAGCGCGGACGTGCCGGTGGCGTGCCGCGTCCACGAAGGCCTCGAGGCCCTCCCAGGTCGCTCGCATCTTCCGGACCGCTTCGACACCGGCCTGGTAGCGGAGGCAGAGCTCGTCCCACAGCGTTCGTCCGGAGCGCAGGCGGTGGTCCCACGGCAGGTGATGAAACCAGAGGAGGAGGGACTCCGGGCACGTCTTCGACGTCGCGAACCGCTCGCGCACCGGAGGGAAGTACGTCTCGACGGCGTTGCTCCCCGAAGCAGTGCGGTCGAAGCCGATGCCATCGGCGTCGGCGCGGTGATAGTAGACGGACGTCCAATCCGCGCGGCCGCCCGCCACCCACGGTCCCGGGCCGTAGTGATGATCGCGCGCCATCAAATGGTGGAGGCCGAGCGGCGTCATGTACTCGACGACCGCCTCGCGCGAGCCGAGCATCATCGCCCGTGCGGGCTCGAGGAAGCGCGGATCGGTGCAGAAGGTTTGGCGGAGCCACTCGTCGGCGATGCGCTCCGAGGAGAGCGTCCAGTCCCAGGCGAGGCGGCCGAACGCGTACCAGTTCGCCGCGGCGAACGGGTGGCCGCACCACGTGCGCTCGTCGCCGATGTTCGAGACGCCCGCGAGGCCCGAGCGCGCGTAGCCATGCAAGCTGCCGTCCACCACGCGGCCGACGAGCGAGCCGGGCCCCTGGGCGTGGGTGTCCGCGTTCAGCGTCTCTTCGAAGAGCGGCGCGAGGTACGCGAGGTGCGTCGCGAAGCCGAGGTACTCCTGCGTGATCTGGAACTCGAGCAGAAGCGGCGTGTTCGGCATCGCGCCGAACAGCGGATGAAACGGCTCGCGCGGCTGGAAGTCGATGGGGCCGTTCTTGACCTGCAAGAGCACGTTCGGTCGGAACGCGCCGTCGAGCGGGACGAGCTGGTCGTAGGCTTGTCGCGCGCGATCGGTCGGGACGTCCTGGTCGTAGACGAAGGCGCGCCAGATCACGAGCCCGCCGTGCTCGGCGAGCGCGTCCGCGAGCACGTTCGCGCCGTCGGCGTGGGTGCGCCCGTAGTCGTGCGGGCCGGGCTGGCCCTCGGAGTTCGCCTTCACGACGAAGCCGCCGAAGTCGGGGATCGCGCGGTAGAGCTCGGTCGCTTTTTCGCGCCAGAAGTGCGCGACGTCGGCGTCGAGCGGATCGGCGGTGGGCAGCTTGCCGAGCTCCATCGGAGCGCTGAAGCGCGCGGTCAAGTAGACGCGAATGCCGTACGGTCGGAACACCTCGGCGAGCGCGCGCACCTTCTCGAGGTATTCGGGCCGCAGCACGACGGAGTTCGCGTTCACGTTGGTGAGCACGGCGCCATTGATGCCGAGCGAGGCGTTCGCACGCGCGTAGTCCGTGTACCGGGGCGAGACGTAGTCGGGCAGCTTGTGCCAGTCCCAGAGCGAAAAGCCCGCGTAGCCGCGCTCGATCGTGCGATCGAGGTTGTCCCAGTGGTTCAGCAAGCGCAGCTGCGAGCGCGGCGCGTCGACGAGGGACAGGGACTCGAGGCTCCGCTCGGTCGCGAGGAGTCGGAGCAGCCCGAACACACCGTAGAGCACGCCGATGTCCGTGTTCGCGGCGAGCACCAGACACTCCGCGCCGTTCACGCGCCGGCGCACGAGCGCGTATCCCTCGCGGCCCGCCCGTTCGAGCTCGGCCGCGAGCTCGAGCGACTCGAGCAGCGGCGTGCTCTGCTTCGTGCCGGCGATCAACCCGCCGCTGAGCGTGTCCACGGCTCGCGGTGCGGCCCCGAGCAAGCCAAAGAGCCCGTGCATCAGCTCGTCGTGTGCGGCGCGCAGGGTGGGTGAGGGGGCTGGGAACAGCCCCTCCGAGAGCGCGGCGCGGTACTCCGCGAGGCGCCCGCCGTCCGCGACGGGCGCGTAGCGCAGCCA
>CAYYWA010000165.1:0-12199 GCA_964475255.1 uncultured Sorangium sp.
GCCAAGCCCTGACCATGCTCGGCGGAAATGGCGACGGGTTCGCCAAAGCCGAGCGAATAGGCCTCCATGATGCCATGTTCGGCCGCAGCGCCCTCCGCCTTGTTGGCGAGCAGGGCGACGGGGGTGTTGCCGGCGCGCAGCCAGCGGGCGAACAGCGCATCGAGCCGCGTCCAGCCGGCGCGTGCGACGCTCATGCCCAGCGCGAGCGCCGCGCCGCGCGTGCGCCCCGCGGTGAGCGCCGCGAGCCCCGCGGCGGCGAGCCCAACGTCGCCGAGCAACCAAAGCTCGTCCCCCACGCGCGCGCCGCTCCGCGTGAGGGGTGAGCGCGCGCTGCCGAGCGCGGTGGTGTGAATCGAGAGCTCGCTCGCCCGCGTGAAGTTCCCGCCGACAATCGGGCAGCCGAGCGCGCGCGCCGCTTCGGCCTGACCCCGAAGCAGGCGCTCGAGGTCCCGGTCGGAGAAGCGCTCGGGCAACGCGAGCGCGGAGAGCGCCGCCACCGGGCGAGCGCCCATGGCCGCCAAGTCGCTCACCGCCGCCTGGAAGGAGCGGAACCCGACGTCATCGAGGGTCATGAAGCGGCGATCGAAGTGCACGCCTTCCACCGCCGCGTCCACGGTCCAAACGACGCGCCCCGAGAGCCGCAGCACGGCCGCGTCATCACCGATGCCCGTCTCGATCGCCGCCCTCGCGGAGCGGCCGAGCATCCGCGCGGCCAGGGCGATCCGTGACAGCTCCGAGCTCGAACGTGTCCGCACGGGCGGAGCTTAGCCGAGAGAGCTGAACCGGAGTGGGAGCAAGACGACGAACACGGTGCCGCGCGGCACGTTGTCTTCGATGCTCACGCGTCCCCCGTGCGCCTCGACGAGGCGTTTGACGATGGAGAGGCCGAGCCCGGTGCCCCCCTGCTCGCGGGTCGAGCTCGAATCGACCTGATAAAACGGCTCGAAGACCTTGTCGCGCTCGGCCGCGGGAATCCCGATGCCGTCGTCGGCCACGCGGAACTCGATCGCGGCGCGGCGGCTCCCGAGCAGGACCACCCCCTGCGAGCCGTGCATCTTCTCGGGATCCATGCTGGTGAGCCGAACCTCGATCGACACGCACCCGCCGGGGTTCGTGAACTTGATGGCGTTGTCCACCAGGTTCAGGAGGAGCTGACGCAGCCGGCCGGCGTCGGCGTGCACGCGCGGAAGACCGGCCTCGATTCGCTCCACGACCGCCACCTGCCTCTTGCGGGCGTGCGGCTGCACCGTGGCGAGCACGTCTTCGACGACCCGGTCGGCCTGGATGTAGTCCCGAGCGAGGCTCGCCATGCCGCTTTCGAGCTTGGAAAGGTCGAGCAGGCCCTTGATCAAGGCGAGTAGCTGGTCCCCCTTCTCGCGGATCGTGCTCACGAATTCCCGCTGCTCCCCCGTGAGATCGCCGGCGAGCCCCTCCACGAGCATCTCGCTGTAGCCGATGATGGACGTGAGCGGCGTCCTGAGCTCGTGAGAGACCGTCGCGAGAAAGTTGCTCTTCAGTCGGTCGAGCTCCGTGAGGCGCGCGTTCGCTTCCTCCAGCTTTCGCGTCTTCTCCTCGAGCTCGCGAAAGCTCTCGCGCACGCTCGCCAGGTGCATGTTGCTCGTGAGCAGGGCACGGTGCTCGCTGAACAAGATGAGCTCGAAGGTTCGCGACAGATGACGAGCCACCGAGAGCACGACCTCGTCCGCGACTCGTGGCAGCTTCTCGTAGAGCTCGGCGATACGAGCTCGGTCGAGCTCCGGAGCGAGCTCGAACAACTGCTCGGAAGGGCCGTCGACCTCGGGCGAGGCATAGGGGCCGAAGATGAGCCGCCCCATCGGGTGCCCGTCGTACTCGAGCCGAACCACGCGATACACGGCACCCGTCACGCACTCCCGGCGCGCGTCGGCGCGTGGGTCGGGGTCGAGTTGCTTCACGTCGGCGACGATCTGCCGAATGCGCTCGCCGACTCGGCGATGCTCGCCGAGCGTCGCGTACAACTCGCTCTCGTCGGCGGCGCCTGCCAGGAGTCGCCCGTCTTGCCCATAGAGCCGCACGGGGACCCCGAACAAAGCGAGAGCGCTTCCGAGCAGCTCGCCGAGCGCATCCCGATGGACGAGGTCCTCGAGCCGCGGGCAGACGTCCTCGATGGCGGTGAGCACCGCCGGAGCCGTCATGATTCGGCGGCCTCCGGACGGAGCACGTCGAGCGCTCCCCCCACACACGCGGAGAGAATATCGCGGACGGGCTGCTGGGTGCCGAGCTTCTCGGCTACCTCCTCGAGCAGCGCGCCCGCATCGAAGCCGAACTTCTGCCCGAGATCGTGCGCGGCATCGAGCGAGCCGAAGGTCAGATGCAAGAGCCCGATGAAGCTCTCGATGACCCCGACACCCTGGGTCGCCACGGCGAGATACACGGGCTCGCGCCCGCGCGCGGCGAGCTCCGCGATCTCGGCCTCGGGGCGCACACCAGGCATGTCGCGCTTGTTGAACTGAATCACGACCGGCATGTCGTGAAGGAGGAGCCCGTGCTCCTTCAGGTTGTGTTTCAGGTCCAGGAACGAATCGGCGTTGTGCTGCGTCTCCGAAATCCTGGAATCCGCGATGAACGCGATTCCGTCCGCGCCCTGCACGACGAGGCGCCGCGTGGCCGCGTGGATCACCTGCCCGGGAACGGTGAAGACCTTCAGCCGCACGGAGAGCCCGCCCGGTGTCCGGAATCGAAGGGGCAAGAGGTCGAAGAAGAGCGTCCGATCGTCGCGGGTCTCGAGGGTCATCAAGCGCCCGCTCGAGCCGGGATCGGCGGCTTGGTGGAGGGCCACGAGGTTCGTGGTCTTGCCACTGAGCGCTGGGCCGTAATAAACGAGCTTGATGGTCAGCTCGCGATTGACGAAGTCCAGCTGCACGATAGCCTCGGCCTAGAACAGAACGGACTCATGAGCGACTGGTTCAGCGCCCGCCGCCATTTCGGCACGATACCACGCCGTTCGACGTGACTCCTCTGCTCCCCCTGGTCGTCCTCGGGGCCTCCCTCGCGAGTGATCCCGGGCTTTCACCCGCAATTCGGCGTTTCGAGGGGAGCTTATCGGTGAAGCTCGTCCCCGTGCGGGCGTCGTCCACCCAAAGTGGGGTAACCCCCTACTCCGCCGACCTGGTGCTCCGTATCGAGGACCTCCTCGAGCGAGCGCGCACCGGAGCGGCCGCTCTTTCGGAGGCCCAGGCCTGGTCGGCCCTCGCGGAGATCGAAGCGCTGCTCCGCGCCCACCCCGAGCTGCCCCAAGCCGCATGGCTGATGGCAGAGCGGCACGCGCTCGCCGCGGAGCTCGCCCGCACGACGCGACCGACGCAGGCCGTCGCGCTCGCGAGGCAAGCGCGCGTGCTCGAACCCGAGCGCGCCTCACCGTTCGGCACGACCGAGGTCGGGAGCGAGCCCGTGCCCGGGGCCGTCACGGTGTCGCTGCGCGGCCTCACTCCACGCGACGAGCTCGTGTGGAACGGCGAGGTCTCGACGCTGCCGCTCGAGCGTCCGCCCGGCGAGCACCACGTTCGCGTGCTGCGCCTCGGCGAGCCCATCTGGGCGGGCTGGGTCTCGATTTCGCCCGAGAGCCCCGCACCCACGCTGGAGCTACCGGTGCCCTCGCCGTGCAGCGCCGCGGATCTCGCGATCGAGCGGACCACCGACGCCGGAGTCGTCCCCTACCCGGATGTCGCGTGTCGAGCCTGGGCCGTGGCGCGGCGCGGCCGAGACGGCATCGAGCTCGCGCTCTGCCGCGGCGCCCGATGCGGACCGTTCCAGCCCGATCCGGGAGCCATCACGCCGCTTCGTCCGCCACCGAACGCTGCGGCGACACGGGCCCCCCGATCCGAGCCGGTGCCCAGTTGGGCCACGATCGCGCTCGTCGGCGCGGGGACGGCGCTGGGAACACTGTTCGTGCTCTGGCAAACGGGCGCGTTCTCGAGGTCCGAGCCCGCTCCGGCGCGCTGGACGTATACCGGCTTCGTCCCACCCGAGCCGTGAGCCTTTTTTGGGGCTAGCCGCGCGCCTCGGAGCGGCGGGGCGCCCAGCTGCGAACGACACACGGCAGATCCCCATTGAAGACGTGCCGCGGCGGCTCGGGCCGGCGTCGCGTGCGCCCCATCGGCTGCGCCTCGGCGAGCAGAAACGAAACGTGGGCGTTCGGGTGACGATCCACCAAGAAGGCCAGGTCGCGCGCGAGCTCGGCGGGGCGCCCGAGGCGTTTGCCGTACGGCGGATTGGCCACGACCGCACCGGCCTCCGAAAGGGTGGCGTCGCGAGCGCGCCCCACTTCGAGGGTGAGCGGAAGGGAGGCGCGCTTCGCCGCCGAACGCGCGAGCGCGAGGGCTTCTTCGGAGGTGTCCCGGCCGATCAGCGGTGGCAGCTCGCGAACGAGCGCCGCCCGAGCCTCCGCCCGCTGCCGTTCGAAGGCTTCCCTCTCGGCCGCGTCGAAGCGCGCCCAGCGCTCGAACCCGAATCGCTCGCGCGAGAGCCCGGGCGCACGGTTCTCCGCCCAGAGGCCCGCCTCGATGAGCAACGTACCCGAGCCGCAGAAGGGATCGAGGAGCGCGCTCCTGCGATCCCAGCCGGAATAGCGCAACACGGCAGCGGCCAGGGTCTCTTTCAGCGGCGCTTCGGCGCCGCCCGGACGAAAACCCCGTCGGTTCAGCGGCTCGCCAGCGAGATCGAGGTACAGCGTCGCGACGTCGTTCGCGAGGTGCACGAAGAGCCGCACGTCGGGATCGCGCTTGTCGACGTTCGGCCGTGAGCCGTGCCGATCGCGGAGGCGATCCACGATCGCATCCTTCGTGAGCTGCGAGAGGTACTCGGTGTGCGTGAGGCGGCTCGAGCGACACGCCGCGCCCACCGCGAGCGTGTGTCGCGGCGTGAGGACGGATTCGAGGTCGACGGCGCGGACTCCGTCGTACAGCGCTCGCTCGTTCGGGGCGTCGAAGGTCGCGAGCCGCATGAGCACGCGCATCGCGATGCGCGACCACAGGCAAGCCCGGTAGCCTTCCCGGAGGGCTCCCCCGAAGTGCACGCCGCCGCGGTCGGCGCGCACCGAGGAGAAGCGGAGCTCCCGGAGCTCGTCGCGCAAGGCGCGCTCGGTGCCCTTCGCAGCCGTCGCGAAGAACTGCGGCGGCTCCGAAGCGGGTGTTCGCGGGCTGGGCTCCGCGGGCGCGAGGACCATGCGCGCTACGCGCTCTCGCCGGCGAGGGAGGCCCAGCGCTGCCGCGCGTCGACGATGGCGTCTCGAACCCGGGCCCGCGCGGGCCCCCCGACGAGCGACCGTCGTTCCGCCGAAGCCCGGGGATCGAGCGCCACGGCGAGCTCGGGACCCGTCAGCAACGGGTGGGCAGCGGCCAGCACGTCGGCGGGAAGCTCGGAAAGCTCCACGCCGCGCGTGTCCGCCTCGCGAACGAGAGCGCCGACGACGTGGTGCGCCTCCCGGAACGGAACGCCGCGCACCGCCAAGAAGTCGGCGAGGTCGGTTGCGCAGAGGTGGCCTCGAAGGAGCGCCCCCTCGAGGGCCTCGCGCCGGAACGTCGCGGTCGCGAGCGCTCCCGTGAGCGCGTGCAGGGCGACGATCGCTCCCTCGAATGCGTCGAAGATCGGACGCTTGTCTTCCTGCAGATCCCGGCCGTACCCGAATGCCAAGCTCTTCTCCAGCACCAGCAGAGCGGTGAGCGAGCCGATGAGCCGCGCCGCTTTCCCCCGCACGAGCTCGGCGACGTCCGGGTTCTTCTTCTGCGGCATCATGGAAGAGCTCGTCGAGAACGCGTCGCTCAGCGTCATGAACCCGAACTCGCTCGTCGACCAGAGCACGATCTCCTCACCGATGCGCGACAGATGCACGCCGAGGATGGCGAGCGCCGCCGCGATCTCCATCAAGAAGTCGCGGCTCGCGGTGGCATCGATCGAGTTTCGCATCGGGTGCGAAAAGCCGAGCTCCGCCGCGACGCCGGCTCGGTCGAGCGGCAGCCCGCTGCCGGCGACGGCGCCCGCGCCGAGCGGGGACTCGTTCGTCCGCGCCAGGGCATCCGCGAGCCGGCCGTGGTCGCGCACGAGCAGCTCCTGCCAAGCGAGCAGATGGTGCGCGAGCCGCGAGGGCTGCGCGCGCTGGAGGTGCGTGTACGCCGGCATCAGCGTGTCGAGCTCGGCTTCGGCGCGGTCCACGAGCACGCAAGCGAGTCCTGCGATCGCGGCGAGGGCTTCCTCACCGCGACGCCGACAGTAGAGCCTGAGATCGGTCGCCACCTGGTCGTTGCGCGAGCGCCCGGTATGCAGCTTTCCGCCCACCGGTCCGATGATCTCGACGAGGCGCGCCTCGATGTTCATGTGCACGTCCTCGCGCGCGGGATCCCAGCGGAAGCTGCCCGCTTCGATCTCCTCGCGAATGCGCTCGAGGCCGCCGACGATGGCGGAGACCTCGTCATCGCTGAGCAGGCCCGCGCGCCCGAGCCCGCGCGCGTGGGCGATGGAGCCCGCGATGTCCTCGCGCCAGAGCTCCGCGTCGATGTCGACGCTCGTGTTCAGCCGCTCCATGGCGGCGTCGATGGCGAGGGGCAATCGCCCCCCTCGTGCGAGGGTCATTGGCTTCGTTCCTTCCGTTCCACGAGAGCGCCGATCCGCTTGCCGAATGGGCGTTCCAAATTCAGGTCCCGAGCGCGTCCCGGAGTGGCTCGAGCGCGCCGCGCTCGACGGCGTCGAGTCGCTGCAAAAAGCGCCGATAGTCCCGCCCGGGCGGCGCGTCCGGAGCGCGGCGGAGCTCGAAATCGGTGATGCGGGTCGTCGCGAACCTGAGACACGCGAGCGCCGCTTCCACGTCTAGCGCGGCGAGCTCGGCGGCAGAAGGGCGCCGGACCTCCGCGTATCCGCGACCCAGGGCGCGCGCGAGCTCGGGCACCAATGCGTCTCGGTAGCACCAAGCGAGCACCGTCACCGCCACGTCGTAGACGAAGCTCCCCCAGCTCACGCTCTCGAAGTCCAGGAGCGCCGCGATGCGATCCCCCCGGAAGAGCACGTTGTCTCGGAACAGGTCCCCGTGGCAGATGCCGGCGGGCAGCGAGGCGTCTCGGCGAGCGCGATACACCGCATAGCGCTCACGGATTCGCGCGATGTTCGGCTCCAACCGCTCCGTGGCTTCCCGAGGAAGCGCCTCGAGACGCGCCAGCATGTCTTCCGGGCGGAACCTTCCAGGAGAGAGCGGGCCGACCCGCGGCGTCGCGAGGTGAACGCGCGCGAGACTCTCGCCCACGGCGCGACAGTGATGTTCCTCGACACTGCGCAGGCACAGCCAGTCTCCCTCCACCCAGGGAAAAATCGCGAACGGCTTGCCTCGATGGACGAGCACGCCGCGCCCGTCCCGCGTCTCGAGGGGTCCCGCTACGGGCACGCCTTCCGCGGCGAGCGCACCGAGCAAGTGGAGCTCCGCCTCGGCGCCAGAGAACGGTTGCTCCTCGTACAAACGAGCAAAGTAGGTCTCCCCGCTCTCCGCGATCAGCCGAAAATTGGAGTTTACCGACCCGAGCGCGAGCGGCTCGATCGAAGCAATCTCGAGCCCATAGGCGGCGCCGAGAGCACGCGCCTCATCGAGAGGGAGCGGGGTGAGGAGGGCCATGGGGGCCGGGAGTATGGCTCACACGTGCCCGAGCGCGGAAGGTGCTCGGAACACGGGAAAGCCGCCGTGCCGAGCGGTCCCGCCGGAGGGAAACGCGTGCTCCCCCGCGGAAAGTGTGGCAAGGTCTACCGGTCAGTCTACGTATGGCCGAAGTCTACGGGAACAGGACGGGGTTACCCCCGAGCGCCCTCCGGACTCTCGAGCGCATCTATCGGCGTCGCGTCCCCAGCGACCGAATCGTGACACCCGAGCTGGTTCGCTCGTTGGTGGACGCTTCGCGCGAGACGCGGCGGCAGGTGGGCGCGCTCGTGCACCGATCGGGCGAGGTCGATTGCGTGATCGTCGGGAGCGCCAGCAGTCTCATGCTGCCGGACATCGGGCGCCTCCGAGCCGCCGAGGGGCGCTTCCGCGCGCTACGGCTCGTCCACACGCACTTGTACGGTGAGCCGCTCACGCGCGACGATCTCGTGGACCTCACGCGCCTTCGGCTCGACTTGGTCGCGGCGATCCTGCTCTCGCCCGAGGGCGAAGCGCGCTCGATGACCTGGGCGTACAACGTGCCTCCGCGCGACGACAACGGGGAAAGCCGCCCATACGAGGTGGTGGGCCCCGTGCCGTATGGCCACCCGCAGCCGCACTTCGGGCAGCTCATCGGCTCGCTCGAGGCGGAGTTCGCGCAGCGCCGTCGGGCGCGGCGCGTGGCCAAGGACGGCCGCGCCATCCTCGTTCACGTGGGTGACAAGCGCCGTCCCGGCGCCCTGGCCCGCGCGCGCTCTCGGCTCGCCGAGCTCGAGAGTCTGGCGCGCACGGCGGGGGTCGAGGTCGTAGACTCCGTGGTCCAGCTCCGCGACCGCGCCGATCCCCGTTGGGTGGTCGGGCAAGGCAAGCTCGACGAAATCGTGATGCGCGGCATCGATCTCGACGCGGAGACGGTGATCTTCGACTGCGAGCTCACGCCGTCCCAGGCGAGCAGCATCTCGGCCAAGACCGATCTCAAGGTCATCGACCGGACGCAGCTCATCCTGGACATCTTCGCGCAACGCGCCGAGTCGCGGGATGGCAAGCTGCAGGTCGAGCTCGCGCAGCTCAAGTACGCCCTGCCGCGCTTGCAGCAGAAAGACGACTCGCTGTCACGCCTGACGGGCGGAATCGGTGGCCGCGGACCGGGCGAAACGAAGCTCGAGATCGGGCGCCGACGCGCGCGCGAGCGCGTGCACCGCCTCGAGCGGGATCTCTCGTCCCTTGCCGCGCAGCGCCGCGAACGGCGCCGGCGCCGGTTCGAGAGCGAGCTCCCCGTCGTCGCGCTCGTCGGCTACACGAACGCCGGCAAGAGCACCCTGCTCAACGCGCTCACGAACGCTGGCGTGCTGGCGGAAGACCGACTGTTCGCCACGCTCGATCCCCGCGCCCGCCGGCTCACGTTGCCGGGCGGCCGCAGCGTGGTCTTGACGGACACGGTCGGGTTCATCCGCAACATGCCCGAAGGGCTGTTCAACGCCTTCCGCGCCACGTTCGAGGAGGCCGCCGACGCCGATCTCATCCTCGAAGTGGTCGATACCTCCGATCCCGAGTCCGACGAACACCTCGAGACCACGGACAGCATTCTCGAGCAGCTCGGGCTTTCCGAGCGGCCGCGCCTGCGCGTCTACAACAAGGTGGACCGCCTCGACTCCGAGCAGAAGCGAGCGCTCACCGAGTCTCGCGACGGCGTGGCCGTGAGCGCCATCGACGCGACGAGCCTCCGTCCCTTGCTCTCGGCCGTCGCCGAGCGCCTCCCCCCCCAACGCCTCCCCGAGCGCGTCGCCCGCGCGGGGTGATCGACGCCGGCGATGATCGTTTGGGGTTGGGGCTCCAAACCTTGGGGGTGAAGCTCCGCCGGATTCACTCCCCCGGAGCGGGGGCTGCGTCCCCACAGGGAAAGGGAGGATGCCGGTGTTGCCGAGCAGTCCACCGCGAAGCCGACCGTCGTCTCGAAAGTCGCCGCGCGCAACGTTCGAGCCGCGGCAGTGGGCCCCCGCGCGTCCAGCGGCGGCGCGGCGCGGGCGGCGGCGCCCCTCGAGGACGCGCTTGCGGACGCGCACGGCGTCGGGCGTCACTTCGACGATCTCGTCGCGATCGATGAAGTCGAGCGCGCTGTCGATGCTGAGGACGCGCGGCGGCGTGAGGATCACGTTGTCGTCCCTGCCTGCCGCGCGGATGTTCGTGAGCTTCTTCTCGCGCGTCACGTTCACGTCGAGATCGTTCGCCCGATTGTGCTCGCCCACGATCATGCCCTCGTACACCTTCGTCCCGGGCCCGACGAAGAGCACGCCGCGCGGCTCGAGATGGAAGAGCGCATAGGGCGTGGTCTCGCCGGCCCGATCGGCCACGAGCGCTCCGTTGGGGCGCCTGAGCATCGGCCCGGAGTACGGCTCCCAGCCGTCGAACATGGAGTTCAGCAAGCCGAGACCGCGCGTCTCGGTCAAGAACGCCGAACGAAAGCCGATCAGGCCGCGCGACGGGACGCGGAACTCGACGCGCGTCCGTCCGAAGCCGAGGTTGGTGAGCTTCGTCATCTGGCCGCGGCGTTCGCCGAGCCGCGTCGTGACCGCCCCAATGTAGCTGTCGGGCACGTCCACGATGACGAGCTCGACGGGCTCCGATCGAACGCCCTCCACGTCGCGCACCACCACCTCGGGCATGCCGAGCGCGAACTCGTAGCCCTCGCGACGCATGGTCTCGGCCAAGATCGCGAGCATCAGCTCGCCGCGCCCGTACACGATGAAATTGTCGGGCTCGTCCGTCTCTTCCACGCGGAGCGCGAGGTTGCGCCGTGCCTCGCGCAACAGCCGCTCGCGAAGGTGTCGAGACGTGACCCAGCGCCCCGCCTTGCCGGCGAACGGCGACGTGTTCACGAGAAAGCGGACCTGGATCGTGGGCTCCTCGACGCGGATGCGCGGCAGCGGCTCGGGCCGTTCGCCTGCGCCGATGGTGTCGCCGATCTCGACGTCCGCGAAACCGGCGAGGGCGATGATGTCGCCGGCGCGCGCAGACTCGATCTTCACGCGTCGTGGCCCCTCGAAGGCGTAGATCGCGCTCACACGCTGGCTCACGGTGCGCTCGAGACCGAGGCAGCTCACGCCGTCGCCGACCTGCAGCGTGCCGCGCGCGACACGTCCGATCGCGAGCCGGCCGACGTACTCGTCGTGCTCGATGTTGTGAACGAGCAGCTGGAAGGAGCCTTCGAGCTCGCCGCGCGCCGGCGGGACGCGCTCGAGGATGGTCTCGAACAGTGGAGTGAGCCCATCCGCGGGATCCTCGAGGCGGCGCTTCGCCACCCCCTCTCGACCGATCGCGTACAGAGTCGGAAAGTCGGCCTGTGCATCGCTCGCGCCGAGCTCACAGAACAGATCGAACACCTCGTTCAGCACGTCGTTGGGACGCGCGTCCTGCCGGTCGATCTTGTTGATGACCACCACGATCGGCAGCGACAGCTCGATGGCCTTGCCGAGAACGAAGCGCGTCTGCGGCAAGGGCCCCTCGGCCGCGTCCACGAGCAGGAGCACGCCGTCGGCCATCTTCAGCGTGCGCTCGACTTCGCCACCGAAGTCGGCGTGACCCGGCGTGTCGATGATGTTGATGGTCGTGCTTCCGTACCGAACGCTGCAGTGCTTCGCGAGGATGGTGATCCCGCGCTCGCGCTCGAGCTCGTTCGAGTCCATGACGCGCTCGACGACCGCTTCGTTCTCCCGAAATACGCCGGTGTGGCGCAACATGGCGTCCACGAGCGTCGTCTTGCCGTGGTCCACGTGGGCGATGATGGCGACGTTGCGCAAATCGGGGCGTACGGGCTTCATTGGGGGCCGCGAAGCATGTGCCTGACGGCCGGATCGGCAAGCCCCGGCGCGCGCTTTTTCCCGAAATCGGACGCAACCGGAACGCCGGCGGCCTCGACGAGGAGGTCATGCGCCCCGGCCCTTCGAGAGTCCTCGTCATTTGCCAGCTCCTTCTGGCTGGCGGCTGCGCCTCTCCCCTGTCAGCGGCCGTGAACGAGCTCGAGGCCGGGCAGTCGCCGCGCGCGCTCGCCCGTCTCCGCGCCCTCGGGCCAAACCTCGAGGCGCTCACGGCCGACCAGCGGGTCCGCTACGCGCTCTACCGCGGCCTCACGCATCTGGCGCTCGGCGACGCGCCCTCAGCGGACTTGTGGCTGTGTCGAGCCCGCGCGGCGACCGCGCGGGACCCGCTTCTGCTCTCGGTGGAAGATCGGAGTCGGCTGCTTGCCGGCCTTCGCGCCGTCGGAAGGATGCCCGGCGAGTGAGCGGCTCGAGCGCGCCCCAACGCTGCTCAAAAATCTGGGCTCAAGGGCGAGTGACGATGCGGTCCAGCGATACCGTTTCGTCCCAGGCCGTCTCGTGCCCTTCGTAGTGGACGCGAACGCGATCCTTCGCGATCACCTCGAGGACGATGGCCGAGTACACGGAGCCCCGCCAGCGCACTCGGACTCGATCTCCCGGCTTGTAGGGGTTCACGGCGAGCGCGGCGCCCACGTCGGGCTTGCCTGCCGCACGCCGCGCGGCGCGGGCGACG